>JBPOJG010000194.1:0-9233 GCA_052033835.1 Spirochaetota bacterium
GAAGACAGAATTGCTCCGCTGCTCGCCAAATTTCCAGATGATAAATTTGCAAAAGAAATTGCAGCATTCCTGGAGAAATCAAAAAGAAATCTTTGCCTTCCCGGTTCTAAAAACCCAAGAAAATAAACAATTCAGGGGTTGTGTAAAAGCTAAAAATTCACCATGCTTCGACACGCTGACGCTGCTCAGCATAAACTCCGAGGCACGAAAGATATATTGAAATACTCAGATTTCTAATCGAGCGCAGCGAGATTAGAAATCTGGGAAATAATTTCCAAAATAGTGGAGTTAATTCAATATATTAGATTATTATTTTAGAGTCATCTAATATATTATCTGTGTTCATAGCCCGTAGGGTGTGTGGTAAATAGCCCAATAGGGCGTGCTTTTACACAGTCCCTGTTTTCAGCCGAGCTTCTTCAAATTATCCAGAATTTTCTTATTCTGCTCATACCGCGTTTTCTCATTATCATATTTTTTTCTGGTCTTTGTGCAGACCAAGGTTTCAGGATTCGTTTTTCTGTACGTTGTATGAGTCATATCACAGTGATAAGCATCTATCTGCCTGTGCAGAACTCGGACTGGCAAGATTCTCCAGCTCTGATTTGAATTTTTCCAACTCGTGCTTGTATAATGATTCTGTAATTTGTTCTGAGTTTGATTTTCCATAGAACAACAGCTGCCCGTCTGTACCAGAGATCCACAGTTGCACCTGCATTTCCTGTGTAATCCTCCTTCTCCGTTTCATCGGCCTTTCCTTCTCCGAAAGGTTCTGAAGAAAAAATTTCAGATTTTTCCAGTTTCATATCACCGAAGGAAACTGATTTTCCTTTTGAATCGAACCATTGATTTAAAGAAAGATATGAATCAATCAGATCACCCATTTCAGGATCGTCATCCTCTTCATAATCATAGTAATCATTGTACCCTGACCGGGACTCCAAGTTATGAGTTCTTTGGAGAGTCACTAGAGCCAGATGAGCAGAATAATCTGCTTTTTCTGCAGCCTTAGACAGAACCTCTGGCTGCCTGTTCTGCAGTTTCAGAAACTTTGAATGCTTTCGGCTGAACTTTTGAAGTTCCTTTTTTCAGATTGTATATAAGACATATCCTTGCACCTTTTGTTATTTTTTTTGGATCAAGCTCTTTTGTGCTTCTTGCATTTTTATCAACTACAGTTTTTGTGCCTTTTCCATACGGCGCATCGATAAAATCTGTCAGTTTCTGCATAGTTACACCTGTCAATCATTCTACGTTTTCTTTAAGAAACGGTATGTCCATCGGTTAATGGGCTGCGCATACATCCGACATTGCACAGTCGGAATTTTATTCGCCCAGAGGCGTAATTCAGCGAAGAAAAAAATCAGAAGTTGACATTTTTTTTACAGGTGTAGTATATGATAGATATGAATACTCTCGAAACTTATGATGCTCTGAAAAAGGTAAATTTCACAGAAGAACAGTCCAGAGAACTTGTACGTTTTTTTGGAAAAACGATAGAAGCAGATCCTGCCAGTAAAAGGGAACTGAGTGAGACTGAACTCCGTCTTCAGAGTGAGATTGAGGGAACCCGCCTGGAGATTAAGAATGTGGAAATGAAACTTTCTAAGGAAATTGAAGGAACCCGTCTGGAGATTAAGAATGTGGAAATGAAACTTTCTAAGGAAATTGAAGGAATCCGTCTTGAGATAAAGACTGCGGAAATGAAACTTTCTAAGGAAATTGAAGGAACCCGTCTTGAGATAAAGAATGCGGAAATGAAGCTTTCTAAGGAAATTGAGGGAACCCGTCTGGAGATCAAAGAGCTGGATATTCGGGGAAGAGAAGCGGAAAGCCGGATTATTCAGACAATTTCTGATTCCAAAGTGGAGATCCTCAAATGGGTCGCAGGTATGCTGATTGCAAATACAGGGTTGATTGTTGCGCTGAGTAAATTGCTGAAATAGGGGATGGAAGCCCGCACTTCCACATACGCAGACAGTGCAGGTTTTATTTCTCAGTTCCCGAAACTGGCTCTGGTGACGGTTATCCCCGTTGGAGATGCACTGGATCTTGCTGTTATCTCTACTGTATATGTGCTTGAAACTGTCTGTATGGTTCGATAAATGATTTTTTTTGTATCCGATGCAGAGAGAGAATTTGCAGTATACGGACTGGGAAGATTGGAACCAGCTGTATATGTTGTAAAATATGTACCATCACCACTTTCCTCTGCACAATTAGAATTAAATTTAACTGATGAAAATAGAGCAGTACCTGAAATATTTGAACTTGTATAATCCAAAATAAAAAACCTGTTCGCTACAGGGGAAAATGTCATATACCCAAGATAACTGGATGTATCAATTGCAGACTGTTTAAATTTCAATGTCACAGATCCGCCTGCCGATGTAGGTTCTGCAACCACATTCACGGATGCATCGCAGGCACTCGGAGCCTTCAGTGAATTCAGTGCAAGAAGTCCTATCAGTGCTTTCGAATTGTCTTTTTTCTTAGTCGTGCATCCGATGAGGCCGAATGCGAGAAGGGCAGTGAGGCTTATCAGCTTAGTTGCTGTTTGCTGTTTGCTGTTTGCTGTTTGCTGTTTGCTGTTTGCTGTTTGCTGTTTGCACAGATTTTATTGTCATTGTGATTTCTCCAATCAGTTTATTTCAAAAGAGTCAGTTTTGTTCTCTTTTGATTTGATGCATCTGTTTATGACAGTTCCCTTTTTGCTGTCCAGCTTTTTTTTGTAGGAACTCCTTACTGAGTAATGAGACATAATTCCTAGAAGTGAGTCCTCTGATTGAGTTGTAGGAACTCCCGTAGAGAAAAGAGACATAATCCGAAAAAGGGGTTCCTGTCGATTTTAAGCAGTTCGTAACTTGATAAGCCAGATTCAATGAGACATAATCTGACCCTCGAAAGAAGTAGTTCCTACTTTGGGAACAGCCTTACTGATTCAGCTTCTGTATTTCTTCGATTGAAAACCCAGTCAGATCAGAAACTTCCTTCAGCGGCATCCCTTTCTGAATACATTTCTTTGCTATTTCCAATGCTTTCTTCTTTTCACCCTTGTCAAGTGCTTCGTTTACAGCTGTATCTATCACAGCTTTAAGATCACGATAATACTTCAGACTTTCCTCGTATTGATCTCTTTCTTTTGCATCGTAGTTTGCAATTTCGGCTTTCCGAAATCCCTCGATAAATACTTCTTCATTCAGTATTTCTGGCCAGAATGGCAACGCAGTAGACCGGCTTCAGTTCAAAATTCCAATCCCCTTTTTCTGCCAGCTCCCGGATTGGAAATGTAGTATAAAACACTGTTCTGTCCGCCCCCTTCTTTTTCCCCCGATAGGGGGAATGAAAGGGGGCGGCTTTCTGCATCTCAACAATGAACTTTGATCCGTTCTCAGCTTCGCAGTAGATGTCAAAGATCGCTTTTCTCTCCGCAATGGTCTCAGGCATCTGGTCGTACTTCTTGAAAGCCAAGTCTTTGATTTTATGCCGATCAGGCAAAAGCTCATTCAGAAAATCCTTGAGCAGAGGTTTGCTTCCCTCTTCCCCAAAGAGTTTCTTAAAACCAAAGTCCGTGTATGGATTTATGTATCTTGCTTTCATTGGGATTATGCTCGGGCAGAGAGAGATTTTTGGCAAGTGATTTTGCAGGTCAAGTCTTTCATATATGGAAGAGATTTCTCGCTTCGTTGCTGGACTGCTACGCCGCTCGCTTCAGCTGTTCTCGCAAAAGTAATGCTTTTGTCTTTACCATAGGATGACCGCTGGATTTGGAGGAAATGAGACATAATCTTGAGATCCGAGGTCTCCGCTGTGTGGAGTTCCCACAGAGCAGTTGGATCGGATGAGACATAATGCCGGTTTTGGGGGTGTTTTGTCACCGCGAAAGGGAATGAGGCGGTGTCAAATAATTGCTTTTTGGGACAGTCTATTTTACGGAAATACCTGCAATTATTTGACAGAAGCCGAATGCCCGGTCGCTCGTTTCGGAAGCATTTTTTGGGACAGCATCGCGATTCGCCCTAAGAACCTGTGGAGTTCCCACATCTCATAGTATGAGACATAATCCGGAAAAAGGGGTTCCTGTCGATTTTTGACAGTTCTTATATGGATAAGCCGGAGCCAATGAGACATAATCTTCTCAATCTGAGTTTAGTCCCCAAGGAGTTCCCACAAAACGGCCGGATCTAATGAGACATAATTTTAAAGGAAGGTTTTCAGGGAAAGGGAGTTCCCACAATCGGCGGGCGAGAGGAAATTATTTAATTGAAAAAAAACTTATGTCCGATAAAAATGAGTAGGAAGAGTATTTTTCTGTACAGGAATAAGACATAATATTATTATGAGGGACGAAACATTGCAGGAGAACAGAGCAGGAAGAATCAGGACTTGGCTGATTTTTGCAGTGATTACTGCACTTGCTGTAGTTGTTTATGAATTTTCCCTCGATTATCTGCCTTTTGAGAACGGGGAGATCATTCTCAGCGGGAATAAGTATCTATCCAAAGAGGAGATGCTGCAGTTCATAGAGGTTTCGGAAGGGAAATCCATTGAAAAGGTGAATACTCAGGAATGGGAAGTCAGGCTGAAGCAGAATTCTCGGATACGATCCGTTTCTGTCAACAGAAGAAGCAGGAGCAAAATACTCATTGCTGTTCAGGAAAGAGTTCCTAAGTATACTGTTTTCAGCAATGGTGTTCTGTATGAGCTGGATGAAGAATGGAGTATTGTTTCTGAAAATGACTGTAGAAATAAGGATATTTTGGTTCTCTCAGGAGATTTCAAACCTTCCGGAGGCAGTTTTAAGGAAGATGTAGTTCTCAGGGATTTTGCAAAATCGGTCTATAAGGTTTTGGATATTTATCCTGAGTTGAAAACTAGGGTTTCAGAGTTTTCGAAATCAGAGGATGGAAGTATTTATCTTTATTTGGATACACCGAAGCATCTGAAAATTGCAATAGGGACGAGTCTGGGATCTGTTCAGATCAGAAAGATGTATTCTGCATTGGCCTATTTTGAAACAAATAAGCTGACTGTAAACAATTTGGATTTAAGAGGGGACGACGCAGTCTTTCAATGAGCATGAGAGAAGAACTTTTAGAAAGCATTACAGCATTGGATTTGGGTTCATCCCTGATTAAGGTGGTCGTCGGCCGTCCTGTAAATGAGCACAAGATTGAAATCATCGGTACGGGTTCAGCTCAGTGTTCGGGGATCAAGCAGGGAGCTATTATCAATATTGATACGACAATCCGTTCCATCAAGGAAGCAATTGCTCAGGCGGAACTGATGGCCGGGATCAAGATCCGTGAAGTGGCGGTGAATATTTCCGGTAAGACGATTCGATCTTCCAATCACAAGAATGTGGTTGCGATCACAAACAGGGAAAGGATTGTCACTGAAGATGATGTGCAGAGAGTCATTGATGCGATTCTTGCGACCACACCGATTCCGAGCGATCAGCAGATAGTGCATGTGCTTTCCAAAGAATTTGCTGTGGATGATCAGACAAACATCAAGGAACCGTTGGGAATGACTGGGGTCAGACTCGAAGGGGAAGCGCATATTGTCACTGCCGGAATCACTACTGTTCATAATCTGGACAAATGCATTCAGTCATCCGGACTCATTCAGATGGACAAGGTGCTTTCGAGTTTTGCATCTGCGGAGGCAGTTCTGACTCCAAGCGAGAAAGAACTGGGGACTGCTGTTGTAGACATAGGAGCGGGAATCATTGACCTTGTTGTCTACATTGAGGGCGGAGTTGCCTATTCAGCCGTTGTTCCGTTCGGCGGAGCAAATGTGACAAACGATATCACCATCGGACTCAAGACCCCTGTGGAAGCAGCGGAAATCATTAAAAAGAAATACGGTCATACACTTCGTAATGCAATTGATCCTACTGAAAAGATAGAAGTTCCTGCGATCAACGGAAGACCCTCACGGGTGATTCTTCGTCAGGATCTGGTCAGGATCATTGAACCTAGACTCAGGGAAATGCTTGAGCATGTGAATTATGAAATTGAAAAATCAGGAAGAAAAGCTGCTCTCGCGGGAGGAGTGATTCTCACTGGGGGCGGAAGCATGATTGAAGGAATGGATGCCGTCGCAGAAGATGTGATCGGTCTTTCTGTTTCCCGTGCAAAACCTGCAGGACTTGCCGGACTGTATGACAATGTGTCTACACCTGAATATTCCACTGCAGTCGGTCTGATTAAATATATTGCCAGAAGTATTGATTATCAGCCTGAGATTTCAGCCTCTGCTCCTAAATGGAATGAGAGAACGGAAGAGCAGGAAGGTTTCGGGAAGAAAATTTGGAAATGGGTAGAGAATAATTTTTAAGGAGTTAGCCTATGATGTATATGGATGAAGAAAGAACCAGCCCTGTCGTAATAAAAGTGATAGGGATAGGCGGCGGGGGGATGAATGCGGTTACACGTATGGCGAGCTCCAATTTACGCGGTGTTGAGTTTATCATTGTAAATACAGATGAGCAGGTGCTCAGCAAATCTATTGTAGAGAACAAGGTTCAGATTGGAAACAAGGTGACCAGAGGAATGGGTGCCGGAGGTGATCCTGAGATTGGAGCAAAATCTGCTCAGGAAGACAAGGACAAGATCACTCAGGCTCTGAAAGGTGCTGATATGGTTTTCATCACTGCGGGGATGGGAGGCGGAACCGGAACTGGGGCTGCACCTGTAGTTGCGGAGATTGCAAAGGAACTTAAGTGTCTTGTTGTGGGTGTTGTGACTATGCCGTTTGTGACTGAGGGAAAACGACGTGCAGAGATTGCAAGGTCGGGACTCAACAATCTCAGACAGCATGTAGATACACTGATTACAATCAAAAATGATTCTCTTCTGAAGGTTGTTGACAAGAAGGCTCCTGTTCAGTTTGCTTTCAAGGTTGTGGATGATGTTCTTCTGAATGCAGTCAAAGGAATCAGCGACATCATCAATTATGCAGGGATCATCAATGTGGACTTTGCCGATGTGCGTTCAGTGATGAAGGATACCGGCGATGCGATTATGGGAGTCGGAGAAGGCATAGGCGACAACAGAGTTGCAGATGCAGTCGATCAGGCAGTCAATAATGTACTGCTCGAAGACAGTTCCATTGAAGGTGCAAGTTCTCTTCTTGTCAATGTATCCGGCGGAAAGGATCTTTCGATCAGTGACTGGAGTGAAGTGTCTCAGATCATTACTGGACAGGTAGATTCTAATGCAAATATCATTATTGGTCTGAATGAGGATGAAGTTCTTCAGGACAAGATCCGCGTGACAGTCATTGCGACTGGGTTCAAGAGAATGCCTCACATTGTATCTCCGATCAAGAAAGACAAGGAGAAGGAGCAGGCAGCACAGAATCAGGCGAAGGAAGAAAGACCTGCTCCGAAGGTAGTCAATATTCTCGATACTGAGCTTCTGGAATCTACAAGATCCATGAAACCTAAGATTTCATCCGGATACAATTTCGGAGAGGATTATGATATTCCGACTTATCTGAGAAGGAGAGCCGATTAATACCTCTGTTTTTGTGTCCACTTATCCTTTCGGCAGGGAAAACTCTCTGCCGAGAGAGATTTTGGAGAAATCCTCTCTTCAAGTCATTTACAATCCTTTAAACAGAAAACTAAAAACCTCAGAAACAGCTGAACTTGCAAAAAATGCTGATATCATTATAGCAGGTACGGAAAATCTCGAACCTCTGATTCGTTCTTCGGAGAGGCTGAAATTTATTTCGCGTGTGGGCATAGGTCTTGACTCTGTTCCTCTCGGTCTCTGCAGAGAAAAGGGAATCCGTGTTTCTTATACTCCGGATGCAGTGACTCCTGCAGTGACGGAACTTGCAGTCGGTCTGATTCTTGATCTTTTCAGGGATATCACGTATTGCGACCGTGAAATACGTAATTCGAAATGGTCGAGGCCAGTCGGCAGACGCATTGAACATTCCGTGATCGGCGTTCTGGGGTTTGGCAGAGTGGGGAAGGGTGTCGTGAGACTGCTTTCTTCGTTTCGTCCCAAAGAAGTTCTAGTCAATGATATAAAAGATATACAAAAGGATATTTTATCATTTCGTGAAAAATTCGGCGTGAATATCCGTTCTGCTGAAAAGGAAGAGATCTATTCTGTCTCTGATCTTGTGAGTGTTCATATGCCTCTTACCCTTCAGACATCCGGTTTGATTGACAGTCAGGTTCTTTCAATGTTTCGAAAGGAAACATTTCTTCTGAATACCGCCAGAGGAGAGATTGTAAATGAGAATGATCTTTATGAAGTCTTAAAAGCCGGACAGATTCAGGGAGCGGCCCTTGATGTATTTTCGGAAGAGCCCTATACTGGCAGACTGCGAGAACTGGAGAATATTATACTTACTCAGCATATCGGTTCCTGTTCTGTGGACTGTCGAATTGCAATGGAAACAGAAGCAGCAGAAGAGGCTGTCAACTTCTTCGAAGGAAAAAAACTTATCCGAGAAGTGGAAAGTTATGACGGGGAGTTTTGATCGTCTTCCAGTTGAAAGCAGAAATTTTCCGAATTATGCAGTCGTCAAGGAACGAAGTTCTGCAGTTTATAAAGGACTTTATGAATATAGAGTGAAAATCGAAATTCTTTACAGTCAGGGTTTTTCATCCTATTTTCTGCTCAGTCTGCTGTCTCTGACTATGATCCCGACAAAAGCATTCTATTTCGATTATACTGTAAATGTAAAAATATTCAACTCTAATGATTCCGTAATAAAAGAATACAAATTTGATGAAGAAGTCTCATTCTGGTATGCATTTTACTATGCCGGGCAGGCTGCAGAACATATGTACTCAGTAAATGCATTTCATTACATCATTGATAAAATTCTTTTTAAAATGCAGGAAGACCGAGTCATCAGATAGAATGATAATGCAGTTTCCCTCTTCGAAAAGATATCAGCTGCACCCGACGCCATCCTCATAAAGATGCATTGCCTATGAGCAGAATTTGAAGAAATTCGGTATGCAGATACCCGACTCACTCAGTTTCCGCTTGACATCATTGAAAACTCCGCCTGAATTAAAAAAAGAGGCTGTATGAAAGAACTGATTTCGCAAATCCCTGCTCCGATGTATATCTATGATATAAAAACACTTAGGATTTCTGCCATAAACGAAGTGTTTACTGAACAGTTCGGATACTCTGAAGAATCTGCTCTTTTAATGACAGTCTATGATCTGTTTCCGGAATCGGAAAGAGATGCTC
>JBPOJG010000276.1:0-1629 GCA_052033835.1 Spirochaetota bacterium
TTGAGATTTTTTCAGACGGTATTTCTGCATATTCAAGTTTGAAAGACATCGAATATTCTCTTTATATTGTAGATCTGGATATTCCTGGAATGAACGGGACTGAACTGATCAGAAAAATAAAAGAGCAGAAAGAGAATTCTCTCATTCTTGTTCCTACCGGGAATAATGAATCCTCAGTAATTATTGAGGTAATGAAACTGGGTGTTTTTGATTATATTCTGAAGCCCTTTGATTTGAACCAAATTACAAGAATCATTCGAAAAGCATTGGACTATAAAGCGCATCTCGATGAGGAAAAGGACAGAAACAGTTTTGCCAGTGAAAAACTGAAGGCTCAGATAGAGTGGATGAATTACAAGGAAAGTCTTTCTCACAAAGATAAGATGGATTCATCTCTCAGAAGACTCGATGATATGAAACGTTCGTTTATGGAAGGTGCAAGCATCGGATCTATGATGACTATGATATTTATGCTGAAAGATACCGCAGTGAAAAAGGATGACGGAACCTGTTCTGTGGACAGTGAACTCCTGGACACACTGATTGAATGCAACGATGTATGCTGGCATCAGTTTGAAGGTATCTATCAGATCACTCAGATTCTGGATATGAAGCCTGAATTTGAGACTTATATATGTTCTGAACTGGTTTCCAAAATTCCCGATATGGTAAAACGGCTGATTCCTCACAAGTCTCATAAAAGACTTCAGCTGACTTTTCCTTCACTCAATTCTTCCAAAAAAGTCAGCATATCCTATGAAATGATCAGTAATATTGTAGAAGAACTTACTGTCAATGCATTCAAATACGCTGTGCCCAATTCAACCGTGAATATTTTCTCGTTCATTGCTGAGGGTTATCTTGTGATTTCCGTTAAAAATGATGTCAGCGACAATCCATATACAGGCATTCCAAAAGAGTACGAAAAACTCGTAATAGAACCTTTTATCAGATTTCATAATAATGACGAGTATATGATAAAGGTCGAAAAGTATGGGCTGGGTCTAGGACTGACCATTGTGGATAATGTCATTAAAAAACACAATGGGATATTTTTTATTCATGATATCGTAGACCACACAGATCCTAAGAACAGAAAGACCTGTGTGGTTGCAGAAATGTATCTGCCTCTCGTCTGACTTCAGTCGTTTCTGATGGTCTCTACCGGATCAAGATTCGCTGCCCATCTGGCAGGGAAGTATCCGGCAAGACCGGAAAGAATTGTAGATGCAGTGGTCACCATAAATATGAAAGAAATGTCTATGTCTACCGGCAGTCTGTCAAAATAGTAGATATCCTTTGGAACGAGTTTGATATCCATCCAGTCTGCTCCGTAAAACAGTTTTCCAAAAAGATTGATCAGTTCTCCCAGTCCGTTGATGAACGATTCCAAGTTGTTTGCATAATAGATTCCAATGATCCCGCCGATGACTGAGGCCAGGAATCCAACAATCATAGAATTCAGAGTAAAAATCAGAAGAATGGAACTTGAAGGAAGTCCCAGTGCCTTGAGTATCCCAATGGACTTTCTTTTGGATCGGACAAGAGAGTATACCGCAGCTACCATTCCGAGGGCTGCAAGAACTATAAAAAGAAAGACTATATTGGAAATGATTGTTTTTTCCATTC
>JBPOJG010000395.1:0-22605 GCA_052033835.1 Spirochaetota bacterium
ACAGGCTGTTCTTTCAGAAGTTTTTCCAAATTTCTGATTTTCCCCTGATCTTTTCGAATCTCTATCTCGCCATCATCCAGTACAGCAACTCCGGCTGAGTCATAACCTCTATACTCCAGTCTGTACAACCCGAACAGGAGCACTGCATCAGCCAATTTAGGGCCTATATAACCAACAATTCCACACATACAAAATTCCTATCTCTATGATTTTCCAATGGGTATATGTGAAAAGAACTTTTCTGAAAGGTCGGTAAATATGAAAGTGAAAATGAGACCGCTGAATTCTTCCTATTTTTCAGAAAAGGCTCAGAATCTGCTCTTTTTCTGCGTTTGATCGATTTTTTCTGAAAATAAACAGGTATTTACCTAATTGTTTTCCATTTTCACAAAAATTTCCATTCCAATTTCAGTTCTTGATCTGTATTGATCTTTTTTTTAAATTGCATTTCTCATTTCTGTCAGCAGACTGCGGAGGAGTCGCAGGGAAGCAACTGAAGATCAGCGGTTGTGCAGCTTAATCTTTCCATTGCAAATACGGATTTTGACTCCTATGTAGATCCAGAGCAGAAAGCCTTAGATCAAAATGGAGTATTCCATGGGTTTGCTTAAGTGCACTGCATTGTCATACCTGCTGTGCTGCATTTTGGACAGACGAAGATATACAAGTCCTGATCTCCGCATCCAAATTGGACTGCTCTGACTCGTGCAATATAATTCATCGCTTCTTCGCATTCAGGGCAGACTGCCCAGCTGTCATAGCCCTGAACCCATTTTGGTTCCCCGCCGACATAGACCGCATACCATTCTGCTTTATCTCCGTCCTTATAGGGGATAAAATCTATCCCAAAATGTTCTTCCGGAGGATCAATTTCACTGTCCTCCTCGCAGACATTCGGATATGATTTCGGTTTGACAGGAGTCAGCTTGTGATCTTTGATTTTGAAATACATTTCTGCATCCCCTTCGTCGCCTTCCATCATCCAGGCATCGCAGGATTCACAGTTGGAATATATGACTGGAAGTTTCCCCATTTTTTGAACGTCAGCAGAAAAGCAGTCAAATTTACTCAAATCTAAGGTAATCAAATGTACGGGGGGATTATTGCATCCAGGAAAATTTTTTCCAGCATAAACTTCTTTAATGTTTTTGATTCCCGCAAAATGAAACGCCTTTTTGGAATCTTTAGATTTTACTCCAATGTACATCTGAGTTTCTTTATTTGAACTCATCGTTCTGCAAGCTGCTTTTTGGCTTCACTGAAATTCGTGTTATTCAGTTTTGCACCAAGAAGATTTGCCTTTTCCAGACTGGCTCCATACAGATTTGCCCCTGACAGATCAGCCTTCTCAAGCCTGGCATAAGAGAGGTCGGCACCGGAAAGGTCAGCGCCGGAGAGTTTTGCTCTTTTCAGATCAGCCTTGGACAGATCAATATGCTTTTCAGGATTTGCTGACCGCCATCTGTTCCAGTTGTCAGCTCCTGTCTTAATAATTCTATACTGTTCCAGATCGTAAGAAATAACTGTATTACAGGAAAATATGCATATGGCTGCCAGTAAATATATGATCGTACCTGAAGCAGATTCTGCCTTGTCATGATTATGCATAAAAGGTAATATGCTTTTTCTGCGAAAAAAAGTAAATCAGGTTTATCAAAAAATCTCTTTTTTTTGAGGAAAAAATTTGCTTTATCGACCGAACCTCTCTGTCCTGTCGAGGGCCAGTCAGCCTTCCGCTTGTCGGTGCAGTGAGCAGGGAAGGCGGCTCGCAAAATAAAAATGCATACTTAAATTATATTTGCTTAATATATAAATAGTTTATCTTTGTATTATCTATCCCTTGGAGGAATCTGAATGCGTTCTGATCTGTTGAAAATTCAGCGAAGAGGTGCAGGAATAAATATCCCTGGAAGATTTGATTCTGAGTCTAAAGAATCTTTTGATGACGGCTGGGAGATAGAGGAAGAAAAGAAATCTCTGAAAACGGAAATCTTTTATGAGAGAGCCGGTTCGATTCTAAATCAGATTGATTCCCCGGATGTTCCGTTTGAAATGACCTTAAATCCCTATCGAGGCTGTGAACACGGATGCGTTTACTGTTATGCGAGACCCAATCATTCATTTATGAATCTTTCTCCGGGACTGGATTTTGAAACGAAGATTTTTGCGAAGAAAGATGCAGCAAAACTTCTGGAAAAGGAATTTTCTAAAAAGAATTACGTTCCTAAAATTTTTGCACTTGGTTCTGCTACGGATGCGTATCAGCCGATAGAGAAGAAACTCAGGATTACAAGAAGTCTGCTTCAGGTCTGTCTGGACTGGAAACATCCTGTCGGTATCATTACAAAATCATCTCTGATTGCCAGGGACATTGACATTCTTTCAAAACTTGCTGAGGAAAATCTGATCAGGGTCAGCATTACGATTACGACTCTGAATCCCGCACTTCAAAGCAGACTGGAACCTAGAACTGCTTCACCGAAAAAAAAGCTGGAAACAGTGAAACTCCTTTCTCAGTCAGGAATTCCGGTAGGTGTAATGTTTGCGCCTTTGATTCCCGGATTGAACGATGAAGAAATGGAAACTGTATTAGAAAAATCTAAAGAAGCTGGAGCCGATTCTGTGGGATATGTTGTACTTCGTCTTCCATTTGAAGTAAAGGATATATTCTGGGATTTCATTGAAAGAAATTATCCCGAAAGAAAAAAGAAAATCCAGTCTATTCTGCAGAACCTTTTTGAAGGAAAGGATTACAGCCCTGTTTTTGGAGAGAGGATGAGCGGTGTCGGAAAATTTGCAAAACTTTATTCAGACAGATTCAGGCTTGCAGTCAAAAGGCTGGATTTGAATCGCGGGCGCGAACCTCTGTCTCTTGATAAATTCAAAAAGATAAGAGACAGTTACGGTCAGATAAATCTTTTTCAATAGAGTTGTTGAAAAAATCAATCTCATTAAGAAATGGAATTGTTAATAATTAATCTTATGGATAGAAAAATGGGGATTTTAAAGGGGCAATTGCCCCTTTAAGCCTGTCCGGCAGGACTTTTCCCCTTTCCCGACGGCTTTAGCCGTCGGTATTAAGTAAAAAGCTGCAGCCGAAGGCTTAAGACACTCTTCTGTATGCCTGCAGAGTATGGTTGTCCGGATCAAGTTTCAAACCAGCATTCAGATACTGATCGAAAAGTTTTCTGTTCCCTGAAATTTTACAGAGTTTGATCAGATGAACAATATTTTTCAAATTGTCAGGTTCTCGGAGATAAACTCTTTCCGAATAATATATAGCCTTTGCAATGTCACCAAGTTTATAGTAAGCAAATGAAGTATAAAAGAGATACCTTGTCTCTTCCGGCGCCAATTTTGAAATTCTCTGTGAGTATTCCAGCATATTTCTGAAATCACCGAGTCTTAAATACAGACTGGTGATCTGTTTGAGAATAAAAATATTCTCGGAAAATGTGTTCATCGCATGAGTGAACAGACTTACCGCTTCAGAATAAAGCCTGTTGTTCTTCTCCTGCATTGCACTGTAAATGATCTTCTTGTATTCTTCTGAAGAATCTTCTTCTGCTCTGTTCATTCCGTGAAAAGAAACTTTAATCATAGAAAGATCATCACTCAGATCACCGGAATTTGAAAGAACCTGATAGATCTCCTGAAGATTGCCTCCTCCTTTTTCTACAGCTGACAGGAACAGTGTTTCATCATGATTCATTCTTTTGATCCCTTCCGAATCAGGCATCATAATATCGTCCCGACCGTCTGATCCGGCAATCAGAATGTCATTATTTTTTAATTGAAAAAGTTTAATACATACCCCATCATCGAATCCAGTGATTCCAAGTTTTCGGTTCTGGAGTTCAGTTTCTATGAATTTTGCCTTTCCGTCCCTGAGCAGCACTAAAAAAGGATGTTCTGCATTTACATAATAAAGAAAGCCAGTATCCTCCTCAATCAGACCGATGACAGCAGAAACGAGCATAGAACCGTTGAAAGTTTCAAATATCTGTCCGAGTTCCTCAAACATTGTCTTAAGCCAGCTCTCTGGAAACTGGTCTTCTTCATCTTCGTGTTTTTTTGCCCTCAAGATAAGACTTTTGAATGCTGCTCCAAGCACTAAGGCTCCGCCTGCTCCCTGAAGGGATTTTCCCATCGCATCTGCATTCATAAAGATAATATACTTTCTGCCTGACAGATGAATTTCATCGATGATGTTGATGTCTCCGCCGAGTTCTTTGTGTTTGTTTCTGAAGACAAACTGCTTTTTGCTCTTCAGAAATATTTCTGCTCTGACATTGCTGCTGTTCAGATTCATAAAGTTGAGCGGGTCTGTCAGAAGTGAGGTCAGAAAATAATCACCGTCCTGCTGCACCTTCAGTACATTCAGTGAATCCAGAGCCGCCTGAGTATTGTGTTTTTCTAGAATGACCTTCTCTTCGGTAATCAGTGTTTCATTCCAGAGATAATATGTATTTCCAGTCAGAAATCCTGCAGTCAGAAACATAATCATATAATTTGTAGCTGTTTCCAGTTCTTTAGGAAGTTTTACAGGTGGGATATTTCCTGTATTGTAAAAATAAGTAAAAAATATCATAATCCAGAGAATGATTTCCAGCCCGATGATCGCTTTTACGTGAGATCTGTCAAAAATAAAGAAAGGCAGCGGGATCAGTGTAAAAAGAACCATATAAGCGAGAACTGTCGGACCTACGATATAATCCATATAAGTCAGATAGGCTATTCCCAAAATATATGCAATGCTTATTATCAGTGTATTTTTACCAGTTTTATATTTCAGAAAGAAACTGAGAACGAGTACCGTTACCATTGAAAAAGTGGGTGGGACGAAATGATATGCAGGCACAATGATATCCTGTTTCAGATGGATCATATAAAACATAGCACAGATCAGATAGAGGATGAAAAAGAAAATACCCGAGATAAATATCAGAATAATCTGGTTTGCAATAATATTATTTTTTATATCTGTTTCACGGGTAAAATGTTCATTTCCCATATTCATCAGATTGGAAATAAGTTTCTTCATAAATGAGCCTCTGACAAGTGCATTATTTCTATCAAATCTAAGAGATACAGAATGTCAACTTATATACTGCTCAATCGTCAGGAAATTCAATTTCATTTGAGGAAATCAGGCTGTCTCTTTCTTTCTGAATTCTTACAAGAACTGTTTTGTTCAGACGGATATAAACGGGCCGCTTTTTTCGGAATCCGTTTCTGACAGGGTATTCTCCCAGCCATATGTAAAAAATACGGAACTGCAGGCTTCCCCTGCTCATTACTTCCATCTGCACTGTATCATGCTGATCACCGAACTCTTTCGGATTCAGATCCGATGAACTGAAATTAAGATTATTTTCCTTATATTTTGAAAATATTACAAGCAGACTTAGTTTCTGCGAATTTTCTTCTGCAGAAAATACAGACACAGGCGTTGAAAAAATAAAGGAAAGGATTATCAGTAAAGATCTTAAAACAGTCATATCAGTCAGCTGGGATGCAAGGAAAACCAATGCAGGTCAATAAGCAGATTCTCAGCAGGCCTTTTCTTAGCAAAATGATTTTCAGCAATTGGGAATTTTCTTCAGAATGCGTTTCCCTGAAGAAAATGATATATTGACAGATTTAATGAGTTTAAGCCGGAAATGAATTGTCTTCTGATGACATTTTTTTAATCTGGGCTGAAAATCATCCGCAGGATGAAATCGGAGAAATCCAGAATGATAAAAAAAACACTGCTTGATGTATTTGAAAAAGCATCTCGAAACAGAGATCAGGCATTTTATACCAAGGACAGATTCAAGTTTTTCAGACCGGAATCATTTGCATCTCTCTATGAAAAAGCGGAAACGCTGGCTCTTTTTCTGATTGATAAAGGAATTAAAAAAGGGGACAGGGTCTCTGTTTTTTCCGACAACAGAGCGGAGTGGATGATTGCTGATATGGCAATTCTGCTCGCAGGCGCCGTCACCGTTCCAAGAGGTTCTGATTCAACTGAAACAGAAATCGAATTTATCCTGAATCACAGTGAGTCATCTCTGGTTTTCATTGAACATCAGAGACTTTATAAAAAAATCACAAGAGTTCTTTCGGAGAAAAAAATTCCAGTCATTGTGCTGGATGCTGCATTTCCTAAGGAAATTGTATCGCAGAATAATTTTTTCAGTATACACGATATCATTCAAGACAGATCTTCGCTTGTTCCCAGACTGAGCGAACTGAAAAAAGTCAGAGACTCTGTGGCAGGAGAAGATCTTTTCACAATCATTTACACCTCAGGCACGACCGGAAATCCTAAAGGAGTGATGCTGACTCATTCGAATATGATGTATCAGCTGAAGATCGTTCCTCATGTTCTGGATATCAATAAAACCGACAGAATTTTGACTATTCTTCCGGTCTGGCATATATTCGAAAGATTTATGCATTATTCCGTAATTGATTCCGGTGCCTGCTGCTATTACACAAACATCAAGGATCTGATGGAAGACTTTATCCGCGTCAAGCCTACACTCATGGCCTCAGCTCCCCGTCTCTGGGAACAGGTCTATCATAAACTTCATGAACGAATCGAAAAAACTGAGGCACTGAACAGAGAACTGTTTAATATATCGTATGGAATCAAGCAGAGTCTTCACAGGGCATGGAATGTGTTTACGGACAATACAGCTGAAACCAGACAGAAAAATCTTCTGGAATCTTTGACTGATAAAATAAGTGCACTTATGAAGGTGGCTCTTCTGAAACTTCCTGATATGTATATGGATCCGATTTTTCTTGTTCGAGTCCGTGCTATGCTTGGAGGAGAACTGAGAGGTACTCTGTCCGGAGGAGGTGCTCTTCCTGTACATATTGATGAATTCTTCAATGCGATAGGAATTCCTGTTTACGAAGGTTATGGAATG
Source organism: Spirochaetota bacterium (assembly GCA_052033835.1). Taxonomy (GTDB): domain Bacteria; phylum Spirochaetota; class Leptospiria; order Leptospirales; family Leptospiraceae; genus DAORDI01. Next base: position 6,924 of record JBPOJG010000395.1, read on the forward strand.
ACTGAATGTTCTCCTCTGATTTCTCTTCGTCCGAAAGGCAGAATCATTGAAGGAACTGTAGGATTCACTCCTGAAGAAACTCAGATCAGACTGGTCAAGGAAGACGGCAGTGCAGCAGCACAGGGAGAACAGGGAGTCATCCTTGTGAAGGGACCAGGCGTAATGAAAGGATATTACAAAAATCCTGAAACGACATCTCTTGTGCTGAACGACGGATGGATGAATACTGGAGATATCGGTGTTGTTTCTGTCAATGGGGCATTGAGTATCAGAGGCAGGGCAAAGGATACCATTGTTCTTCTGAGCGGTGAAAACGTTGAGCCTGTACCGATAGAAACGATCCTAACACAGCACGTAATGATTGAACAGGCGGTAGTTGTAGGACAGGATAAAAAGCATTTGGGAGTGCTGATCTGGCCGAATTATGAAAAACTCGAAGATGCAGGGTATGCAGTCTCTGAACATGATAAATCTCTGGATCTGAATCAGCACAAGGAAATCAGACATCTGTTCCTTTCAATCATTCACAGACTGATCGGTGACGAAAACGGATTCAAAAGTTTTGAACGTGTGACTGATCTGCGGTTTCTTCCTGACAAGCTGCGAGTAGGAGAAACTCTCACAAATCTGCAGAAAATCAAGCGTAATGTCGTGTTCAGCAAATACCAGAATCTGATTGAATCTATGTACGGAGATCATCACTCATGAAAACAAAAATCCTTCTCAGAACTCCTGACCATTGGAATGTCGCACTTTATAAATATGACAGTCCCAAAGTGACAAAAAAATATCCCGTATTTCTTCTTCATGGAATTGCATCCAATCATACTGTATGGGATACAGGATATCCTCAATATGATTTTTCCAGAAAACTTACGGATGAGGGTTATCAGGTATATGCACTGGATCTTAGAGGAAGGCCCGGAAGTGACGGTCCGCATACTGGTCGAGGAAGTATGTGGTCAATTGATGATTATCTGCTCTGCGATCTTCCTGCTGCAATTGAATATATCATAGAAGATTTCGGATCAGAAAAACTCCATTGGGTCGGTCATTCTCTCGGAGGCATTCTGGGATTTTTCTATCAGATCAGACACAAGGCATCCAACCTTCAGAGTCTGACCACATTTGCATCTGCGCTCACATACACATTCTCCACAATCAATCATTTCAGAACATATATGGACTACGTAAGTGCACTTATGTATTATCCGGTGGATCTTTGGTATAAAATTGTATATCCTGTGATTGATATGGATACTTATTTTACAAGATTTATATGGAATGCCGACAATATGACTCCTGAGGTCAAAAGAGCAGTTATTGAAAATACAGTCCAGAAGATTGCCGTGCTGGAATGGAATCAGATTAAGACAATTTCCGCAGCAGAAGGAATGCCTCGAATTTCAGGAGGATTCAATCATTATGTGGACGACAGAAGAATTGTGACTCCTGCGTTTCTGATTACAGGCGACAGAGACTGGGTCTGTGCGATTGACGGAGTGGAATGGACAAGAGATCATCTGAAATGTCCGAATAAAATTGCTATCTTCGGCAAGGACTACGGAAGCAGAACTCATTACGGTCATATGGATCTTGTATGCGGAATCCACGCACCTGAAGAGACCTGGCCTGCAGCACTTGACTGGATACGGGAAAGAGATATGTTATGAAGGATGCTGAGTATTACAGGATCAGAGACTATGCCATGTACGGTGAACCTGCCTGGTGGGGAATTCTCTGCATTGAAAAAGAGAGAAAAAGAGGCAGAGCTCTCCTTCTCACCGGCTTGCAGGGAGAGCTGAAAATTTTTCTGAATATTGAAAAGATTTCAGAGAGAAAAAATTACACTGACACTTGCGTGAAGAACTTTACCGGAACAATTCTTTATGCAGAGGAAATTGAATTTCCCGAAAAGAAAATGATTTCTGATCTGAGAGAAAAGCTGATTGACTGGATCAATGATAAATCATCTGAATCTTTTAAAAGTCTTTCTAAGGATATTCAGACTTATAATGAAGAAATATCACTGGAATCCTATTTCGATTCTGCCAGGGAGCTGGATAAGGTTCCGACACGTGATCCCTGGGCCTATTTCCGGTATTACTGGTCGGATAAAAAGAGTTTAGAAAATTACGAGTCTTTCTTTTTCAATGATGAAGAGAATCTGTATGCAGAAGATTCGGAAGACGGAGGTGAGCCAGGGTCTTTTTCCGTTGAAGCGATATAGTTCATTTCGAATATCGGAAATCCTGTGACTGATGCAAAAATATTTCTCTTGGTTTTCCTCGGAAGCGGGGCAGGAGGTGTTTTGAGGTTTTTTATCTCCAGAACCTGTGCAAAATATTTTCCCTTCTTTCCGTTCGGAACCCTGACTGCCAATCTGCTCGGAATGTTTTTAATAGGAGTATTTACAGTATGGTTTATAGATAAAAATCTGGTGAATTCTCCTTACAGAGAAATGATCCTTGTCGGGTTTCTAGGCGGACTCACAACATTCAGCAGTTTCGGATATGAAACCTTCTCTCTTTACAGAGAAGGAAGAATGGATGCACTTTTCTTTTATCTTTCCGGAAATTTACTGATCGGTTTTGTTTTATTGGTGCTGGGCAGATTTCTTGCTGAACTTTGAATTTGATTAGTGGCTTCTAATTTGCCGAGGCTGTGTAAAAGCTCAGTTTTAATACAGATTTCAAAATCAGCAAAATAAAATTCACGTTATAAAATGACAGATTGAGCCTTTGGAAAAAATTGGTGAAACATGAAGAAGCTCGATAAAAATATTATTTCAATGGCCGTTCCGGTTGTATTTGGAATGATGAGTCAGACTCTGATTCAGGCATCCGACACAGTAATGGTCGGTTCTCTGGGTGAAGTTGCAATTGCCGCAGCCGGAGTCGGCGGTATGACCTATTTTACCGTGCTCGTCTTTATTATGAATGCATCTATCGGTGTTCAGACATTTACATCGAGAAGATACGGTGCAGGCGATTACCATGAGCTGGGGGCAATTGCTTCCACGAGTCTTGCATTTGGAACCCTGTTCGGTCTTCTGATTTCGGTTTTGGGATATTTCCTGAGCACATGGATTGTAAGTCTGCTTATTGAAAGACAGGAGGTTCTGACTCAGGCATCCGAGTATATGCAGATGAGATTTCTGGGAACGATTCCTTATGTTCTGATCTTTCTGCTCAGGGCCTATTTTGACGGACTTGGGCTGACTTTTGTAGGAATGATTTCAGCCATCACTGCAATGCTGTTCAATATATTCTTCAACTGGATTTTTATATTCGGAAATCTGGGTTTCCCTGCAATGGGAGTAAAGGGAGCAGGAATTGCCTCCAGTCTGGCTGGAATACCTGCCCTTCTGGCTTTCATTATATTCTTCTTCAGAAAGGATATTCTGGGATATATAAAGCTTTCAGGTTTCATATTTGACTCTGCATTTCTGAAGACAGCCTCAACTTTGGGATTTCCGTCCGCAGTGGACGGCGTAATGACCCACAGTTCCTTTCTCATTTTCACAAAGATTGCAGGTCTGATCAGTGTGACTTCAGTTGCAGGAGTAAATATTGTCCTGACAATAATGATGATTTCCTTTATGCCTGGAATTGCTTTCGGGATTTCCGGAACAACTCTTTTCGGGCAGGCTGCAGGCGCAAAGAAATGGAAACGCGCAGAAATCAGTATTTACAGATCTGCAAATTATGCACTTCTGATTATGGGTACAATGGGCCTTCTTTTCATCCTTCTCTCAAGACAGATTATATCATTATTTACAGACAGTGCTGCAGTCATACTTGATACAGTTCCCTGTCTTTTCGTTATGGGACTGGCGCAGGGTGCAGATGCCTATCATATGACATTTGGAGCGGCTCTAAGAAGTGCAGGAATGGTCAACTGGGTTCTCGTTGTATATCTGATTGCATCATACATTGTGATGCTTCCGATTGCATGGATTCTCGGGATTTACTTTTCTCTCGGTTCCATCGGACTGTGGATTTCAGTTGCGGTTTGGCTTTATTTTCTAGGAATCGTATTCTTCCTGAAATTCAGAAAGAAGGAATGGAAAGGAGTCAGTTTCTGAATTTCTTCAGAGCTGACTCCCTTGAGCGGTTTTATTGTTTTAAAATTTTACTGTATATAAGTTTAAAATTTTAAAAACTTCAACAGTCTCTGCAGCCAGTTGCTTTCAAATTTCTGGTATCTTGCCTGGATGACCGCTTTGCGTTTTTCCTTGTCATTTACGACCTCCTTTTCAATAGGAGTGAGTTCTGCATATTCCTGAAGTCTCTGATTCATTGTGTTTTTATCAATTTCTTTCACAATGAGCTTCAATTCTTCACTTTCAATTTTTTCCATTTTCTGTCCAAGCGACTTTGCATCCACATCCTTGTCCAGATCTTTTGCAGCATCTTTCTTTACAGCTTCTCCCAGACCAGTCTCTTTCATTATTTTTGTACCGACAGACTTAGGCATCTCTGTAGATTTTCCCTGTTCCAGCACAATCTCTTTTGAATCCAGAGATTCTCTGACTGCTGTAAGTGCCTTGCTGTCCTTAATTTCAGAATTGGAAAATTTGTCCATTTCCGGAATGTGGACTTTCATAGCCACTGCACCCTCGATTACGTAAACTTTAGTATTGCCGTTTGGGCTGACACTTACATCATACTTTGTCCCGCGCACACCGGCTGTCGTAGATGGACTCATTGTTTTAAAATCATCATTCTTTCCCAGTTTCGGAACGTTGAGCATTGCATTTCCGGCATCAATTAAAAAATTGGTTTCTTTCTTTGAACCGATCTGCTTACCGCTGAGTCTGAATTTGCTGAATTCTTTCAGTCGGATCACAACCTGAGAGTCAGAATCCAGAATCTGAAGATCACAGATAGATTTTCCGCCAAGAACAAGAGTGTCTTTATCAGTGATTTCATCTCCCAAATTTACCGGTTTGTTTCCTACTTTTACATCGCCTGCCCGGATGATGACAACTGCTTTGGGGTGATATTCCGTTTCCTTTTCAGAGCAATTCGCGAATAGAACTAAAAACAACAAGAGACCAATTAATTTCATGCAATATCCTTTTTTATACCTGTGTATTCAGCGGTACGGTTTCAGATGACAAATATATTCGGACGTTAGAATATTGTCAAGTTGTACAAAATTCCAGCATTATCAGCAGGCGGAGGCAGTGCCGAAATGGTATAAGTTCTTATATTCTAACTCACCTTACGCACTTCGTGTGTAGGTGAGTTAAAGACGCAGGGAGCCTGCCGGCGGCATTTCTTGGGGCTACGCAAGTTTGGAAGCCGCTGTCCCAAACCCTTCGGTTGGTGAGCTTGCCGAATCCATTACTAGTCTATTCGATTTTCCTAATGCATTTATGAAATTACAGATTCCATATATCATATCTCATTTGCGTAAGGTGAGCTGATAATTTCCGACATCATAACAGAGATCATCTAATGCGACTTGACAAAGTCGCACTAACAGCTTAATGGCTCTTTCTATATGTTTTTTTCACATAGGATGCAATCCATTTAAATCGGTCTAACTCATTTGCTGCAGCCTGCAGTTCCATTGTCAGTTTATGGATCTGAATACGATGCAGGCTCTCTAATATATCAGAGATTTTTTTAAACCGATTTTATCGCGTATAAACGCATAAAGATTCATATAGAAGGATATTTCTTTTTAAGTTCAGTCAGCGTACTGTTCCAAAGTTCATTCAGATTTTCCTGCAGTACAGGGCGGCAGGATTTATGAATTGGAATATCCATTCTGTTATTGAAAAGCACATTCAGTGCATCCACAAAAACACCTCCGAGAGAGAATTTATCATCTGCATAATTTGTCTGTCTCTCAACTGTTTTTTCTGTACTGTAAATCAGTCTTCCGCTTCTGTCATACATCAGAACTGTGAGGGTTGTGTGCAGTTTGAATTCGAACACATACTGACTGATCTCTTTATGGGATAAATTATATTGCACTTGTGCAAGAAGAATCTGATCGGAATCAGTTTCGCTCAAAATCTTCGGAAAGACCACTTTATGTTTTGATTCTTTGACAAGAGGAGCTCCTGAAATATTCAGAATGTTTTCCTCTTCTGTCATCTTCAAAGAAGCAGATGTTTTCGAATTTCTGAATGAAGTTTCATCCTTGACCTGAAGATTGGTATTTTTCTTTATCAAGTTTTTCAGCCCATTGAGATAACCCGTTTTTTCATCGGCACCGCAGGTATAATTGCTGACTGTTCCGCTTTCACTTTTTACAGAATAAACTGTAGACTGATTGATAATATAAGTATATAATAAAAGTCTGCTTTTCGCCTGAATATCCCCTGTCTCGGCGGGCCTGTTTCTGTCGTATCTGATATACGGATCGGAACAGGATAAAAGCATAAATAAGAAAGGCAGCAGTTTTTGTTTCATTTCAAGTCTCCTGATTTACTCAAATTACAGAACAGTATAAGGACAAGAAAAAATTTGAAACAGGAGTCTGCAGAAGTTGTTTCTTGGAACTCACGGGGGTTCTGTAAAAGCTTACTTTGAAGCAGGTTTTCAGCGCGGTCACCGAGGTGGCGGTGAAGATCACTAGAAAATAATGCCTTTACACAATCTCGCGAGTTACAAGCAGCCTTTTAAAGAGGTTCAAAAAAAACTGAATAAGCTTCCGCAATTTTGCTTATCGGTGTAACATTCGCACAGGAGTACGTTCTTGGGTCTACTGGTCCGCTGGAAGTTATTTTATATATTGAGCCGGAATCAACAGTATGCTCTGCAGAATTAAGGGAATCCACTGCTGTTACAATTTTTGTTCCATATAAACTGGAAAATGTTACGTCAATGGAGAAGGTTTTGGAATTGCATCCGCTGCTTTCTAGAACCTGTGTGCCGTTCGTCGCTGTAATTCTGTATTTCCTTGCATTGTCGAATTTGACTGAGGCGCCGGTAAGTTTTTCATTTCCGCAGATTCTGTAACTTCCTTCTGCCGGAACATTAACCGTGAAATCGGCATTCGCTTCGCTGACCGTAGCAGAACAGGGCACTTTTCCGAAATCGAGAGCAGCCTGGGAAATGGCTCCTGCGATGATCAGATCTTTCAGAATCTTGTCATCTTTTTTACTTTTTTTGCCTTCCCTGTTTTCACAGCTCAGCAGCAAAAATGAAAAAAGTGTAATTGCAAAGTATTTTTTCATGATGTTTTCTCCTTGGATATTCTGTGTCACTAATGTTCGGGCATCAGAATTCGTCAAATAAATATGTTATAAAAATATTTTTATTTCATTATATTACATCTTTATCAAATAAAACGCTGTAAGGTGCAATCCATCTGACGGCTTTCTCGCTAGCGAAACAGGCGGTAGGGGTGAAATGTAGGTTAAAAGTAACAGCGGAGCCGTTAGGCTGAGCAGCCGATGCAGATTTAAATTTGGCATACATCAGTCTCTGTCTCACAGGCACAGTACCGCTTTCAAGGCATCCAAGTCTTTGCAGAAGAATTGCTGAACGCAGGCACATTTAAAAAAAAAATAGAACCTGAATCTGATTTTTATAAAAAATGCAATTGTTCCTCCTTACTAGCTTCATTTTGATCCCGAGATTCATTCTATTGGTGTATTAAAAAAATGAATCCTGAGAAATTATTCTTGCATTTAATAATTAAAAAATATAAATAGTCCAATTATTGCTTCCGTTTTTTTAAGTGGTTCAGTGGGATAGAAAATTAAAACATTGTACATTTTTAAAAATTCGGGAGTATGCAGAAATTAAATAGGAGTTGCAAATGGGTGAAGTCGCTAGGTCTAATGAGGAATATTATGAATATTTATTTAATCGCATTGAAGCGGATCATGCTGGTAATGATGGAGAAGGGCATCTGATTCTTCTTCTGAAGGATATGAGAATCGAGGTTCGGCTTGACGGAGATATGAGTTATATCGTATATCCTGACGGCAGACCTTATGAAACTGTGCCGTCCGATTCTATTGTGGATGAAGAGCCTGAGATTGAAGAGCCTGTGGATGAAGAGGCATCTGAAGAAGAAGCTGAAGATGAAGAACCAGCTGAAGACGAAGAACCTGCAGAGGATGAATTCGTAGAGTGAACATAATTCAGAATAATTTCTAAAAAGAGAACCAATGGTTTAAAATCTCAGAAGTCCAACCCTTAGGTCATTCCGAAGGGATGTTTGAATCTAACGCACGATGAAGGGTTACTTTAGGGCAGTCTTAAAAAAATGCGATTAGCTGAAATTCTCCTTTGTGCGTTCCACATTGCACTGATTCTATTCCTCACTTACAGTCAGATCAGGGATATGTTGTATTGCGCTGAAGTCTTTAATTCCCGGGCAGTCAGAAATAATCAGTTCTGTAAGGTTTTTTATTTTTTTCACCACACTGATATCGGTGAGTCCTGTGCAGGATTCCAAGTTGAGCATTCGGAGATTTTTCATGCCTGCGAGCGGGGAAAGGTCAGTGATTTTTTCACAGTAGGAAAGATTGAGTTCCGTGATATGTTTCATGCTTTTTATTGCAGAAATATCTTTGATTTCAGGGCAGGAAGCCAGATTCAGTTTCTGGATTTTCTTCAGGCCGACAATCGGCGAAATATCCGCAAGAGCCGTGCAGCTTGAAAGATCCAGTTCCTTCAGGTTTGTAAAACAAGAAAGAGCACTGATGTCGGAAAGATGCTCCGACCAGCTCAGATCGAATACTTCATTTTTTTCTGTCAGTTTCCGAAGGGAAGACAGAACGCTGATATCTGTAAGCTGAGTCCCGTTCATTCTGAGTTCCGTCAGATTTTGGAGATTTTTTAATGCATTTATATCCTTCAGATCAACGCACCAGGATATATTCAGTTTCTGCAGTTCTTTCAGGCCGGATATCGGACTGATGTCCGTGAGATTACCGCAGCTGTCCAGACTGAGGGAACGAAGTCCTTTCAGACTGGAAAGGAAAGACCCGTCAGTCAGACCGAGACAGTTTGTAAGATCCAGATCAGTCAGTCCTTTCAATTTGGCAAGCGGTTCGAATTTTTCTAGAGCCATACAATATCCCAGGCAAAGAGACCTCAGTTCAGTGAGAGCACTGAGACCTTTGATACTTTTCAGATTGGCTCCGTACAGATTCAGGGATTTTAATTTTTTGAGACTCGAAAGAGCCTCGGTGTCTCTTAAACTGTAAGCATAAGCGATAGTAAGTGTTTCAAGTTCACTCAGGTTTGATACAGGACTGATATCCTCCAAAAGAAAACAGAAATGAATAAAGAGGCTTCGAATAGAATGAAGATCGGCAATGCCTTGAATATTTTCCAGATGTCTGCAGAAAGTCAGACTCAGATCCTGCAGCTCAGACAGCCTAGAAAGTCCATCGATGTTTTTTATACCCAGACATTCATCTACAGTCAGATTTTCTACAGTCTTGAGTTTTTTCAGACCATTGAGACTGCCTCGTTTTTTATTCCGGTTCCAGTAAACACGCGGTGCAGAAGGAGCTGAACGAAAATCGGTCTTATCATCAGCGAGAATTAGAAATTCTTTTTCATTGATAAGAAAAAGAAGACTGTTTCCTTCCGTTTCTTTTATACGCAAATACAGTTTCTCGGAAAATCCAGACAGGCTGTAATCTTTTCCAGCAATACGTATACTGTCTGCTTCAGTCCATACTCCTGCATATTCCTTCAGAAGATCATATATATTATCATGATGAACTGCATAAACAGTCCAGCTCGGTTTCCATTTCTGAAAACAACTGACTGTTTCGGAAAGATGTTCTTTTTTTATTTTCAGTTTCAGCATATCACATATTCGACTGCCCAGTCCGGCATTTTGTATACAGGCATGAATCTTCCGCATTGTTCCTGAGCTTTTAGACTATCCCTTCTTTTCATTTAATTTTTGATGCCTCTTGAATGACATCTTCCATTTGAAAGGATCTATTCATATCCAGTTTCAAATTTAATATTTTACCTGAAAGGAATGGGTGAGGAAATATTTGGAAGAGTTCCATTCCGACAACAGATCCAGATACATTGAAGTACCGGGAAGATAAATTATTTCCTTTGGAATCGTACTTAGAAATTTTTCTTGCAAAGCCTTCGTGATTGTCCTTCAGTTTTCCATCGGGTCCAAAGTTTTCTATTTTCGTCCGGTTTCCATTCTCATCAAAATTATAAATAATACGTGCTGAACTGTAAAAAAAAGACACTATAAGTTTACCATCTGCTCCATAAAACTCTTCCAAATTTTTACAGTCCTTTGACTGATTTCCCGCTAGAATACAATTATTATCGTATTTATATACTGTTCGGGCAGCAGTGGGGTCTGCAGTTACAAGCTTTTCGTCAGATCCGTAATTTTCTACTTCGATGAGATTTCCTTTCTCATCATACTTGAATACTTTTCGAGCAATTATATTGCCATTTATAGCTTGAATAAGCCGGCCATCGTCTCTATACGATTCCTGTAAGATTACATTTCCTTTCACATCATATTTATATACCATACGGAAAGGTTCTGAGCTAAAAAACCCCGGCTTTGTCGGTTTTCCATCCGCATCATATGTTTCTGCCAGCGATATGCAATCACTGGATGGTTTTCCTGTATTCAGGCAATTTTGATCATACTCGTATACTTGGCGCATATAGCCAATTTGTTCTGCCATTTCACGACTTGTCTCTTTCTGTATCAGGTTTCCTTTTTCATCAAATTTATAGAAAAATGGCTGCATTCTGCCTATGATCTTTCCGTCAGTGCCAATTTCTTCTCCATAAATACAGTTTCCTTTATCATCATATGTAAACAATCGTCTTCTTAAGCGCTTTCCTTCAGAGCTGTATTCATCCATGAGAGTCCTGCAGTTCAATTCAACTAATTCTAATCCTACTAGGCCGGTTTTGTTTAGGCAATTCTGATCATACTTATTTACGGTACGGGCAGTCAGTTTACCGTCAGCTCCATAAATTTCCGTCACAGTCCTGCAGGAAAAAAATCTATTTGTTTTTAAGCAATGTTCATCATATTTATATTCTGTCCGTTCATTGAGTGTGCCATTTGATTCAAATTTTTCTGATTGTACTTCAATGCCTCTCCCATCATATAAATGCCTTCTAATTTCTTTCCCGCTTGTTTTTTTAATTTCCCATCCGTTTGGAAGTATCTTAAAATGGGTCTCACTTACCGGTTTGCCTTTCAGATCAAAAGAATTCTCCTTATATTCTTTATCATTAATTTTATAAAATATTTTACTGATCCCTCCATTCATACTTGGTAAATATTTTTCATTTTCCTTTTTCAGGAACTGTAACTCTAAAAGTCTGTCGTATTTGTCCTTTACGATTTTTGCCAGCAGACCATCTGAATCCCCGGTGCTGCTGAAAGAAACAATTTCGCTTTTTAGATTTTTTTGAGATTTTGATGCTCTGGTTTGAGAATTTTCCTCATTTATATTGGAGATGTCCTTGGTTTCTTTTTTACTGGAACGAATAGTTTTCTTTTTTTCTTTTCTGGACTCAGAACTTAAAAACAGAACAGGGAATAGAAGAAGCAGTATTATTTTTTTCATACGCCTATTCTTTATTTTAAAGAATTTTGTAAAGATATTTTTCTCAGGCTCACTGCAAGTACCCGCTATCCTAGAAAAATACAATTGCAAATATAAATGAACCGTATAGCATTACATATTATGAAACCGTCCATACAGCTTATTTCAGATACTCTGTTCCAAGAAACGATCCAGAAGGCAGGAAGCAGTCCGCGTAAACGTTCCAACTGGAATTTTCACGAACTGCACGAGGTCTATCAGCGCTTTTTAAATGTGCTGATAAAAGACACTTATATTCAGCCGCATACGCATCGCGACCCGCCTAAACCGGAAACATTTCTAGTCATAAAAGGAGAACTTGGATTCCTGACTTTTGATGATAACGGAAATGTCCTTACAAGACACCGCCTGTCCGAAAAAGGTCCAATCTACGGAATCGATATTCAGCCCGGAGTCTGGCACAGCATCGTCATTCTGTCGGAAGCCTGTATCTGTTTCGAAGGGAAATCCGGACCTTACGATCCTTCCAGTGACAAGATGTTTGCGAGCTGGGCACCGACTGAGCAGGATGAATCCAGGTTCAAGTATATGGAAGATCTGGTAAAGTTGTTTTAGTCGACTCCGATGCTTCTTTCTATAAATTATCTGATACTATGATTATTTACTGGTCGTCGGAGTATATCCATTCTTCATGACCAGACTCACTGCTTTTGAGACCGGATCAACACGATCAATGCCGGTATAATTTTCCTGACGCATTGTGAACATAGAGATATTTGCTGGACGAAGGCAGCCAAAGGGAGCAAGGAGAACTCTCCAGGTACTCAGGTCAACGGTAAATACCTCCGATGATAACTGAATGAAGGTGCTATTATATATTCCTGTTTTTTATTTCCTTCTGAGTTCCGCGTTCATTGCCAGTTATGGACTTCAGGAAAACGGATGTCTGGCAGATGCTGCAGTCGTGCTCGGAAGCAAGGTGGAGACTTCAGGCGTTCCTTCGGACAGACTGAAAGCAAGGCTTGACAGAAGCATTCAGCTGTACTGGCAGGGGTGTTATTCGAAAATCATTGTCAGCGGGGGTCTGGGAAAGGAAGGGTTTGATGAAGCTGAAATCATGAAAAAATATCTCATTTCAAAAGGTATTTCCGAATCCTCTGTTCTCGAAGACAGTGAAGGAGGCACTACAGAAAGAACCGCAGAGAATATCGGGAAAATATTCGGCAGAATACCGGATACATGTATTATCATTACACAGTATTGGCATATATTCAGAACATCGCGAATATTTGAAAAAAGAAATTCCTGCAGGACGGTTCTCTATTCTTATGCACGATATTCGGAATTGAGAGATATTTATTCCATTCTGCGGGAAACTGTTGCTGTTCCCGCTTATGAACTGAGAGATTTTGAATTTATTCAGCAGTTCAGTCTGTAAAGAGGTTGTGTAAAAGCATAAAAACTGAGCTTTTACACAACCCCATCCAGTTTAAAAACTCACCTTACGCAGGTGGGGCGTTTTGGAGTTTTGCCTGCCGACGGCCCTAAGGTCTCGCAAGCTTGGAAACTGCTGCAAACCTTGAAGCCGCTACCGCCCTCGCCAGGTTTTTTGAAGATGGCTGCCAGCTTTTGAAATTGGCTAAACTCCCGCAAACGTGGAAGTCGCTGCTAGCTTGGAAGCCGCTGTTTTTGCTAATCCATCGCAAACTTGGAAACTGCTGCACGCTGTGAAGCCGCTAGATTTTCCTAATGCATTTATTAAATTACACATTCTAGACCTCATATCCTATTTGCGTAAGGTGAGTTAAAAATTAGGCTTTCTTTTTTCAAGGAATGCACTGAGTCCTTCCTTGGGTTCATTGCCCGAGAAGAGTGCTCCAAATGCTTTCTTTTCGAGTTCCAATCCTTTTTCGAGGGACAGATCCAATCCTCTTTTTGAAACTCTCTTGGCTTCACGGATGGCGACAGGTCCTCTCGACAGAATTGTCTTTGCGAGTTTGACCGCCTCATTCATCAGTTCATCAGCTGTTGTCAGTCTGTTCAGAATGCCTATCCTGTAACCTTCTTCTGCACTGATAATATCTGCACTTAATATAATTTCCAGAGCTCTTCCGGAACCGATCAGCCTTGTCATTCTCTGCGTTCCTCCGAATCCTGGAATGAGTCCAAGAGATACTTCAGGAAGTCCGAGTTTTGCTTTGTCGGAGCCGATTCGAATATCACAGGCGAGTGCGAGTTCCATTCCTCCGCCGAGAGCAAATCCATTGACTGCAGCAATGTATATATTGGAAGACTGGTCTATCTGATTGAATACTGACTGACCTTTTTCAGCAAATTTTTCAGCCTCAGCACTGGAATAAGTTTTCATGGCTGCGATGTCCGCACCAGCAACAAATGCCTTTCCTTCACCGGTCAGAATCACCACACCTGGTTTTTTCTTTTCCAATTCTGAAACTGTTTCTGAGATTTCATTCAGAACTGTTTCATTCAAAGCATTCAATGCTTCCGGTCTTTTGATTTTCATCACTGTAACTGATTCTGATTCTTCGATCTGAATAAACTGTGCCATTCTTTCCTCTTTAAAGGTTGCTGTTTACAAAATGGAAAAACAGAGGATGGTGTAAAGTGATTTTTAGTTTATATCGAAAACCAAAAAATGAGAGGGTCAGCCTGTAAAATCAGCAAACGTACAGCCAAGATGGCTGTGATACTTTTTAAAGCATTTTTTCTTACTAATGCGACTTTGTCAGGTTGTAAAAATCAATTTCTTTTTTATTCATACTGAGTTGTTGTGATTTACGAAAAGAAATCTATTGACTTTTATTAAAATCCGTCTACTTTGTCCTTATGCTTTCTCCTCTGGACAATGAAGTCATCTTTAAATTGGCATTTACGGATAAAGAAGTATTTACCTGTTTCGTGAAGGATATCATCGGAATTGATATTATCGTGAATACGATAGAAACGGAAAAGAGATTTTCCCCCAAGACCGGCAATATAGATTTTTCCTATGACATATTTGCTGAATCCTCTGATCACCGTGTCATCATAGAAATCCAGAAAGTGGAATACGATTATCATTATGACAGATTTCTTCTGTATCACAATATGGCTCTCGCAGAACTGCAGAAAAGTGCTCGCCAGTATAAGATCGAACAGGAAGTGTTTACAATTGTCATTCTGACCAATCCTTACAAGGGTCTGGACAAAAAAGGAAATCCGATCAGAGACGAGGTTCTCATATCCAGCGCAGATCCGAGAAACCTGGCCGATACTGCTGTTCCGATTTACGGACACAAGCTCATTCTGCTGAATCCGCATCATCGAAACGAATCCACTCCGGAAAACTACAGCGACTGGCTGGATCTTATCTATGAGTCTGTATACAATCGGAATAATTATAATGTAAATATGAAAAATCACGGTGTAAAGAAGGCAGTCAATCTGATTGAGTATGACAATCTTACGCCGGAGCAGCGCAGAGAAATGAAGGAGCAGGAAGGGAAACGTGTTGTTCTTTCCATGCTGGATTCTGAACTGAAGGAAGAAAAGGAAAAACGTATTCAGGCGGAGCGCGCACAAGAACAGGCTGAACGGGACAAAGAACAGGCGGAGCAGGATAAATTAGCGTTTCAGCTGAATATGGTGAAATCACTCTATACAAAAGGAATGCAGGCTTCAGAAATAGCAGAAATTACCGGTCTGTCTATGGAGAAAATCAAAGATTTTTTGACTTAGCGGGAACCGGCAAAAAGGTTCCCCAGAAATAATGGTTTGACAGGTGAGTTGAATCAAATTACCCAGAAGCATTCTGGCCTGTCTGTATCACAAAAGTTTAGGGCTTCCCCTAAACTTTTCGCTCTTTTTTGTAATTTTTTTTTCTTCTGCCTTTGACGAAAACCTAAAAAGGTTGCCAATATGCAGTCTTGCCTGACAACGAGAGGTGTGAATACTTAGATTTGAGATGAGTCTACTCATCTAATGGTTTCCCTTAGAATGTATATTCAAAAAGCAGAACTAGTCCCCTGAATCGTTAGGGTTTACAAAAACGGAGTCCGCCGAATAATGTATTTGGCAATAAAAACAGGAGAACTCCGCATGAAGAAGAATACAAAATCAGAACAAAGCTGTCAAGAAGAA
>JBPOJG010000458.1:0-9212 GCA_052033835.1 Spirochaetota bacterium
ACTGACTTCATTTTTTTCGGAGATGAGAAGTCAGTGATTCTCTCCAAAGCAGCATCTGCAGAATCAATGTCGGAGCACCCTCTGGCAAAAGCAGTCATCCGCTTCGGTACTGAGAACTCTGCCGTCATCCTTCCCGTAAAAGATTTTCAGGCAGAGCCGGGCGGGGGACTTCGAGCAAATATTAATGACGAATTTATCATGATTGGAAGTGAAAAATTCATTATTGACAGCGGTCTTACTGTTCCTGATGAACTTAAGCCTGCGAAGGATTTTGAAAAACAGGCTAAGACTCTGATTTATGCTGCTGTAATTGGAGAAAAAAAATCCTGGGCGGTTTTTGCTGTTCAGGATCTGCTTAAGGATAATGCAGTTTCCGCATTAAAAAAACTTCATTCCATCGGTATTGAATCCATTCTTCTGACAGGCGACAATCAGACAGTTGCATCTGCAATTGCAGAGAAAGCAGGAATTCACACTGTGTATTCTGCTCTTCTTCCAGAGGGAAAATCGGAAATCATTAAAAGTATCAGACAGACTCAAAAGATCGGAATGGCCGGCGACGGTATCAACGACGCACCTGCTCTGGCGGCCGCCGACGTCGGAATTGCAATGGGCACTGGAACAGATGCTGCTCTTGAGACTGCGGATATCGTGCTTGTGAAAGGAGATCTGATGAGAATCTATGATGCAGTCAAAATCAGCAGAGACACCGTTCAGAATATCCGTCAGAATTTCTTCTGGGCACTTGCCTACAATTCTCTAGGCATCCCAATCGCAGCTGCAGGCTTTCTCGCTCCCTGGATAGCAGGAGCCGCAATGGCACTCAGTTCAGTGACCGTCGTGCTGAACGCGCTGCGGCTGAATTTGAAGAGGTATGGGTAAGGGGTTAAAAATGGATGCTGATGTTGCGTAATTATATCATATTCTCAATGTAACTTTACGGTGGATATTGAACGTATCTGCTGCAATATCTCAGAAAAAGCTGAAAGGAAGGTGATTTTTTTCCTTTTATCACTGATTGCAGATCCTCATCCTGAAAACAGGATAGAATTGATTGAGTTTCACTGTAATGCTTGCGGTAAGTTAATTCATACTTTCCCAAAATGCTTTTTAAGACGTGAGAGGGACGAAATAATTTTTCCGGTTCAGAATGGATGCTGGGAATCTCACCGGTTTTTCCAAATACAAATTCTGTTAAAGTATTCTCTAAACTGAGAAGCCAAGATTCAAATTCCATAATCATAAAAAAGAATCGGACTTTCCTGTTCAAGTCGAAAGTTCTGATCTGTCTTTTTATATTCTTTCTGATCTTCAAATTGATTCTGCTGTCTGCTTCACTTCCCGGATAACTTTCCGAATACATATCCCTCAATCCGATAATTAAATTATACTTACTGCTAAAATGCTGATACTTGTCTTTAATGACAGACAGAACTCTTTCATCATTCTGTGCATTTAGAATAATTATTTTTAATGATGAATTATCTATCGTATGTTCATAAGGAACCTGTTCTTCTTTTTGCCCCTGCAGCTTCAGGCATCCGAAAGAAACTTTTGAGAGATCAAGTTTCCTTTCAATCAGGTTTCTTATGAAAATCTGCTCGCTTTGTCCTTCACAAATAATAATAACATTCTTCATTTTTCAAAAAAATTCCCGGAAAAGAAATCAAAATTGCTCAGTCCCAGCTGTGTGAAATCATCAAACTGTCCTTTTGAATTCTGATAATTTACAAAACGGATTTCCTGTCCGCTCCGGACAACAATGGACCAATTTTTGATGTCCACTGCATTCATAACGTATCTGTCATTGGATGTCATTATCACTTGAAAATTTGCATCTCTGCAGATTTCCTCTATTTTTTTAATCAGATTTTTACTTCTTTCATAATCCAATCCTTCTCCTATATCATCAATAAGCAAGGTGCTTTTGGTATTCTTTAACCGCATATAATGGGTATAGGTCAGTAAAGAAAATGCTCTGAACATTCCTTGAGAAATGCTGAATTGATCAAATCTTGATTTGACTCCTTCTTCTTTAAATATGAAACTGACAGGTTCTCCGCCCAATGACTGATTAACGATTATGCTGGAAGGCGTTCCTGAATCTACATCTTCCAGTGGAAATCCTATTGCCTGCATATCATTTATAATATTTTTAATAAACGTATTGTTAAATTCCTTCTTTCCTCTGAAAAAATATGTTGATGGAAAATCTTCTATTTGGATTTGTTCACCTGCGGGATTCACATCTTGGTCAACTTCATTTTTTTTGATAAATATTTTATCTTTTCCCAAATCCGTTCCAAATCGGAAAATGCTGACTTCTTCAGCCCATTGTATCAGTGGCTCTAAAAAAGAATGCTGCAGTTTATCCCTTTTTGCATTTACAGCAGAAAGAAAGACCGGTATTTGAAAATCCAACTCCTGATTGATCTTTTCCGCCCATATTTTTCCGGCTCCGTCTGCGTTTCTAGTTAACAATTTCCTTCCATTCACTTTGAAAATCTCAGATTCAACTGCTTTGGAGGATTTCACCACCGAATAGACAATTTCGTTTCCGTCATTTTCAAACAAAAACTCATACTCACTTTCGTGCTGATTGTTCCTTCTTCCGGCAATGCCTTGAGCCAAATTGAAAATCACATTTAATGTCTTAGATTTTCCTGCAGAATTTTTTCCGACTACCAAATTGAATTTATCGAAGGAACAGTCATTGAGCAGCCATTCCTGATCTGTGCCTTTGAACTGATTGTAATTAAGTTTGAGCAGTTTCATTATTTCCCACCCTCTACAATCTTTATCTCCTCTTCTGTCAACCCATACAACTTATACACCATCTCATCAATCTCCTTCTCCCATTTGCCTGTATCCGCAGCAGGGTCTTTCTTTTTGGCTTCGATGGAATCCATATATTGAACCCCAAGGAGTTATTTTCTGAATCCGTTTCCTTCAGTCTTCACCTAAATTTCCAAAATGCTTATATTCATATTTTTTAAAAAGAACAGTAAGCTTTTATCTGATGCTGCGAAGCGCCAATCCAATTCTGACATTACTTTAAAGGTAGCAGTATGAATGGAGTCTAATGTCCGGATAGCGAATTTATTAGCATTTTTTATAATGATTTGCTCAGCTTCCCTAAGTATCAGATTGCTGACAGGCTCTACCGTAAAACCGGTTAAACTTTCGTTAAATGCTGAAAGCGCTAATTCTAAATTAGAATCGGAAATCTCATTATTTCTAAATTTTCGAAAAAGGGAGCAGGAAAACTCAATTTTAGCAATTTCAGATATGAAGATATTGTTTTCTTCATTATCAATGATCTCAGTTATTTCTTCCGTTCCTGCTTCATTATAATAGTATTTGATCAAAGCGGACGTATCAATGAAAACATTCATATCCGATCTTCCCTTGCTTCGATAATATCCTTAGAGAGACTTCCTTTTACAGACTTTAGAGCCTCTCTTGCTTTCAGGTAGGCTTTATTTCTTTTTATCGTTGCTGTCTGTGCAGATCTGCCTTGATTCATACTCCGTATCAAATCGTAAACCAAATGCAGCTGCACAGAGTCTGCTTGATTAATTTCCTCAATAATTTTTTCTTTCAGCGTCATTTTTGTCTCCCTCCACTATCTTTATCTCTTCCTCAGTCAACCCATACAACTTATACACCATCTCATCAATTTCCTTTTCCCATTTGCCTGTATCCGCAGCAGGGTCTTTCTTTTTAGCTTCGATGATTTTCTCGACGAGTTTTTTAAAAGGAATTTCTTGTTTTTCTGTGATTTGTTTGACTGGGATTTTTTCAAAGAATACTTTTCTTAATTCTCTTGTGCCACCGAGTAGTTCAGGAAAATTATCTCGAAAGCAATATTCAAATAATTTGGAATTCAAAAAAGAGACGAGCCAATAAATTCTATCAACAGTGATATGAAATGATTTGTCATTATGTAAGTAATTATCATACAGATCTAATGTAAACGGAAGATATTTAGTCATATTTGGATAAATTATTTTTGGTTTTTCGAAATCTTTCCAATATGCAATATTATCTTGTGTCTCAAACCATTTATTCGATGTTTTCTTTCTAGATCCTTTTTCCCCTGATTGTTCAATCTGTTTTCCAAAACTTTGTAAATATTTCTTTATTGCTGGATACTTTTCAATATCATAAGCTTTGCTTGGGAATGTCGCTATTAGCCACAGGTCTTCATAATCTGGACAATATTTTTGTATATCCCTTCCTCTTAGTAAACGCTTGATAATTTCCTTTGACTTAGGATCTTCTTTTATTAATTCCTTTCTTTTATCCCCATCAATTACAAATGCATCGTTTAATCCTGTCTTGATTCCATAATTAATCGTTATATTCCAATTCTCTAAAGGAACTCCTTGAGCTTCTACTTTGTTTTTAATTTCTAAAACTTCTTTAGATTCAAACGCCCAAGTATTTTCATTTAATATCTTTTGCTGAATAGGTCGTATTATAGTTGTTAAATATTTATCAAATTCCGATGCAATGAAATCTATACTTTGTATATTTGCATATTGAAGATAATTATCGTCTTCTTTTCCTTTGACATAACCAACAATAGCCGCATCTACTGTTGCTTCGTCAAATACTGGAATTCCACTAAAATCTATAAAATGAGTTAAACTCGTATTATCCAATAGAAATTTACGAAGCTCTTTTCCATAATTGGCTCTAGTAAATTTATTTGAAATGATAAATTGAAAAACTCCCTTCTTCTTCAAAATCGTAAATCCTAATTCTACGAAGTAAGTCAGTAAATCTGCAATGGAATTATAAACTGCATAACGTTCTTGCAAAAAAGGCTTTATATCCGAAAATAATTCCTGTCTAATATACGGCGGATTCCCTATCACTACATCAAACCCAACAAAATCCCCATCTTCATTTAAAACTTCTGGAAATTCAAATCTCCATTCAAAGGAGTTCTGATAGATTTTATTATCTTTCATTTCTTGGAGTTTGGTTTCTAGTCTTGCTTTTTCTTTTTTGGCTTTTTCTAGTTCGTCGATTTCTTTTTTGGAAAGTTCAAACATGGATTGAGTGGCTAACTTTTGATTCACCTTTCGTAAAGCAACTTCGTCGGGATGATTGTCGTTTAACTCTACAATGAATTCTGTTTTCATGCTATGAATGAGAACATCCATTTCTCTTTTTTCGGATTTGTCTTTTGCATTTTGATAAGAACGCACAGCATTTCTATAATCTTCAATTTTCCATTTTCGTTTTTTGAGAATGGATTTTATATCAGAGTCTAATGGGTGTTTGCTGATAAGAGAGTTTCCTTTTTTGATATTGATATCAATATTCGGTAAGGTTTCCAACTCCAGATAATCTGTATTTGGTTTGTAATAGGCATTCTTTAATAATTCAATCCAGAGACGAAGACGACAAATATTTACTGAGTTCTGGTTTATATCCACACCAAAGAGACAGTTTTCAATGATGGTTTGCTTTTCGTGAAATAATGCTTCTTGGATTCGTTGGCTTTCTTTGTCTTTTGGATTGTATTGAAATAAGATTCCGTCATCCCGATCAGAAACAATTAATTCATCATTTTCTACTTCAATAGAATAGTCTTTTATCTTCTTGCCGGTTCTATCGGTTAATATGCCTAATGCGCTCTTGATTGCAATGATTTCATTGAGTGCGGATACTAAGAAATGCCCCGAACCAACTGCAGGGTCACAGATTTTTAAACTGTTGATGATTTGATTTGCTTCTTTAATGTCGATGCTGTCTATTTTATTGTAAAGTTCCGGTTCAAAGTTTTTACAATTCCAACTTTTTACTTCATTGAACTTTTGCACCACTGCACGACGAATAGTTTCTCTACACATATTCGTTGTGATGAATCCGGGTGTAAAGAAAGAGCCGTCTTTGTAGCCGTTGATTTTTTCAAAGATTAAACCAAGCACTGAGGCATTAATTAGAGTTTTATTTTCTTCTTGAATCTCCTCCGATCCTTCACTGCTAAAATCATAGGCTTCTAAGAATTCGAAAAAATATTCCAAGACACTCATTTGTCCTGTTTTCTTTTTTCCTGTGTTTTCTTTTAACACAGTGCTGTGAAATATCGGTAAGCCTTTATCTTTCAATTGGCTAATGGTAAAACATCTATCTTCTAAAGTGGAGATTTCAAAGAGAGAACTATTCAAATAAGGAACAAGTGCAAAGAGTTTTTTTATATCCTCATTTCTTTCTGTTACTTTTTTAGAAAGCACTTGGAAAAATAAAGTATTGAGATCATCAAAGCCTTTTATCTTTTTACTATTTAGATAAGCAAAGTTCCCATCGCCCTTATGGTATTTGATTTGTTGTGCTTCTAGTAACTTTAAAAATAGAATTCGATTTACCCAAGTAATCACTAACTCGATTGCAACAGAAAAGAGTTTTTCCTCATATGTTTTTCCATACTGAGAAGAATTTTCTATTCTGTGAATTTTATCCAAACTATCTAATTCGATGATTGCATTTTCTAAAAGGGAACCAGTGTTTCTTTCTCCACTCTTTTTTCTTTGGATGATTTTTTTACTTCCGTCTTTTGTTTCTTCCAGCCCAATGATATGAAGTAATTCTGAATAAAAAGATTTATCTAAACTATTGCTATCATTCAAAAACGGAAGTTTTAGTAAATGTTCAGGAGAAAGTAATTTAAAAAGGCCGATGAGTTTTACATCATCTGTCGGGTCGTTATTCTCTAATGCTTCTTTGTATTCGCGAATATCAAAATAAGTAAACGGTATATCTTTATTATTTGCAATGAATGGCTCGGCTATTTCTTTATAGAAAAATTCTGTCTTTGTTCCAGAGAGACGTTTTTCTTCAAAGTCTTTGAATTGTTTGACAAACTCTTTGTTATTTGCAAATGTCTTTTCAAAATCCTGTGCATCAAAGATAAACCATTCATAGACATTCGTTGCAATCAGATATTTTACTTCTTTATTATTCTGAGTAATTCGCTCTCTTAGAAAATACAAAACCAATTCTTGCATAGCCTTTGCATTGATATTTTCTTTGGTCAGCATTTCTGATTTATTAGTCGGACGCTTGGCTTCTATGATGACTCCAACGGCAGTCTTAGAATCTTTCCCGTTGTGGATAACAAGATCATTGCGGTCTTTTGTATTGATTTCGTATTTTTCTAGATAATAACTGTCCCGTAAAAAATCTCGTACATGATTTTTCTGGTTTTCCTCACTTTCAATCTCATCAATCTTAGAAAGAAGTCTTTTTAAGTTTGTCTTAAATTTTTCAATCTCTAGACGATTGGGTCTGAGTTTTAAAAATGCTTTATTGAGAGACTGACGTGGATTTAAGATTTTAGATTTCAATTTATATCCTTTGGAAAATGAGTTTTTATTGAGTCATCTCAGCATTACAAGCCTTCCAAAATCCGTCAATCGGAAAAGAAAAAGCACTTTGTGTTTTCCTCATCCCCTCCTAGAAAACCCTCTATACGCAAAATTCCAGCTTTGCAAGCGTTTTGGAGGTTCACCTATAGGGGAAACTTTCATAAGGTGGGTTATTAGATCAAAATAAGAAAGGGGGGCCGAGTTCCTAAGTGTTCAGGCGTTCACTGACAGTGTTGAAAATCCGAATCTTTCGACTGTCCATTACAAGTTGAGATGCAATTCAATGGGCGTCTCGATACGCAAGTTCAATGTGGGCATATTTTACATCCTTTCTAAAAACTGTAACCTTTTTCTGATAGTTTCTTTAATACAAATTCTCTTATTTCTCTGGCAAGTTCCAAATATCGAAAAGCTTCTTCTTTTGTAGGATCATTTTCAATATCGTCATATCTGACACTCATTCCAATATCATTTAAATTGGCAGTTGATGCGACAATAAAAACAGAAAAACTGGAATCAATTTCCGTACACTTTTTAAGCAGTGCCGAGATATCATGTTTCGTATTTATTTTTTCCTTATGAAAATTTAAATATGCTTTGAGTGCTTTTTCAACTGCCTGCTGAGAATGAAAAGTGACAGTATCTGTATACTCCGGCCTGGTGTTATAAGTCAGTTCGGCAGTTCCCAGATCATGCTCTGCCTTCAGTAAATAATTTTTCGTGACATCGGTTTTCAAATCAGAAATCCTTCTTCATATATATTATTATATATTGTATTCATTATATTTTTATTCTCTTCAAAAACGGAAAAATTTCGAATCATAATATCGAAATCCGTATTCAAGATTTCATCATGAATGGCAATGATGATTTTCCCTTTGATTTCTTTCAATTTTTCTTTGTCCGGAACATCATGGAGCAGAACCAAAAAGTCATAATCGCTGTCTTCCTCAGAAGTTCCTTTCGCCCGGCTTCCGAAAAAATAAATGCTGTGGACCGGAACTTCCAGTTTCTCCAATGTTTCTTTAAATTTGATTACAATCGGATCTTTGAATAAATTTTCCTGAACAAAATGCTCTGCTGTTTCTGTAATCATAAATTCTCCCCTTTTGTCATTTTACTGTCCTTTAAAAAATTTGGCAAGATGTATTCCACCGGTTTGAAAATTCGAAACGGTATTTCCATATGATGATTGATGATTTTATCTTTTCCAATCCAATTTAGCATAGGTCTGTTTTACATCCTTTCTAAAAACTGTAACCTTTATCCGATAGTTTTTCGTGACATCGGTTTTCAAATCAGAAATCCTTCTTCATATATATTATTATATATTGTATTCATTATATTTTTATTCTCTTCAAAGACGGAGAGATTTCGAATCATAATATCAAAATCCGTATTCAAGATTTCATCATGAATGGCAATGATGATTTTCCCTTTGATTTCTTTCAATTTTTCTTTGTCCGGAACATCATGGAGCAGAACCAAAAAGTCATAATCGCTGTCTTCCTCAGAAAAATCTGCGATTGCCGCTGTTTAAAAGCTTGTTCTGCGACATTGTAATTGAGAAACCCTGTGCTGTCTTGATTTAAAGCATTGCCAGACCAAAAAAAAACCCAATATGCAGTGCGTAAAGTGATTTTGTAATCTAATTTTAACAATTCCGAAAGAATTCCAATCTTTAAAAAAGTTGTAACAATCCCGCACTCATAAGTTTCTGAATTCGTATGCTGCGTGGATTAAAACGTCTTAACCGATATGAAAAAAGGCTGATTGAAATTGCCAAAAAAGGCGGAAGTCTTGTTCGAATCAATCAGTTCGGATTCTCAT
>JBPOJG010000083.1:0-16171 GCA_052033835.1 Spirochaetota bacterium
GGAGAACCTAAAGTAAAATATAATATGGCTTCTTTCGGTTTCAAGGATTCGCTTGCAAATCACTGCACCGAACAGAAACTGGATCAGGTCAGAGGCCAGCAGAATGTTCTGGTATTCCTCGGAAAATTCAGCGGGGACTCCTGCAATACAAGTTATAAACTGGAATTCAAACTTGTGGCCCAGAAAAAAGTGGAAATCAGTGTAACACTGAGTGACAAGACTTTCAACAGGGTCACTCTTGTTTACGGAAGCGACAAGACTGAACAGTTTTTCGGATTCGGCGAACAGTACACTCATTTTAATATGAAAGGAAAGACTCCGTTTATATTCACTGAGGAGCAGGGAATCGGACGAGGTGATCAGCCGATTACTTTCGGTGCAAATCTGACCGCTGATGCAGGCGGAAACGAATATACTTCATATGCTCCAATACCTTTTTATATCAGCACAAAAAACAGATCTGTATTTTTCGAAAATTCATCGTATTCAAAATTTGATTTTTCTAATGAAAATCTTGTAAAGGTGCAGTTTTGGGAAGGAAATCTGAAAGGTTCTGTCTGGATCGGAGATTCCCCTGAAGAGCTGATTGCTCAGTTCACAGAAAAAACAGGGCGGTATCCGGAACTTCCTGAATGGGCATACGGAACCTGGATGGGACTTCAGGCAGGCGAAATTACTGCACCTGCACTGGGAGAAAAACAGCTGAAAGGTTACGATAAAATCAATGAAATACTGAGTGATGCAAAGGCAGCCGGAAATCCGGTAACTGCACTTTGGGTTCAGGACTGGTGCGGAAGAAGAGTCACGGGTTTCGGAGACCAGCTGAAATGGAGATGGTATGCCGATGAAGAAATGTATCCCAAGTTTGCTGAGTTCGTAAAAACGATGAACAAAAAAAATATACAGGTTCTTGGATATATAAACTCATTTCTTGCGGACAGGGATCCAAAGAAAGCGGACGAAAAATTTGAAAATCCAATGCTCGAAGAAGCAAAGGCAAAAGGATATCTGGTAAAGAATCAGGAAGGAAAAGACTATCTGATTCAGACGGTCGGTTTTCCTGCATATCTGATTGATCTTACAAATCCGGAGGCTGCAAAATGGACAAAGTCCATCATTAAGAAAAATATGATCGACGTCGGTCTTGCCGGCTGGATGGCCGACTTTGGAGAATGGCTTCCGTTTGATGCAAAACTTCATTCAGGAGTTTCTGCAGAGGTTTATCATAATCAGTATCCGGTGGATTGGGCAAGAATTAATAGAGAGGCAATTGCTGAGGCAGGTAAGGAAGGAAAGATTGTTTTTTTTACCAGAGCCGGTTACAGTTATTCCAGCAAGTATTCGACTGCATTCTGGCTTGGGGATCAGATGGTGAGCTTCGGCGAAAATGACGGACTGGCATCCACTGTAGTCGGTTTGAATTCAGGCGGCATCAGCGGTATTGCAATGAATCACAGTGATATCGGAGGATATACAACAATAGACAATCCTCTGATGAATTATCACCGTTCAAAGGAACTGTTTCTCCGCTGGACAGAACTGAATGCATTCACTCCGATATTCAGAACACATGAAGGAAACAAGCCTAAGAAAAATCATCAGCCCTACACTGATGATGAGACTGTAAAATTCTTTGCCCGTTTCGGAAAGATTCATCTTGCACTGAAGCCTTATCTGCAGTTCCTTTCTGCGGAAGCAAAGAAAACAGGACTGCCTCTTGTAAGACATCCTTACATTCATTATCCAAATGATAAAAATACATATAATCTGAAACACCAGTTTCTGCTCGGGAAGGATATTCTTGTTCTTCCTGTCGTAAAGAAGGGTGCAGACAGCGTGGAAGGTTATTTTCCAGAAGGAGAATGGACACATATATTCACTGGTAAAAAATATTCGGGTGGAAAGTTTTATGATGTCGATGCTCCTCTTGGAACACCAGCAGTATTTGCGAGAACCGGAGGAGACTGGTCTTCGAAAATCATTGAAGAAATCGGAAAGGTGAAATAAGATTGAATTGAAGAATTTCTTAATATTTCTTCTTTTACCGCTGACTTATCCTCTAAGTCTTTTCTACAGGGTGCTGTTTTTTCTGGACAGAACTTTTAAAAAAAGGGAAAGGCTTCCGACTGCATTTGTCATAAGTGTGGGAAACTTAAGTGTAGGAGGGAGCGGAAAAACTCCCTTCAGCATTCTGCTTTCAGAACTTCTGATCGGAAAAGAAAAAAAGGTAACTCTTCTTTCGAGAGGATATAAAGCGAAAAAAAGCATTCAGGGTGCGAAAGTCAGTCTTATTGACGATCCAACTGACGTTGGAGATGAACCTCTTCTGATTAAAAAAAAAGTAAGGGATGCAGAAGTCATCATCGGAAGGAACAGATTCGAATCGTATCTGCAGAATTCAAGCCTTCTGAAAGAGAAAAATCATACAGTCATACTCGATGACGGTTTTCAGCACCACAGACTGGAAAGGGATTTGGATTTTGTGCTCGTGGATTCAGAACTGGGAATCGGAAACGGATTCTGCATCCCAGCAGGCTTTCTGCGGGAATCAGAAAAAGCCCTTACACGCGCTCACTCAGTCATTTTTACCAAATATGAAAGAGGGTTCACTCCTGCAGCAGATGAACTGGAGAAACGCTGGAAGGAGAAATACAGTCATCTGAATTTCTTTCATCTTGCCTATTCCCCTGACCGTATCTTTGATCTGAGCGGGAATACTATCCCTGAAAGCGAGCTCAGGAATAAAAAGACTGTTCTGTTTACTGGCATTGCAAGATCAGAATCATTTTTCAGAACGGCGGGCAGAATTGATACACTGCAGATTGCAGATAAAGTCTCATTTGCTGACCATTATTCGTTTCAGATAACTGACATTGCAGCTCTTCGAAAAAGATTCGGAAGTGATTTTGTTTTTTTATGTACGGAGAAAGATGCAGTCAAACTTTCTTATTTTAAAGATGGGATATCGGATATCCCGGTTAGGTTTCTTTCTCTCAGAACGGAAATACTGGAAAAGAAGGAATTTGAAGAATTTATTATGAATCGAATTTCGGAATAGGAAGAGAAAGCTAATCCCTGTGTCCCCGTGCTCCCCGTGGCGAAAAAAGGTGTTAACCGCGGGGAATCGGGAATAGGTGTGTGTTGTGTATATGTAGTCCTGAAAAAAATCGACAGGATTGTTTATTGAGGATATAATATAATGAAATATAGTATACACCAGATTCTGGAAGAAAGTAAAAATGGAAAACAGACTGAATTCCTGTACTTTTGGGAAAACAGTCCTGCTGCAGGAAAGGACATATTCGAAGAGGTGCTGAGTCAATGGTGGTCGGGCAGATTTACAAAAGACGGAATCATCTACAGCTCTGCAGAAAAATGGATGATGGCGGAAAAGGCTAGACTTTTCAAAGACAGTGCTGTACTGTCTGAAATTCTCAAATCGGACAATCCTGAAAAAATCAAGAAACTGGGCAGAGAAATCAAAGGATTCAATCATGAACTCTGGGATAAAAATAAATACAATATCGTGATCGAAGGAAATCTTCTGAAATTTTCTCAGGATGAATATCTGAAAAAAATCCTTCTGGAAACAGGCAGAAAGGTTCTCGTGGAAGCAAGTCCTTATGACAGGATCTGGGGAATCGGAATGTCTAAGTCTCATCCTGACTGCCGTTTCCCTGAAAAATGGAAAGGAGAAAACCTGCTTGGATTTGCACTGATGGAAGTCAGAGATATTTTGGACATAGGCTGAACTGAATGCTCGAAAAGAAAGAAGCCAGAAAAATTCAAAAAGAAAGGATTCTTCAGATTGCAGACAGAGACAAAAAAGAAAAAAGAATACTTGAGAATCTGAAGATTCATCTAAAAGGAAAAAAAGAAATTGTTTCCTACAGAGCCGACAGATTTGAAGCAGATATTTACTCTATGGAGATGTTTTTTCCTGAAATTCGCTTCTATTACCCAAGAATTATTCCAGGTCAGAACAGACTCGAGTTTGCCCGATCAGATTTCTGGACAAAGGATAGGTTCGGACTTTTTTCTCCGGAGGGGGGAACTGTTTTAGATCCGGTAGATGCGGATCTGATCATCGTGCCTGCACTTGGATTTGATGAAAACCGAATCAGACTTGGACGGGGAGGAGGGTTTTATGACAGAACACTCAATGAGGCAGTTTCGGCCCGTACTCTGGGATTAAGTTTTCGGGAACTTTTTCCGGTAAACTTTCTTTCAGAACCTCACGACATCGCAGTAAAAACAATAGTATTTGATGACTGAGTAATTGTGCTTGCTTTTTTTTCCCGCAAGGCGCAGTCTTTGCACTATGGTTCAATTTACATTTTCCTGTGCGCTGACTGTATTAAGGCTGCTGTTTATTATGTTTATATTCGGTTCCAGTTTTCTGTATGCGGTTGCTCCCTCAGACTATCTGCTGTTCAGTACGGAAAAAGGATATATTGGACATGTAAGAAAAGCACTTGCTCAGGGAGCCGATGTGAATGTGCGGGATTATTTTAAAAAGACACCTCTGATATATGCAAGTTCTTACGGAGATATCGAAATTGTGAAACTCCTTCTGAAATACGGAGCTGCGGAAGGAATTGATCATCGGGACAGAGACGGAAAGTCTGCATATACCCATGCGAAATTAAAGGGATTTACACAGATTATGAATCTGCTGAAACACTATGGCGCCAGTGAGGAATAAAATGATAAAAAAAATGATAATAGCTGCAATCTGTACCGCGGCAGTAAACTGCACTATGCTTGACAGTATGGCCGGAGGACTGACAAAACCTTCCTTCTCCTTTCAGAAACTGGATATAAAAAATATCACACTTTCTGAAATCACGTTCAATCTTCTGACTTCAGTGAAAAATCCTTATCCGGTCAGCCTTCCAAAATCAGACCTGAATATGAATCTGATGATAGAAGGAACGACTTTTCTGAAAGATGTAAAGACAAATATGGGACAGGTGGAAGCAGGCTCGGTCAAAGATCTGCCATTCGAATTTAAACTTTCCTATGATCAGCTGAAACAGCTTTATCAGAAGTTTCCATCCAAAGAGCTTCTGGATGTGAAGCTGGACGGAATTATGGGACTTCCGATTCCTGAAAAGTTTCAGCTTGGAGGAAAAAAGTCTGTAGATTTTCCCTTTGCTGAATCAAGACAGGTCCCTGCCATTCTCCCCACAGTGGATATAAAGAATTTTCAGATTATGAAACCGGATACATCAAAAGTCATGGAGTCAGCCGGAAGCAATCAGAATCTAGGACAGACTGCAGTCGGAATGCTTGATAAACTGCTGGACGGAAAATCAGGAACATCCCCGGCTTCAATGAGTTCTGCACTTTCAGGACTGGATATGAATATTGATACACAATTTGATATTGCACTGAAGAACCTTGCAGCCGCACCTCTGAATTTCAGTGATCTGAAATACGATCTGACACTTAAGGGTGAAAAATTTGTATCCGGAGTGCCTGATCAGATTATCAATCAGGGGAAAGAATCTACAGTGAAAGTCAAAAGCAGTTTTCCTATGAAGACTCTCTCTTCAGGACTGATAGACGCAATACAGAAAAAGAATGCAGATTTTAGACTGGTCGGTGCTTCCGGACTGAAAGTACCCGGCCTTCCTGACGGGATTTTAAATTTCCAGTATGACAAGAACGGAAATTTTAAGTGGTGAACAAGGAAGTCTGATTTACTGTCCGGGATTTTTCTCAAGAAGAGATTCCGGACGGTTTTTCAAAAATCTCCGTAATGAAATCGAATGGAAAGAAACTGAAATAATATTATTCGGAAAGAAAATAAAGGAACCCAGACTCACTGCATTTCTGGGAGACAGCGGGATACAGTATAAATATTCCGGATCACTCAGATCAGCCGAAAAATGGACAGAAACCCTTCTTGAAATCAGACAAAGAACAGAAAAAGAATTTGACTGCAGATTCAACTGTGTTCTCTGTAATTTTTACAGAAGCGGGAATGACAGTATGGGGTGGCATTCTGATAATGAAAAAGCACTCGGCAGCGATCCCATTATATTATCATTAAGTTTAGGTGCAGAAAGAAGATTTCTTCTCAAAGAGAAAGAGGGAAATAATCGAATCAGTCTGAATCTGCGGAACGGTGATGTGCTGTTTATGGGAAGAGGTATTCAGACAAAATGGAAACACTCCGTCCCTAAAGATGCAGGCACAGATGAGAGAATCAGTCTCACATTCAGGACAGTATTCGTGAATTAAAAATTTTTATTGACAACGAAAATATAATTAATACTGTTAGTTTCAGGAGGCTTGAATGCTCGGATTTTTTACAGGTCTGGTTTATGCCAATGCATGGGAATGGATGATTCACAAATATCTTCTGCATGAAGAAGGACGGAAAAAGGACAGTTTCTGGAGATTCCATTATATGGAACACCATAAGAACTGCAGATTGAATGATAATCTCGATCCTGATTATGACAGAAATCTTTTAGAATGGAATGCCCAAAGCAAGGAAGTCGTCACTCTCCTTGGAGGAGCCGCTCTGCACCTGCCTCTCCTTCCGATAGCTCCGACCTTCACTTTAGGGGTCTGGACATCTATGACATATTATTACTTCGCACATAAGAAATGTCATCAGGACAGTGATTGGGGAAGAAAGAATATGCCTTGGCACTATGACCATCATATGGGAAAAAACCAGGATGCAAACTGGGGAGTTACATTTCCTCTTTTTGATCATATACTCGGAACAAGAATCCCTTATGTGGGAACAGAGGAAGAACTCGCGGACAGAGAAAAACGGCTGGAAAAAATGAAAGTCAGACAGATGAAAGCATCCGTCGCTGGCGCTGCTGCCTGAAGTCAGAATTTGAAAGCAGAATCTGCGACTCTGCAGACTCTGCTTTTCTTTCATTATATATTACTGATTATGAATGCATCATTTCTCTTTCAGAATTTCCTGAGATTTTTCGAGCTGAGAAAGTTTTTTAAATGAGAAATTCGGTTTTCTCAAAAGATCAATCTCTTCCCCTCTCTCCGACATCATCTGAACACTTACCTTTTCGGAATCTGTGGAACAGACTGCAATTACGTTTCCTGAACCTTTTGCATTAAAAAGATATACATTTGCAAAACTTTTTTTCATTCTGATGAGATCCTGCTCGTACCCGATAAAAGTGTTTACATTAATCACAAGAGCACCCTTCGGATTCAGCCTTTTTTTCATCAGACGGTAAAAGGCTTCCTCCTTAAATCGTTTGTCCGTTCCTGAGGGATCCGTTTTGTCCGACGGTTTCAGAAAAGCATCCAAAAATATCAGATCATATTTCTTTTCAGTTTTCTCAGCATACTGAAGAAAGTCGGAAATATAGATTTTTGAATTTTCCTTTTCCTTTACATAAAAGAGTTCCTTGGCTGTTTTTACAACTTCAGCGTCGATCTCAACAGTATCGAGACTGACGTCTGGAAAAAAATACTGCATAAAATGTACAATTCCGCCGCCGCCGAGACCTGCCATCAATACCGATTTCGGATTTTTGAAAATCAGAAATGAGCTGAACATTTTCTTCGTATAAAGCACCTGAAGCTGTTCCGGAGTGTAAAGATGAATTGCCGACTCCAGTACCTCTTCACCGCTGTCCCGGACAAAATACAGATTCCGAATTCCAGATTCATCAATGACTTTCATTCTGGAATAGGCAGATTTTGTATCCTTAATCAGAACAGGAGGAGAAATGATTTCGGTCTGCAAACCTGCCTCTTTCTTTTCCTCCTTCTCACCGCAGTGAAGAAAATTTACAGAAAAAAGCAGAATAAGAAAAATATATAAACTGAGAGAAATCCTTTTTGGAACGGCTGATAATCTGAACATATTAGCACAGTGCCAAATATATTCAATTCTGCATAGCAATTCCCCTTGACAGCAGTTTCAAAAAGATAAGACTTGGATCACTGTCAGGATCAATTTGAATCGGCCGTTCGGCTTTCTTCAGTATGACAGAATATAATGATGACAAGGCTGGTGCTCCAATGAATTTTACAGCAGCTCTTTCAAAAATCAAAGATGCCGGAAGGGTTGTCGTTCTGACCGGAGCCGGAATTTCTGCCGAGAGTGGAGTTCCTACCTTCCGTGGAGCAGGCGGATACTGGAAAAATTATAAGGCAGAAGAATTGGCTACCCCCGAAGCATTTCAGGCCAATCCTGAACTCGTATGGGAATGGTATTCGATGAGACGGAGTGTCTGCGAGAAAGCAGAGCCGAATGCCGGACATCAAATCATCGCGGAAATGGAATCCAGGTATAAGGAGTTCCTACTGATCACCCAGAATGTGGATGGACTGCACAGGAGAGCCGGATCAAAAAAGATGAAGGAAATTCACGGGTGCATCAACGAAGGAAGATGCACATTCTGCAATCAGGTATTTCCGCTGCCGCCGATTAAAAATACACCAAAATTACCCGTATGCCCTGACTGCGGCTCTCTCGCAAGACCTCATATCGTATGGTTCGGAGAATCCTATTTTCCAGGAATGCTTGAAGACTGTAATGAGTTTACAAAGTTTGCGGACCTTGTTTTTATCATAGGGACATCAGGAATGATCAGCGCACCTATGAATATAGCTCTGACAGCGATCAGAAGAGGAGCATATTCCATCGAAATC
This sequence comes from Spirochaetota bacterium, assembly GCA_052033835.1. Lineage (GTDB taxonomy): Bacteria > Spirochaetota > Leptospiria > Leptospirales > Leptospiraceae > DAORDI01. Next base: position 8,656 of record JBPOJG010000083.1, read on the forward strand.
AATCCGGAAAGGTCAACGATCACTCCAAACGTCTCGATGTACATCCCTGAAGGTGCTGGCAAGGCACTTTCAGAAATCTGGAAACATCTCACTTGATTTTTTTGGGGGATTCGTCAGCGAAAAGATGCTGACGACCGGGCTTTCAGCTTCTGTCAATTTTCTGCATTTCGCAGAAAATTGACACCGCTTCAATCCCTATCCCGCTCCATATAATGCCTCATCTTTATCATTAAGCAAAATCCTCAGCATCCCTTTTTAGAAAAGTAGGAACTCCTCCTTGCACTTAAACGCAAAAATTTTAACTTTTGAGTAATTCTCATTCTTTTTTTTGCCGAATCAAACATTTCTTTCATAGGTATACATAGAAACGTTGCGGAGGCAGAGTATGGATCTGGAAGAGTCGAACATATCACAGTTCGCATTGGAGATCAAAAAGGAAATACCCTTGGGAGCGAAGGGTATCTCAACTCTCTTGATACCTGATTCTATTTATAAAGATTTTTTGCAGAAAAGTTTGCCTTACAAAAGCAAGGCAGCATATTTTTCGTATCTTCTTGCAAGATATCGAATTCCTTTAAAAACATTTGCATTAGATCCATCCGGATTGAAAAAGCAGTATCAGGACAAATACCTGAATCTTAAGAAGGTGAATTTCAGGCCGATCAACAGAGACTGGTGCGAATTGGGAGTAATGTCTATTGCAGCCGGAAGAAGCAGATGCCTATTGTTTGTTCTCCTCCTCCTGATGGATATGGCTGGATGGGGATCAGTGATGAAAAAATTAGGCATAGTAATGAATTTCCCCTACTCAAATGAAGTTAAGTGGGAGCTCCAAAGTACATTCGGACTTTCCACGGATGAAAATTTCTGTATAAGAGGATATAAACCGAAAAGAGAATAATAAAATTACAGTAAAGAGTGTTTTTTTAAGGAAAATAGAAAACTTCACTTGACAGAAAAAAAGAAGGAAATAGATTCACTCCTTGGGTCTCAGATGGAGTGATTCAAAAGTGATCCGAAATCCTGAAAAATCTAATAAAGGGGAATACACGATGATTCATAAACTTAAAACATCGTTAGCTGTAGCCGTACTTCTCGCGGCAGTTTGTGTCCAGGCTGATGACGAGGGGATGTTCAAAAACCCGAAGCCCGGTAAATGGAGACTGATCTTTGGAGGACATCTGCACTTTGATCCAAATGGTCTTGGCGGAACAGTAATAAAGGACGGATTGGATGCCGGCAGTGCAAAGACTGACAGTGCTGGAAATTACGCAGGTAACCAAAGCATTATTATTCCGGACAACAAACTTATGGTACTTCAAAATGCTACAGGTGGAGCATTCCATACTAAAGCTGGCGGATCAATGGTTGGCGGCGGTCTGACACTTGGAACAGAAAAAGATGTTGGAGAGAACTTATTCTTCCGTATTGGATTCAGTTATACAACTAAGATTTCAGGTGGTCATACAACTTCGTCTTTTGCAGGTTACAACTGGTATGACGTTTATTGGAATTTCCGCTCTATGGTCGTTCCTGTTTATTTCGGTATTAAATTAAACCTTGGCAAGAGTTCCGCATTTTATATCGCTCCAGGCCTTCACTATTTCCGTGCTTCTTGGAACCTGAAAGGAACAAACGACGGAGAAGCTCTTGACGGAGCAACTGCCGGTCTTGCAAAATCCCTTCCAGCAGCAGGTGACGCTCTTCGTCCAGCAACAAGATATGAAGACGTAACTTTCTCCGGAGCAGGTGTCGGGTTCAACTACCTTGTAGGAGCTCAAACAAAAATCACAGAGAAAGGTTTTCTTTTCGTAGAACTTGAAACTTTGATTTCTGCACAGCAAGTTACAGGAAAGAACCACTCTTACGGTGGGATCAGAGCACTCAGTGCTTACCCAGTGTATCCAGTATCCGTTGCAGGTAACTACTACCGCGTCGGTTACAAACACGAACTCTAAAAAGGAGAAAAACGAATGAAATATATTTCAAAAATAACAGTATCCATGGCGATATTCGCCGGTTTAACGGTCAACTGTCATAAGTCTTCAGACGGAAACGACGGCGGTGCAAAAATTCTGCTGATGTCTCAACAGGTTCAGAGTGCAGCGACGGGGGCTTGCGGGATCAGTGTTAACTTGGATTCCCTTTATCAAGGGTCTATTGTAAACCGTGCCGTAACTGGCGGTCAAAGTAAAACTACGGCAGATGCAGATTACTTCGATAAGCTGGACTATGATCAGGCAGCAGGAAATGCAACGACCACTGCAGATGCAGATTGGACTGCAGCGACCGGTGTTACATCAACAACTATCAACTATAATCAAAGATATGATGCATTCTGGACAGACAAGGGAACTTGGACTGCTACTACTAGAAAGGCTGCTTTAGCTGCCGCAAAAAATTACATTGATTCTACTGCATTGTTGGGATTAGTTCTATCCTCGATTTCTAGTTATGGTGGAGGTACACCTGGTGTTACTGCCTTATGTACAACTAAAAATACTGAATTTTTGGCTGCTTACGATGCATTTGTAACCTTGTTGGCGAATACAGGAACTGATACAGCAACAGGTTTGGCACAGCTTGGTCTTTCAACTGCTGCGGCACTGAAAACAAGTTTGACTGGTGCTGGAACTTGTGTTGCTACAATGGGAGCCGCTCCTTGGTCAACAACCTACCTGGTTTCAACAGCAACACAAGCATCTTTAGTAAGCTCATATATGAATGCTACAGCCTCAAAAAATGGGGCAGCTTTACTTGCTTGTTCTAGAATTCCTAGATCATCTTGTTCTCTGTCTGGCGTAACAACTGCTACTTTGGCTGCCGCTAAAACGTCCGCAGCTGCGGCGTATGATGCATTGCAGAACAATGGCGATTGTCGTAAACCGACGAGTGAATTTATGGGAAGAAGAATCCTGCCGAACCTGATTTCAGGTCTAAAAAATGGGGATACAATTTCCATTACGACTGCCGGTACAATTACAGGTGGAACTACATTGAACTGGGGAACAAACTTCAAGTCCTTTGAAACTGCCGTATCTACTCCATACGTCGCTGTTTCTGCTACAGTGAGCCTTCCATTTTCACTGTATGCATCGAATATGTATCCGGTTTCTTCAGCCTTGACAAATGTCAGTCCGACATTTGCAGTCGCATTTCCACTAGCAACTGGAACAACTGCGTATGATACTACTCTATACAGAAGCGGTTCAAATATCAATTTCAAGACAATTGATTCTTGCGATTCTATCGGTCTTGGAGTAGGTAAGACTCCAAATGCTGCTACAAAACAGAATCTGACTAGTCCAGCAGAGATTGTATATGCACTTTCACCTCAGAATACAGCAGCAACTTGGTATGCTGTGAATGCGGTGGCTGCAATTGATGGTCTTAGTTCCAATGATGCTATCGCATGTAACAGTTCAATGAGAAAGAATTTCAGTGTACCTGCTGCCTTAAATGAAAAACTTGGAATTTTGAATGTTACAGCGGGTGATGGAAGTACCACTAGCTTAATTTCCTCGTGTGTTTATGGTAAGAATTCTGCCACTGTCACAACTGTTGCTACAATTTTAGGAAGTTCCATTCCTCAGATTACTGCTTGTCCTACTACTGCTTCGACTGCAGCATCTGCCTTTGGAAGTACTGGTCTGACTTCAATCGACACATCAAAATTTCCTTACGCTCAGTAATCCCCTTTTTCCAGCTCCCTTCTGGGGGCTGGTTTTATTTTTTGACATCCTGATTAAACTCATTTTCAAAATTCCTCGATTATAAACTGCGTTAGAATCAATTTTTTTTAGAGTTAAAAATACATTGATTTGCAATCAGTTCAGAGGAATATTGTATGTTCAAATAATGATCCTGTATCCGATTCAATGTTCACCAACGCAAGCCGATTGAAATTTGACCTGCAGCCGTCTGTAATACCTTCTGTTTTTGCAATTATGCTTCTATTGATTCAGATGATTTCGAACTGTAAAGGAGAGATTTCATAGGGTCATTTCCGATTGAATGGAAAAAAGCATTGACAATTTAAACATAAGTATTATCGGTAAAATAATCTCTAAACAGGTGGTAAAGTGTAAAATGTTGTCATTTCTTCGCTATTCGCTATTCGCTATTCGCTATTCGCTATTCGCTATTCGCTATTCGCTATTCTGCTCCTTCTGTCTCTAAACGATTGAAAACGACTCTCAGATAGAGTAAAGTTCATTCAGGATCATAAGTTCCTTGCCTCTTTCTGGCCAAAAGCTTTGACTGGGAGCAGTTCACAGGATACCAGTCTTCCAAGCCCGAATACAAGCATTTCAAAGCAGCCCACATTGGCCAAGCTTCCTGAAGGAATTCCCGCAGACAAATTCAAAGTAAAAGACTCCTCTGTCCCCGTTCCCTCGGATATCAACGGTTCTCTCGTTCCTATAGGCAAGGTTTACGATATAGAACTGGACATCGATGGAAAACCAATGATTCCAAATTCCAGGATCACTTTTGAAAAACCCGTCGAAATTATTTATGAATATGATGAGGATAAGCTCAGAAAATCCGGTTTTACAGATGAGTTCTATGTCTACTTTTTTGAATCCCGTACAGGAAAATGGGAACCTGTAAAGAAAGTCAGAAAAGACGCCGCAAAAAAAGTGGTGATTGCCGAAACTGATCATTTTACTCCGTTTATCCTGGTGGCTGCTCCGGTAATACCAAACACAACGACTCCTCTTCCGCCTGCCTGCATTGCTTCTGATTTTCCCTCAGGGATAGGAGGAAGCGGAGGTGCTGCTTTTATGTCTGTCGATCTTCATTCCATGTACTATCAGGACAGAAACTATATCATTGATGGAAATGATTTTGGAACAGCTTCTGCTTTTCAGAACCTTGGGCTTAGGAATTCTCTGGGTGTGTCTACCTGCAACGGAGGTCTTGGTGTCGGTTCTGTAGGAGGAATCAAATGCCAGAATGCAGATCTGGAATCAGCTCATAAGTTTAATACAGGAACTGACTATATCCATTTTACCGCTCATACGAATCTGGATGTCTATCTGGCCTACTATGAGACATCTAAAAATGCTTCCTGGATTTCTACTTTGAATTTTGCCGATACCGGTTATAAAATCAAAACAACGGTTGTGGGAACTCCTTATTATCGTCTCTACAAGAAGACCTATCTTAAAGGAGAAGATATCGTACTGGATGGAAATCTTTATGGGGGAGGTGACTCTGATACAAATTATTTCCTGATTTTAAAAAGGGCGGGAGATACTTCAGAAGGATATCCATCCAATTTATGTGAGGCAAAACCGGACATTTATCCGGCAGTGTCCATTTCCAATCCTCGAGGAATTCCAGGAAAGGATAAGGCATTGCTTCAATGGCAGAATCCTACAGATGAGAATCTTTCGAGCATTGTGATCCGTCAGGGAAAAAATTCGCCTCCAATTTCTATGGGAGACGGAGATCCTCCTGTGGGAACTCCACTGAACGATCATACCTTTGATGTGAGCGGCCTTGTTCCAAATAAGACATATTACTTCAGCCTTTTCTCTCTGGATAAGAATGGAAAATGGATCAGAAGCACAGTTTCCTTCACGACAGGAAAGGACACTGACGGAGACGGACTTTCCGACGATTGGGAGACAGCTCAGTTGACTCCCTGGGGATCACCAACCGTGAATTCAGGAAATCCCGACACGGACGGAGATGGGGAAGATGACAGAACGGAGATCATCAATGGAACGAATCCTTCTCAGTTCAATTATTTCAAGCCGTATATTACGGGCATCTACTCAACACCAAACGGAAATACACAGTACCCGATCATTACACTGAATGCAAGCGCAGTGGATGAGAAAGGAGTCACAGGATGGATGGTGACAAAAACGTCTATTCCTCCTCTTGGATCTGACAGTCGATGGATCCCTGTGGGAACTCCTGTACAGGGTTATTCTAACAGTCCTGCGATGACTGTCACACTGACCAATTTAGGAACTCACACATTCTATGTCTGGGCAAAAAATGAATCAGGACAGGTCAATAATGTCTTTGGACCACTGACCATAAATTACGACGGACAGAAAATCCCGCGATTCCTTTACGAAACAAATGACCGTGCAAATACACTCGGTGCCTACAGTATAGATCTGGAAACAGGCAAACTCACAAATATACAGACAATCCCTTACGATTCATCCAATATGCCCTTCGGTCGGGGTCCTCTTGGAATTGTGGTTCATCCGACAAGCAAATATGTCTATGTCACAGACGGTGGCAGTCTGTCTTCCTATTCTGCAGACAAGACGACCGGAATGCTTTCACCGATTGACACAAAGTCCTTCGGCAACAGAATCAATGATCCTACGGATCAGCTCTATATGCATCCGTCCGGGAACTTTTTATTTGCGTTCAATTCGGGTTCTTCTGTTTTTAGAGTCTTTGGCATCAGTACCGATGGCTCTGCCTATTTTAAATCTTCATTGATTTTTAGTACATTCGCATACAATAATCCCTCCGGAAGTTACTATGAACCTACATTTGATATTGGGCTCTCTAATCGGATAGATCTTCCTTTTTACAATTCTATGACTGGAACGACAGAATATGATACTTTTACTCCAATAGGTCTGTATAAAAACTTGATCTACCTTAATCCCTTAGGAACATCGTTTGATGTTCGTTATATCAATGAGTTCTCGAATTGTAATAAGTTGATGTTGAATAAGCACTGTTCTAACAATGCTTCCTTTCTCGCCCATTTTTATGCTGTTGACAGATATTCTATAGATTCTTACGGAAATGTATCTTTGGCATCATCTGTTTTAAATTCAGGAAGCTTTTTATATGGTGTCGATGGATCATTACATTCGTATACTAATTTGGATCTGAGTCAAAGCTTTTTGTATGGCTATTCCACCTTTAAAAACAATTCAGTATGGAGTCCAAACGATGTGAGACAATTTAGGAATATTAATAAATGTTCTTCTGCAGGGGCGCCTCAGGTTCAGCTTACCAATTTATCTCCAACAATTCAGAATTGTAATTTTGAGACTTATTATGATTTAGGCTTCCATTTTGACAGATTGCATAGGGACCCCACAAACCATTTTCTCTACGTTCCCTACAGAGAGCAGAGTGCAGGGGCATCGAAGATGATCAACGCATTTTCTATCAACCAGCAGAATGGCAATCTGACTCCGATTGACACGGATGTGTCCGGTACATCCAGCATCTTTGATGTCAAGGTTTTGGACATTCACGACTACAACGATCCTCCAGTAGTCAATATCCAGAAACCTGCACAGCAGTACGTAAACTTAGATACAGGCGGAAGAATCTTTCTGAACGGAAGTTATTCCTATGATCCTGACTATGGCAGATGCGGAGGAAATCCCGCAAACTATGCCTTCCCCCATTTACTGGACAGAAATAAATTATTTTAAGGTGATAAAAAATTTATTTCCGGAAACAATTTATTAATTTTTCTCCAGAAAAAAAGAAACAGAAAAACTCTGATCTTCTTTTC
>JBPOJG010000268.1:0-7725 GCA_052033835.1 Spirochaetota bacterium
AACGTTAAAAATTCTATTCGTCCTTACGATCTATTTTGTCGTATGGGTGGAGAGGAATTTGCTGTTTTACTTTCTCATATTACGAGGGATGCTGCGACTATTGTTACAGAAAGAATTCATAAATCACTTTCTGAGAGTCCCGTACTTTATGATCTGAATCCTGATTTCAATTATACAGTAAGCATTGGTTGTGTTTGCTTGATTCCCAGCTCAGAATCAATCGATGAACTAATTAATCTTGCCGATAGGGCTCTCTATTTAGCCAAAGAAAAAGGTCGCAATCAGACTCATTTTTTACATAGAGAAATTGATTAAATTTTACACGTTCTCTGAAAAAAATGTATAGTTTACATCCGATTAGCCGCTGATGCGCAAATAAGAAACATCTAAAACTTCTTGACGGAAACTAATGTCGGCATAGTTTCGAATTCAAATCTATTCAATTCCTATAAGGATCAATTAGAGGTAAAGCATGGAATCCAAAAATGAAGTTTTAGAACAATTTGACAGAGAATATCTAAAAAGAGGTATTCAATATATAATAAAGATTCGATACGGATTGTCTATCGTTTTTTTATTAGCTACACTGACTACAATTGGTAAGCCGGATACCATTTTCTATCTAATCGGAACAGCCCTCTATTTTTCTTTAAATCTATTCTTAGTTTTCAGTCTCAAAAAAAGTAACGAAATCCCTAAACAATGGGTATACAACGTCATTTACTTAGACCTCATAACTATCACTATATTTTATTACCTAGGGATAATTTCCAATGCACCCAATGATTCGAGTAAACCTGTTTATGAAAGTATCTTCTATTGTATATATATTTTTCTAGCAATCTATTCCGGCTTTCTATATAGTTCAAAACTCGTCACGATAATCGGGGGACTTAGCTCTATTGTTTATGCTATCAGTATTCTGTTAGCTATTAAATGGGGTGCACCCTATATTTTAGACAATAAAATTGTGATTACAGATAGGAATACAATTGATTTAAGTGTTGAAATCAAAAAAATACTATTTTTATTTGCTATGATTTTTTGTTATAATTTCGTTGTACGATTAGTCAAAAGTATGCAGACAAATTTGAAAGAAATGCTGGTAGATTCTTTTAAATCTCAGGCGTTATTACAAAGTAATTCAAATAAAATTCTAGAATCAGCACAAGTATTGGCAAATACAATTTCTAAATTGGAATCAGAATCAACACACCTGAGTACGCAATCACAAAGTCAGGCGGCTTCTGTAGAAGAAATTTCTGCTTCTGTAGAAGAACTTTCCAACTCATCTGAAAATTCTGCTTCACTCGTAAAAGACCAGATGGATAGAATTAAAATCGTAGATAAAGATTTTTCCGATATGCGCAAGACAAGTGAAATTGTATTAAAGAAAACAGAATTGATTGCAAAAGACGTGAGAGTGAGTGCCAATTACAGTAGGGAAGTAGTAATCTCTGTTGACAAATTGAATGCGATTCATGATGAATTAAAAACTTCTTTTAGTAAAGTTATCGAAATCAATGAAATGATGTCAGAGATTGCAGATCAAACTAATTTACTTGCTCTGAATGCATCTATTGAAGCTGCTAGAGCCGGTGAGCACGGTAGAGGATTTGCTGTTGTTGCTCAAGAGGTTGCAAAATTAGCAGATAAATCTTCGGTTAATGCAAATGTAATTGCAAAAATAGTCAAAGAATCGGGACATAAAATAGAAAACGGAACTTTATTTTCAAAGGAAGTCAAGGTAAAAGTTGAAAAACAAACTACTGAACTGGGTCAAATAGAAAAAGAAGTTTTGAGTTTAGAGCAATTTGTAGACTCACAGGATCAATTGAACAAAAAACTGAAAGACACATTTGATAAAGTAAGTGAGATGGCAGAACAAATCGGGCATATTGCCAATGAGCAAATGGTTGGAAACCAAGAAATCTCAAAAGCTATGTCTAGTATTGATTCAACAACATTGAGTCTGGTTGACTCGGTTAATATGCTGCATGACGAAATCGAAATATTAAGTAAACAGGCATACAAATTGCTGGAGAATAACGTAACCGCTTAATTCTCCTCACCCGGCGAGGCCTGCGGGGGTTTGCGATAGCAAAACGGGCGGCACTCCTAACGTCTCAGAGAGGGGCTGAGGAAAATGCTTTTCTGTCAGAGAGAAAGCATTTAGTCGGATTCCACGACACAATTTTACAAAGCCTTTCAGGCAGCCGGCTTTCAAAGCTTGGCGGGTAAAATTGTGGTCTGCTGGGTGGGGGTAAAGTAGAGTTTTGGAGTCGTGAAGATGGGTTGAGGTGAAAAAAACAGTTCTGCTTTTACAATTGAGCAAAGATAAATGTTTTTATGATTCTGAGCTGTGATTTTTTCCTTTACTGAAGCCGATGTGCCGTTTAAAAAATGAATGCATATATTGGTGTCCAAAAGAAAATTCATAATAGACTGTTTCTTGTTTCAAAATTCCCGTCGGGAATCTCTGGATTTGATCCGCATTCAGACATCCGTTACACTAGTTTGCCGGTTCGCATCAGGCTTTCTCTATCCAGAACGGTGAATTGATGTCGCTGATCAAAACGAATCAGTTCTGATGTGCGAGGAAAACTATTTTCTGCTTGGAGCCAAACACGAAGCAGGGAGGTTTTGTAATGCAAATATTATTTCAGTTTTTCAGATCTTTGAAAAATTTCTTCCTGGTTTCTGCTTTTATGCCAAATTGCAATGATCAAGACGAAAGGGAGTTGAATGATATAAAATATAAAGTAGGGAAATTTTTTGAGACTGGATTTTCTTACATCATAAGAATCTTTAGAATAAGATTCAGGTTTTATTCCTATTTGTTCTATTTTTCAACGACTTCTTTTGCAAGTTCTTTTCCCACTCCTTTTTCTTGAGATTCATACCATCTTACGGCATCTTTTAAATCCTGCTTTGCATCTTCTGAAATTTTGATCTTATTTTTCAAGGATATAGCTTCTCTCCTAATTCATCCTCCATCTCAAGAATCAATTCTTCCAGACTGCAGGCTGTTTCCGGATAATCTTCATATTTTTTAATTCGCCTATTCAGCTCCAATCGATCAGAGTCCGACAGATCAGATTTATTTGCTCCATACCTTTCCCACAAAAAATCAATGTATTCCAACAGCTGCCGCGATGTATCTTCCGGCAGAGAATCAATTTTAAGCAGAACTTCTTTATAGTTTATTTTGAATTCCGTGGATGGCATAAATTCATTTTACATTTCTTGTCTATTTTAAGTCGAGCAGGAATTTTCCTACAGCGAAATGGAGATTGCTGCAAAGCGGCTAGGGGAATAGCTGGCAGTCATGGTTCAGACAGCTTCCTTCGCATACTTAATTGTCACAAGATTTGAACTGAACTCCTGATCGAGTTCAAGCTCAATCATTCGGAAAGTTGATGGCGAGCAAAGTCGAGCTTTTCCTTTCAGCACCATATCCAGTTTATTTTTTCTGATATATCCGGTTGGATTGAACAGATTTCCTGCATAGTACAGATTCGTATCTCTGTTATATAAAAATGAATTCATTTTCATTATTTTTAATATGCGCTTCTCATCCCGAAGCAGATCGTTAGAATTAAATACAATCACCCTTTCCAATTTTTCATTTTTTGCAAATTCAAGAATTTTGGAAATGTCTGATCCGGTAGACTTCAGAGAAAAACTGTAAACATCCTCAGATATCTGTTTCAGTCGCTTAAACCTTACTGCACTTAATGAAGAAATATTTTCCGGATTCAAGTCATCTTCAGAAACTAAAGGATATGAGTTCATACTTCTATTTCTCTTTAAAAATGCGGAATAGAATCTGAAACTTGGTTCATTCATCCTGTCATAGAAATCTTCTTTCAGATTTTCTAAATAATCTTCCATCGTAATACAGGAAATCTTACGAAGAAAAATACAGAGCCTTCCGGTAATTTCAATTTCTGAAAGTTTCATCTTTTCCTGAAAAATGACAGAATAACTTGTAGAATATTTTTTGACTTTATGCTTTTGTCCGGATAAGGGTCAAGTCCTTCAGACACGGCATTAAATCCAGTAACAGCTTTTTCAGCTCCGATGATTTTTGACTTTTTTCCACACGCCAATCTTTCCCAAGACCGACTTGCTCATAAATGTTTATATGAACTTCTGAATAATTGATATTTTTAGGATCCGAAGTCTTTAAATCAATCTTGTCAGTCATTTCGACGTTTGCATCCTTGAATTCCTCACGCAGCTTTTTGTATTTTTCGTATTCTTTGAACGAGTCGTCTTTTGCAAACAATTCCACAGTATTCACTCCTCAACCAAGTTCAAATTTATAGAAAGGTACTGATTGGTGCAAGGCTTTTTTTGGAAAGTATTACCTCAATAAATGCCTTGCCGATTTCCTCCGGCAAAGAATTTTTTGCACGAATAAGAATCACGCTGGGTTTTTCAGAATTCGACAGAGTCAAAAGTTTGGTTCGCGACAGGCTTGTCCTGACAGACTGTGTAAAAACAAACAGCGGCAGAATAGATGCTGTCATTGAAAACGGCGGAGGTGAATTCAAATTCAGCGGAACAAAAGAAGAAGCATTGGCACAGGTCAAAAAAAATACAAATTTATTTCACGGAATAATCTTCTTCTGTCAGAAAATTGAGAACAATTTCGATGTCTTTTTCTACGTCACCAGTCAGAGGAGATTCCATTACTTGCCCATTATAATGATGAAAATGATTCGGATATGTTGAAATTTCAGGAAAGTGCTCTGAATTGTACCATCTCATCAGAGGAGAATCATCAAAAACTTGGTAAGAATAATCAATGTGGGATTCATTAATATATATCCTGATCTGCAGTTTAAGTTCATTTCTTAAATTTGTCCGTAATTTTATTAAAAACTTTTTTACAGAAAACTCCTGAATTTCTTCGATGACAGCTTCTCTGCAGATTCGCGAGGATTCCAATGCGGAAATGATAATCAGTAAAAGCCGGGATGATGTCAATGAATGCCAAGCCAGCTTTCTAAGATTTCCCTTTTGGCCTTCCAGTCCTGCAGATCATCTTCATGTTCCATTATCAGTCTGGAAATCTTTTTTTTGTCCCCCTGGATATTTTTGAAGTCAGTAATTTCCATTTTTACGAAATCCTGAAACTGCTGAAACTGCATTTTATGCTTCTCCTCAAAAAAACGGATTCCAGCTGTAAGATCAGTGATTTTTCCTGAAATATAAGCAAGAACCAATTCACGAACTGCATCTTCTTCGTTTTTAAAAAGCTCTTTAGCTACCAGCGGAGAAATGTATTTTTGAATAACTGCGTTTTCCATAGATCAAAGTGTCAGGTATTCCTGAAAATTGTAAATGCTTTTTTAAGAATCCATCAGCAGATCTTCTGTTCTTACTTAAAGTCCAGTTTCTCTGCACCGTCCCAGTCGGGATCAATTCCATTCTTTGAGTAATGGGAGCATCTATGGAAATATATTTCTGCAGCCTTGTCCTTTGGATCTTCAGCAAGGACAGTTTCAAATTTTTTCTTTGCAGATTCGAAGTCTCGTCTGAAGTAAAGAGAAATTCCTTCTTCAAAGGATTCTTTCGTCTTCAGTTTAAGATCAATGATTCTGTTTGAGTTTCCGTTTAGGATTTCCAGTATCTGCACTGCCTTGTTCTTTCCTTTTACTTTTACAGTATCCACCATTCTGTAATGATACTTGGATCTGTCCGAAATTTTCTCTATCAGATCCATACTGACGAGCAGTGAAGACGAATAGGATTTTGTCAGACTTTCCAGCCTTGAAGCAGTGTTCACTGCATCGGAAATTACAGTTCCTTCCAGTCTTTCTTTCTCTCCGATGATTCCGAGCATCTGTGTGCCGATATGAATTCCTATACCTATCGAAATCGGCATAAAGCCTTTTTCCTTTCGCTTCAGATTCAAAGAATGCAGTTCATCGAGCATATCAATGGCCGCATCGATCGCATCGGACGGCTTCTCCGGGAAAAGAGCCATGATCGCATCGCCGATGTATTTGTCAATGAACCCGTTGTTCTTTCTGATGCAGGGTCCCATAACCGCCATATAGGAATTGATGAACCCGAAGTTCTCATCAGGCGTCATATTTTCCGAAAGTGCAGTGAAAGATCTGATGTCTGAAAAAAGAATAGCCATTTCCTTTTCCACAGCATCCCCTAAGTTGATATCAGTCACTATATTCTTTCCGAGAAAATACAGAAGCTGCTCCGGAACAAATCGGGCATAGGACTTGATCAGCTTTCTCTGTGTTTCGTTTTTCTCCTGAAGTTCCAGATGCATTTTCACTACACGGTAAACCGCAATACCGCTTAATGAGAGTATGAATCCGAGGACACCCCAGAAGATTCGTAATTGATCTTGTACATGGATTACATTCATTACGATAAAAGCATCATGTATGGCAAAAATAATCAAAGATATTATTCCGGAAGTAAGAATCTTTGCTTCGAAATTTCCGGAAAATGCCAGATATATGATATATATAAAGTAAGGAACTATGGTAAACAGTGTCAGCATATTGAAAGGAAGAAGAAAACTGTCGATCGGGACAATATGAAGATAATGCAGAACCAATGAAGACGGAGTAAAAAGAAAGAATAGAAGAGAATAGATTCTGATAATATTTCTTGCTCTTCCGGAAACAATATGGCTGACAAAAATCAGATTGAATGGGGCGGCTAGAAAAAGAGAAATCAGTTCTATCTGATACTTTACAGAGTTCATGACCAGAAAAAACTGCGCAGCATGATTGATAAGAAGCATCCAGATATTGATGAAAATGTAAAACAGACTCAGGGAGAGATAGAAACTGTCCAATTTCCGAATGACTGCCACAATGAAAAATATAATCCCGAGCAGAAAACCGACATTGTTGACAATGATTCCCGTGGCAGATATATCGTAGAGAAACTGGATGATTTCGAATTTGCTCCCATAAGTCATTTCATAATATAGATGATAATTAGATTTATAAATAATATATGCATATTCATTCTGAAGATTCGGCATATCCACGATATGCCAGAGAAATCCGGAAAAAGAGAATGGATCAGTGTCTTTGATTTTTCCAAAGCTGTAGATTTTTTGATTTCTGGCAAAGACAGAAAATTCATAATCCGTCCGGTTCAAATACAAGACAGGATCCTCAAAACTGTTCTTCGGTATTAAAATCCTTACAAAATTGACCTTCTTGTCCTTGAAATATTTTTCATTGTCCTTTACCTTTTTCCAATCATATTTTTCCGGATGCACAGCCGCATCCGGTACTGTGCCATCCTCGTAATTTTCGAGTGTCGTGTATTCTCCGTATTGGATCAGGTTGTTGATCCGCTCCTGTTTTCGTTCTGCACAGGAGAAAAGGAAGATGAGGAGGGGAAGGATTATTTGTGGTCTGTGCGCAAAAAGTCGGACTAAGCAAGTTTTCATTATTATGTATCCCGATTCAGTTTTTTCATCGTTTTGTTTTGTGCAGTTTTGTCGTAGGGATAGTCCAATTATACTAGTTTGCAAATCTGGGATAATTTTAGCAGTTACCTTTCATTTTGGATAGATATCATATAATAATGGACGGAAAGAAAGAACTAGTCCCCTGAATCGTTAGGGTTTACAAAAACGGAGTCCGCCGAATAATGTATTTGGCAATAAAAACAGGAGAACTCCGCATGAAGAAGAATACAAAATCAGAACAAAGCTGTCAAGAAGAA
>JBPOJG010000211.1:0-1829 GCA_052033835.1 Spirochaetota bacterium
ATAACTGAAAAAGAGAAAATCACTGTATTCTTTCTAAAGCTCATAAATTCCTCATTTCATTCCTTGTTTTTTGGGAGTTGAATTGGATATTGAGCCTGACCATTTTGAAGTAACGTACTTTTTTTAAAAATCAAAAATAATTTATCAACATCTATTCAATGGAGAAAAAGGTCTTTTATTTCGGATGTCAGAATTCCTGCCTGAAATGCACGTTTCTGCAGTTCCAAAACTGCTTTTTTCCCCTCAGTTCCCAGATCCTCAGTGAACGAGTTCACATACAGATTGATATGAGACTGTACAACCTCAGGATTTTTTTCCTGAGAGTTTTCCAGAATATACTTCTGTGCTTTTTCGGGATTTGCCCAGGCAAGCTCGAGACTTCTCCTAAGGGTTCTGTCTATTTCTTTCTGAAGAGATTTATCCATCTCTCTTCTGACTGCAATTGCCCCAAGAGGAATCGGAAGCCCTGAAAGTTTTTCCCAGAAATCTCCCAGATCCTGCACGATCTCCAGTCCTTTTTCCTTGTAGGTAAATCTCTCCTCATGAATGATCAGTCCCAGATCGGCCTCTTCTCCTGTCAATTGCCGAGCTATCAGATCATATCTGACCGGAACCGGATTCATCTTTGTGCCTGCATAAATCTGAAGAAGAAGATTTGCTGTTGTGAGAAGTCCCGGAACGATGATCCTGCATTTTTCCAATTCCGGAATTTTTCTTCCTTTCTTTTTGACTAGAATCGGTCCGCACCCTCTGCCGAGAGCTGAGCCGGAATTTAAGAGAACATATCTGTCTGAGAAATGAAAGAATGCGAAAAAGGAGAGTTTAGTAATATCATAAACTTTTTTTTCAGCTGCCTGATTCAGATGTTCTACATCGTGAAGTTCTTCCTGAATGGAAAAGATCGAAGAAAGTTTTTCATGAACAAGATGATAAAAAAGGAATGTGTCATTCGGACAGGGGGAATACGCTAAACTGAATCTATTCATTCTGCCTTCAGCATTTTTACTTGACGAATCCGGTCAAGTGATTTGAATCAATCGTTATGACGGCGGCAGAGATTTTAAGAGAACTGGAAAAAATGGGCAGTGAAAGCACAAAAAAAACCTTTCTTAAACACGGGGCAAAAGAGCCGTATTTTGGAGTAAAGGTTCAGGATCTAAAAAAAATCATGAAGAAAGTAAAAAAAAATTATGAACTTTCTTTAGAGCTTTATAATTCAGGAAATTCGGATGCAATGTATCTGGCAGGCCTCATTGCGGATGAAAAAAAAATGAAGAAGAAGGATTTGGAAAACTGGGCAAAGAAAGCATACTGGTATATGCTCTCTGAATATACGGTTGCATGGGTTACGGCAGAAAGTCCTTTTGGAATCGAACTTGGTCTGGAATGGATTGATTCAGACAAGGACAACATTTCATCGTCTGGATGGGCATCTCTGGCTGCTGTCGCCACTTATAAAAAAAACGAAGAACTGGATCTGAAGCTTTTTGAAAAACTGATACTGCGGGCTGAAAAGGACATCAAAACTGCTCCGAACAGAACAAAATATGCTATAAATACATTTATTATCAGTGTCGGATCATACATTGCTCCGTTGAAGGAAAAATGTGAAAAAACCGCAGAAAGAATCGGAAAAATACATGTGGAAATGGGAGGCACTGAATGCAAAGTGCCCTATGCTCCTGACTATATAAAGAAGACTGTCGAACGGGGAAGTCTTCTTAAAAAGAAAAAAACTGTCAGGTGCTGAAAAAACTGTCTTTAATTGGGGAAAACCATGATAAAAAAATATATTTTAATTTTAGTGTCTCTGTTTGCGGCCGTGCTTT
>JBPOJG010000298.1:0-26461 GCA_052033835.1 Spirochaetota bacterium
TTTTGATTCCCCTGTCCACAGATTCCAGCCGGGCATAACGCACAAGCTGCATGATTGGAAAATTGTATTTTAATACTTTACTTTTATATAGCAAATAAAAAGTTATATCTATGGATGAGAACAGGATCTTTTCCCGAAAAATCATACATCTGGATATGGATGCTTTTTATGCAAGTGTGGAGGAAAGGGATTTTCCCGAATACAGAGGAAAACCTGTCGTCATCAGCGGACCTCCTGATTCCAGAAGCGTAGTCTGCACTGCAAACTACGAGGCGAGAAAATACGGAATCCGTTCTGCAATGCCTTCGAGACAGGCGTTTAAACTCTGTCCAAATGCACTTTTCATCTACCCTCGGTTTCAGGTTTATAAGGAAGTCTCAAAAAAAATCAGAAGCATTTTTTATGAGTACACTGATTTGGTGGAACCGATGGGACTCGACGAAGCCTATATGGATGTGACTTTGAACAAAAAAAATTATCCCTATGCAATGACTGTTGCCCGCGAGATCAAGCAGAGGATTTTAGAAGATACTGGACTTACCTCATCTGTCGGAATTTCCTATGGGAAATTTCTGGCAAAGATTGCTTCCGACTACAATAAACCGAACGGTTTCAAGGTCATTCTGCCGGAAGAGGCTGTGGATTTTATGAGTTGTCTTCCTATCGGAAAATTTTACGGAATCGGAAAAGTCACTGAAAAGAAAATGCTTTCACTCGGGATCAAAAACGGGGCGGATCTTCGGGAAAGGCCGCTTGAGTTCCTGCAGAGAAATTTTGGAAAGGCAGGAGGATACTATTACAGAATTGTGAGGGGTCTGGATACATCGGAAGTTTCTTCTTATCATGAAAGAAAATCTCTCGGCACAGAGGACACATTTGAAAAAGACATCTCCACCGAGGAGGAAGCGATTTCGGAACTGCTTCGTCTTTCCGACAGACTTTTTGAACGTGCGTCCAGAGACCGTGTATTCGGCAGAACTCTGACACTGAAGATCAAATACAGTGACTTCACTCAAGTCACGAGATCCAAAAGCAGAAAAGATCTCTATAATCTGAAAGAAGAAATATTCAGAGAGTCTCTTGAACTTTTCAGAGAAAATTTTTCCGGCAAAAAAATCCGACTTCTGGGAATTTCATTTTCCAATCTGGGAAAGGAAGAATCTAAGGAAGAGGAGCTTCTTTTTTGATTGAGTTTTTCGGTGAACCATACATTAAAAAACATGGAAAAATAAGAAAAATTTCATAAGCAGCTTCTCCGAAAAGGTGAGTTTGACAGACCTGAGGCCGCCGTCGAATATGCCCGAAAATCTGATATTCACAAATAGTCAAATCTGACTATTGAAATACTTGTTCAATCATCGGATACTCTGTGTATACGAAGAATTCAGAAAGAATCTTCGGCGGTCGAAAGACTTGATACAGGAGAAGAATATGAAAGCAGAACAGAATGAAGAACTGTGGAACAGAATCAGAGAATTTCAATTGGATGTGAAAGGGGCTGAATTTCCTTTCTCTGCAAAACTTGCACACGAAAACGGATGGACTCTTCTTTATGCCAAAAGAGCGATTGAAGAGTACAAAAAGTTCATTTATCTGATCTGTGCAGAAAATATTTCCTGCTCACCTTCCGATCAGTTGGATCAGGTATGGCATCTTCATATGCTTTATACCGAATCATACTGGAAAGATTTCTGCAGAGACACTCTCAATCGGGAAATTCATCACAATCCGTCTCTGGGAGGGAAACTGGAAAAAGAGAAATACAATAATATGTATGAATACACTATAAATATATATTATAAGTATTTTCTTGAATTTCCGGACACTGAATTCTGGCCTGATCTGAAGGACAGGAAGAATGATTTTTTTCATCAGAGAGTGAATCTTGCTGAAAACTGGGTTTTCCCAAAGTACAGCTTCGGGAGCATTAAAAAAATATTAAGTCTGTCTATTTTAGGATTTTTTACTGAAAACTGCGGGGCAGGGGGATTTGTCGGACTGTTCTTTATGTTTTTTTTCCCTTGGATCGTCGGGATTCTGATCAGTGTCATCTTTTCTGATGACGATACTGACGATGAGAAAAAAAGGAGAAACAGAGTTTCCGGGGGAGGTTTTTCTCCCGGAGGAAATGATGGAACAGGAGCCGATATTTCTTCCGCAGGCGGAGTTGATGCGGGTATTGACGGCGGCGGAGGATGCGGGGCTTCCTGCGGAGGCGGAGGCTGTGGTGGGTGCGGCGGATGCGGATGAACGGAGGATTGTTTTGGCAGATCTGAAAAAGAAAAGAATTGCAGTTGTGGAAAATGAAGAAAAATACAGGAAGATCGTGGAGGAAGAGCTTGGAGGAATAGAAGGCTTTTCCCTGTTTTTTTTTCAGTCAGCGGAGGAATATATCAAGTCCGGTGCTGAAAAAAAATTTGATCTGTATTTTCTGGACATCCATCTGCGTGATATGTCCGGAATTGACCTTGCTGGAATCATTTCACAAGGACACCCTGAAGCAAGAATCGTCATGCTGACCGGAGTCAGTTCCGATGATGCAATCTTCAGTGCACTGGAAAACGGTGCAGTGGGATATATTTTAAAGACAGATTTTTTCCGTCTGAAGGAGGCTGCAGAAATTTTTCTTTCAGGGGGATCAGTGATTTCTCCAATGATTGCATTCAGAGTGCAGAAAGCTTTCAAAAAAAAGAAAAATGAAAAAATGGATTCTCTTACGGAAAGAGAAAAGCAGATTGTGGATCTGATTGTAAAAGGAAAGACTGCAGAAGAAACAGCAGAGCAGTTTATGATATCGGTGAATACTGTCAGAAATCATATTCGAAATATATATGAGAAACTTCATGTAAAAAACAGAGGTGAGCTGATTTCTGAAGTCAGAGGAATATAATGATGGAAAAAATATTTTTCATTATTTTTTGTCTGACTGTATTTACTGTCTCTGCAAAAGAAATACAGATCAGTGATAAGACAGAGGATGATAAGATTATCATAGGAAAAAATGCAGAGTTTTTTTCAGATCTTCACAGTTCAATGACTCTTAAGGAAATTGCAGTGCTTCCATCACTGCATTCTGATTCAGAAATCAAGGACAATTTTCAGAACAGCCCTGTCTGGATCCATTTCAGTCTGAAAAATATTTCCTCTTTTTCGGAAAGAATAATGGAAATAGAGTATCCTTTATTGGACAATATAGAGGTTCATATCTGCGGTGAAATCCTGTCTGAGTGCAGCGTCCGCAGATCAGGAGATCATATTCCTTTTTCCCAAGGAAGGGATATAAAGTACAGGAATTTTGCATTCAGGATGACAGTTCCGACAAATCAGACGTTGAGAGTATTCATCAAGGTTCAGACCGGAGGACTTCTGACAGTTCCGACAGTCATCTGGAAACCTGACAGATTTTTCGAGAAGATAAATCTGGAAAATTTTTTCTTTGGAGCCTATTACGGTATTATCGCTGCACTTATCATATATAATCTTCTGCTTTTTTTCTCCATCAGGGACAATGTTTATCTCTATTATGTGTCTCATATTCTTTTTACTGCTCTGTATTCCGGGTCTGCAGACGGTCTGAATTTCCAGTTTCTATGGCCTGAGTATCCGATTTTTTTTGATCTGACCCCTGTGATCTTTATGCCTCTCTTGACTGGATCACTTCTCCTTTTTTCAGACAGATTTCTTATCATGGAAAAAAATTACAGAAAACTTCATCTGCAGTTCATCTTTTTGTCTGTTCTCAGTTTTTTTCTCGCTTTTTCGGCTGTTTTTACTGAATATAGAATTATGGTCAGGGTGCAGGCAGCATTCACTATTTTCATTTGTCTTTTTCTTACTGCTGTTTCTTCCTACAGTTTCCTGAAGGATAGGCACAGGCCGGCAAAGTTTTATATTCTTGCAGTGAGCATTCTTCTCATCGCACTGATTCTGAACAGGGCAAGATTTTTCGGAATCATCGATCACAGCCTTTACACATTTCAGGGAATCAAACTGGGTTCTCTGATCGAGATCATCTTTCTTTCTCTTGCACTGGGAGATTTTGTAAATGTGCTGAAGGAAGAGAAAATCCTCACTGCAGAGAAGGCGGAAAAGGATCTGCAGATGACCAAAAAAGATGCAGAACACAGAATGAGAAAGGAAATCGAAAGGATTCATACTTACAATCATGACAGTCTGGGGGCGGATCTTGTGGACATTATTTTCCGTCTGAACAAATTTATTCATTCGGAAACTGTGAGTCTCGATGATCTCGGCCTTCTGAAAGACACTGCAGAGCAGGCAGTATTTCATCTCAAGTCAAATATGCTTTCCGGCACAGAATCTGAAAACATCGAAAAGAATTTTATGGATTCAATACAACTATATATAATAGAGAGATATTATCATGCAGGAAGAACGGTTTCCTGTGAGTTGAACGGGGAACTGGAAGATGAAACGGATCTGAAGATCTCAGTATTCAGAAGGGAAGTGATATTCCTCATCTGCAAGGAAATTTCCACAAATGATCTGAAGTACGGAAAAGGAATTTCGGAGTGGAAATTTTTCCAGGTGGAAGGATATTTTATAATGGAAATGAATTCGGAATCGGCATATTCAGAATCTGGCAGGAAGGGAGTAGGCACAGGAAGCATTCAGGAAAGAGCTGACTCCATCGGAGGCACTATGAATTCTTTTCTGGAAAACGGAAGATACAGTGCAAGTCTGAAAGTGCCGTTCGAAACTTTATTCTAATATAGCAAACGTTTTTTCCAATTTATTGGAATCTTGGTTGACCGGAAAAGGGGTACTGCAAGCATAGATCTATCAACGATTCCGGCACTGTATAGGGAGACCGGTCTCAAATTTCTTACAGGAGTAATTTGAATGGGAAGAAAATTTCATCAGGATACTATAGCTCTGCACGGCGGACAAAGTGCAGATCCTACTACAACTTCAAGAGCAGTGCCGATATACCAGACCACATCGTATGTGTTCAAGGACACTGATCATGCAGCGAGACTTTTCGGTCTTCAGGAATTCGGAAATATCTATACAAGACTGATGAATCCTACTACTGATGTTCTCGAAAACAGAGTTGCACAGCTCGAAGGCGGGGTTGCTGCTCTTGCAACTGCATCCGGTCAGTCGGCAGAAACTCTTGCAATTCTGAACATAGTAGAATCCGGATACGAGGTTGTATCTTCTGCATCACTCTACGGAGGGACATACAATCTGTTTCATTATACATTCCCGAAAATGGGGATCAAGGTTCATTTTGTAGATCCGTCCAATCCTGAAAATTTCAGAAAGGCAGTCAATGACAAAACGAGAGCTTTCTACTGTGAAACATTAGGAAATCCTAAACTCGATACACTTGATCTTGAAGCAATTGCAAAGATCGCACATGAATCCGGTGTTCCGTTCATTGTGGACAATACACTTGCATCACCGTACCTTGTGAATCCGATTGAGCACGGTGCCGACATTGTAGTTCATTCCCTGACAAAGTTTCTCGGAGGACACGGAACGTCCATCGGCGGAATCATTATAGATGCAGGAAAATTTAATTATGGAAACGGAAAGTTCCCGAATTTCACCGAGCCGGATCCGAGTTATCACGGTCTGAAGTTCTGGGATGTATTCGGAAAATTTGAACCTTTCGGCGGAGTGAACATTGCGTACATCATCAAAGCGAGAGTTCAGGGACTGAGAGACATCGGAGCATGTATTTCTCCTTTCAACGCATGGCAGATTCTTCAGGGAGTGGAAACTCTTCCTCTCAGAATGGAACGTCATTCTTCAAATGCAATGAAGATTGCAGAACATCTGTCCAAGCATCCGAAAGTTTCCTGGGTCAACTATCCTGGACTGAGTTCAGACAAAAATCACGGTCTTGCAAAGAAATATTTCAAGAAAGGAATGTTTGGTGCAATTGTAGGTTTCGGAATCAAGGGCGGAGTGCCTGAGGCTAAGAAATTTATTGATAAACTGGAACTGTTTTCTCTTCTTGCAAACGTGGGTGATGCAAAGTCACTCGTGATTCATCCTGCATCTACAACACATTCTCAGCTGACAGAAGCAGAACAGAAGTCCACTGGAGTGACTCCTGATTTTATCCGTCTTTCAGTAGGCCTGGAACACATCGACGATCTCATCACTGATCTGGATGAGGCGTTGAAACAAGTATGAAAAAAATGAATGCGGAACTTGATGTTCCGCGTTTTACTGCCATCATGAGTCAGGAAAAAAAATCAGTCGGAATTACTGAAACATTCATTCAGTCAGTGGGTGAACTTGTGCTCGAAAACGGGTCAGTGATTTCTCCTCTGGAAATCGCATACGAAACATACGGTCAGCTGAACAGTGACAAATCGAACGCAATTCTCGTATGTCATGCTCTTTCAGGAGATGCACATGCTGCCGGTTACCATAAGGACAGTGTCAAACCCGGATGGTGGGAAGACTATGTCGGTCCTGGCAAGGCATTTGATACAGATAAATATTATATCATTTCTACCAATGTGATCGGCGGATGCAAGGGAAGTTCAGGTCCGCTTTCCGTAAATCCGAAAACAGGAAAACCGTATTCTTCAAGTTTCCCTTTTGTTTCCATTTCAGATATGGTAAATGCTCAGAAAAAGCTGATTGAATATCTGGGAATCGAAAAACTTTACTGTGTTGCCGGCGGTTCTATGGGCGGAATGCAGGTTCTGCAGTGGGCAGTCGGTTACCCCGGAATGATGAAAAAGGCGATCTGTCTTGCATCAGCCGCAGAACATTCTGCTCAGCAGATTGCATTCAATGAGGTCGGACGTCAGGCAATTATGTACGATCCGAACTGGAATGAGGGCAATTTTGAAAAGGCTCCCAAAAAAGGTCTGGCACTTGCGAGAATGGTCGGTCATATCACCTATCTTTCCGATGAAGTGATGAGAGATAAATTCGGAAGAAAACCCCCCAAGGGAAATATTCAGTCTACAGATTTTGCAGTGGGCAGTTATCTGATTTATCAGGGCGAAAGTTTCGTAGACAGATTTGATGCAAATTCCTATATCTATGTCACTAAGGCACTCGATCATTTCAGTCTTGGAAGAGGAAGAGAGCTTGCACAAAATCTGGCCTCCGTGAAATGTGAATTTCTGGTGATTGCATACAACAGCGACTGGCTTTACCCTACTTATCAGTCGAGAGAAATAGTTAAAGCTCTCGAAGTCAACGCCATACCTGTGACCTTCTGCGAGATTGATTTTCCGAAGGGACATGATTCGTTTCTGATCTACAATAAGGAACAGCATCACTTAATTTATCATTTTCTAGGAAAGGAAAATGAAGTCTTTTGAGAGACTTGATTTCAAATTCATCTACAATCTGATTCCGGAACAGAGCCGAGTGATGGATCTCGGGTGCGGTGACGGGAGACTTCTTGCTCTTTTGAAAGAAAAAAAAATCAAAGGGCAGGGTCTCGAGAAAAATGAAGACTGCATTTACAAATGCATAGAAAAAGGAGTTCTCGTTCATCACGGTGATCTGGACAGTGGACTCGATCATCATCTCGACAAAAGTTTCGATTATGTCATCCTGAATCAGACTGTGCAGGAAACCAAAAATCCGGGAAATGTAATTAAGGAATCATTAAGAATCGGCAAAAAAGCAATCCTTGTTTTTCCAAATTTCGGATACTGGCGGATCAGGACAGGCATTCTTTTTACCGGAGAAACTCCTGTCACTGATCTTCTTCCTTATCATTGGTACAATACTCCCAATCTGCATTTTCTTTCCATACAGGATTTTATTGACTACTGTGAAACTCAAAAATATACAATCGAAACTTCTGCTTTCTTCTGCAATAATTCTACAGTGCGATTCAGACCCAATTTTTTTGCAAAGCTCGCACTCTTTGTGATCCGCTGAAAAAAAAAGTTTATAAAAACGCAGGTCTTTTCAGACTGATTTTATGAGCGCACAGTATTTCAGAATTACAGGAAAAAATCCACTTTCAGGCACGATTACTCCGCAGGGAAACAAAAACGAGGCACTGCCTCTTCTGGGTGCAGTCTGTATGGTCAAGTCGGCAGTACTCGAAAACCTGCCTGAAATAAACGATGTCCTGATGCTTCTGGACGTGATGAAGGCAATCGGATTCACTGTAATTAAAAAATCTCCCAACGTATACCATTTTCAGAGACCTGACGAACTGACAGGGAGCCTTCCTGTGGAACTCTGCAGCAGGATCAGAGGAGCAGTCACACTCGCAGGTCCGATTCTTGCGATGACAGGGCGCGTCTTTCTGCCGAGACCCGGCGGAGACAAGATTGGAAGAAGACGGATGGACACTCACCTGTATGCACTGCAGGCGCTCGGAGCTCATATTGAGATTTTCCCGGACGGTTATGAAATCAGTGCATCCAGGCTGATTGGAGCAGATATTCTTCTCGATGAAGCCTCTGTGACGGCCACTGAAAATGCAGTGATGGCGGCGACTCTAGCGCAGGGCACAACAATACTCAGAAATGCAGCATCTGAACCTCATGTGCAGGCTCTCTGCAGATTTTTAAACTCTGCAGGTGCAAAAATTTCCGGGATTGGAACGAACGTGCTCACAATTGAAGGGGTGATTTCATTAGGGAATGATCAGATCACTCATCGAATCGGTTCCGACTATCTGGAAGTGGGAAGTTTTATCAGTCTTGCCGCAGTTACCGGCGGAGAGATATTTATAAAGGATGTCAATCCGGACGATATTCGAATGATCCGCTTAGTCTATTCCAGACTGGGTATTGAAGTCCGTTTTCAGGACAATGGAGTTCTTGTGCCCCGCGATCAGAAAATGGAAGTCATTCCTGACTACCATGGGGCTACTATGAAAATTGATGATTCACCCTGGCCGGGGTTTCCTGCAGATATGACATCAGTTGCTTTAGTGACTGCTACTCAGTGTCAGGGAACTGTGATGATCCATGAGAAAATGTTCGAGTCCAGACTTTTCTTTGTAGACCATATCATTGGAATGGGTGCCCATATCGTGCTTTGTGATCCCCACAGAGCTCTCGTGATTGGAAAATCAAAACTCTATGGGCAGAAGGTGGCATCACCCGATATCAGGGCAGGAATGGCTATGATCATAGCTGCCCTATGTGCTGAAGGAACAACTCAGATTCACAATATCGGGCAGATAGACAGAGGGTTTCAGGAAATAGATATCAGGCTGAGAATGCTCGGTGCTCAGATTGAAAGACTGACAGAATAATCAGATCTCTTCGATTTCGGAAACGGCTTCCCTTTTGGCAAACTGATCTTCCTTTCCGAAAGGAAAATTTCCCTGCTGATCAGGAACATTCAGATTCAGTCCAGGATGAAATTTGATAACCGTGAAGATAAACTGAAGTCTTTCTTTTCCTGATCTGTTCGTAATAAATTTTGCTGTGAGCGAGAGTTCAATATAACTTGGAAGACGTTCTTTTACAATTTTTCCTCCTATCCTGAATTCTGCTGTCTTACCGATAATTTCGTGACTTTCGAGCTTTTCTGATCCTTGAAGAACAGAATACAGGTTCATTCTAGGAGGCTTAATCAGAACTGAACCGTTCTTTTTAATGATAATATCATATTCTTCATTCGTAGGATGTTTCTTGAATTGGAAGACAAGATGGTCATCCTGAATGGCAGAGCATTTTGTAGTAATATTTCCAATATTTTTGCCGACGGTAAACACCGCAGATCTGTCCAGTTCATTTACAATGAATTCGTAAACTGAACCCGGATCGGGGGGGATTTCCACTTCATTTGATTTCAGTTCCATGTACGGAATCAGAAACTGATGGTATACAAAGAATCCCAGTCCGCAGATGCAGAGAAAAAGAATGAATCCCCAGAAATACAGTACGGAATCCTGAATTAATAGCCCTAAGTACATCTGCCCGCCTCAATCAAATATTTAAATATCCATGCAGATCTGTTTGCCAGACGCATCCTGTTCTTTAATCATCGGAAAAAATCTTTCTTTAGTAAACTGCAGATTTGTCCAAAAAAATCGGAATAGAAAGCCAAATGTTCATATGTCCGTTCAGTTCCCGCTGCTTTGAAAGGACTTCAGATATAAGGGTTTTTGTTAACAGGCGGTCAGTCTTTTCAGGCGTTTCAACGTAATTGAGTCGTTTGCTGGTGATAAGGCAGGAATGCGGGATTTCAGAAATGTTGATTTGAAAAGCAGTATTATTGATTTGAGAATATTGTAAAGAAAGTTATTACAAAGTTCTTTCCTGTCACTGAAAAATGACTTTTCGCAAAGACTTTTGATGCTCTGTCTGATGATAAAAATCAGTCTATCTCATTTTGAGAAAGAGACATTTTTGAATTAAAAATAAATGAACTGAATGCAATATTCGGCAAAGCAGGAAAAGTGTATTTCCAAAACCTGCTTTTTTACTTTTTTTTCTGTAGAAAAGTTTTCGTACACTTTAAATTCTGCAGACTCCATCTGTCCAGATTTCGATGTCCAGTCCAGAAAACCCTTTATTTTCAGACATTCCGGAGGAAAATTAAAATATATTATTTTAAAATATAAATATATATATTAATAATTTAATAAAAATGGCGATATAAAGCGGGAAAAAACCTGTTATGGTTTGAAAATGTCCGAATTGCTCAGATCTGGTCAGTTTTCGAATTATTTGATAATGAAAATCAGTATTGATATGTGTCAAGGGTTCAGGAATTTCAAATTGTACAAAAATTGTTGAATGTAGGGAAGTTCAAAAAATTATGTCCGCAGGGGTATATATACATGAAAAACCACATCTACATGCTCAGAAAGAAATTGAACGTAAAACAATATGATATGGCTAAATCTTTGGGAGTCTCCCCAAGTTATTTGTCGAAGATTGAAACCGGTGCACAGGAACCTACTAAGAAGTTTAAAACTAACTGTGCAAAGTATCTGAATACTTCAGTGGAAAAACTTTTCAGTGAAGGAACTGTTGAGGAAGTCTATCCGGAATTTTCGGAAGGATTGAACAATATACTTTGGGCAAAGAGAAGAGAACTTGGAATAAAGCAGAGAGAAATGGCAAAGAAGCTGAAGGTATCCACACCCTTCCTTTCTAAAGTGGAAATGGGTCTGATCGAACCTACTGAAGAGTTTAAGAAAAGTGTATCCAAACTTTTGAAAGTAGACGCAAGGGATCTTTTTATCAGCACGAACTGATATTTCAGTGAATTCAGATCCGGTTCTCCCGCTTGAAAGGTTTCAGGAGAATTCGGATCTGATAAATTTTACAGCATTTACAGAGGGACCCTTTCGGCTTGAGGAAAAAAGTAAATTTCCTCGTCTGCTATCTGCACTGCCGATCTCGCAGTCTTCTCGGGATTAGATCCCGGCTGTTCGGCCTTGCCTTGACAGTGCCGTCTGAAGTTCCGTGAACCGTAACAGGACTGTTATCAAAAATCATTCGATGATTTTTGAAAGAGTTTCCTTATGTTCTTTATCTTCGAGAGAAAGTATGAGTTTTTTCAGTCTTTCCTTGAGAGCAGGTTTTCCAAATTCGTATGCGTCTTCAATAATATCCGTCTGCTTTACATTGACCGATGTAATCAGAATATTTCTGATTTTTTTATCCTCATAACTTTCCATGATGGCAGAAATTCTTTCTTTCCTGCTTATATAATTGGAAAGCAGAAGGAGCATGGAATCGGATGTGACATCCTTTGAAATCTCCACGACCTTGTCTAGAGGAGTATGATCTATAAGTCCGCCTACAATATAATAATTTTCTCTTTTCATCAGTTCTTTGAAAGCCTGTCTCATCTGACTGATCGGAGAGGCATCTATGATATGTTCTATTTTTGCCGGCACAAGATGTTCTACGACATCGCAGAAAAATTTAATGGAAAAATGAGAAGCAATGCTGACTGCATCCTTGACCGGAACATGATAAGTGATATTTGCAGTGATTCCCGGTCCGAGAATTTCCTCAGAAACTTTTGCGTTCAGGAAATTCGGCAGATATCTGCAGACTTTTGCCAGAGGTTCCCAGATTCCGGAATGTTCCTTGTAAATCCCGTTTTCGATTTTTTCATAGAGAAATTTCAGATTTTCCAGAGAAACATCTTCAAGAAACGAGAGATCCGATTCCTTCAGATCCAGAAGATGAGATATTCTCTGCAGTTCTGTATGTTTATGCGCTTTATGATGATCCATAGACAGATTTAAGAATGATGCCCAATATAATAAAGAATTTTTTCCGATCTGACAGACGGGTACGCCCGGTAATGCTGCGATTCAGTGTGAGGTTGTGCAAAAGCTCAGGGCATCGCTTTAGCGTGAACCTCTTTTTATACTTTTGCACACTCCCTGAAATCAACACAACGGACTGTTTACAAAAGCAAATTCGGGTTCTTCCGAAAAGGCTCGCAGACGCGGGAATTTTAGCCGCTTCGCTATGAGTCCGAGATAGGCTTCGCCTACAGCAAAAAAAAGAACCGTATAGAAGATCTTGTTTCTTAGGAGAAATCAGAGTATGATAAATGTCTTTCTGATTATCTAAAAATATGTTTTCTTTGATATGGGATAGGAAAATACTGTCCTATTGTAAATCCAAAAGAAGAGCGGATGTATGGAAGATATATTGTCCACGTTAAAAAATCCATTGAAATCAGAAGAAAAAACAGAAACCAAGTCCAGCATTTATGATAATGCACTGAAACTCGGAAGGGATCTGCAATCCAAACCCCAGCAGGGCGGAGGAACTGACAGAATACTGGTACAGCACTCCAAAGACAGAATGACTGTCTGGGAAAGAATTAAAGTTTTAACTCAGTCGGAGCCGAACATTTTTTACCAGAACTGGGGAACCAATCTGGACGGTGCATCCCTTGTCACAGGAATATTGAACATTGGAGGAAGAGATGTTGCTTTGTATGGGCATGATTTTACCCTTCGTGCAGGTTCAATGGATGCTACGAACGGGAGCAAACTTGCCAGACTGATCTATATGGCAGGTGAACACGGGATTCCTCTGATCGGGATGAATGACTCTGCAGGAGCATTTGTACCGGCAGGCGTCGGGGGACTTGACGGATACAGTGAGGCATTCACGGCTCTTCGTAAAATCAGCGGTATGGTTCCAAGCATTATGCTTATGTTCGGGTTCAATGCGGGAGGTGGTTCTTATCTGCCTAGACAGGGATCATTCATGATTCAGTGTGAAAACACATTTTTCGGTCTCACCGGCCCTGGAGTTGTGAAATCAGTTTTAGGTGAGGACATCTCTGCAGAAGATTTGGGAGGGCCAAAGGTTCATGGTCAAAGCGGTGTTGTGGATCTTGTGACGCCTGATGAACTCGGTTCACTGAAAACGGCTCTCAGGCTTCTCTCCTATCTCCCTGACAGCAATTCCGTAGGAGCTCCTTTCTTTCAGACAAGTGATCCACTCGACAGATATACATATGAAGAGGATATTCTTTTCAGAAAGACGTTCAATGCTCCTACGGGAATGAACACTCCTTTTGACATTACGCTCTATCTTCAGAATATCTGCGACCACGGGGCGTATATGGAACTTCAGCCTCTGCGTGCAAGAAATATCATTACTGCATTTGGAAGGATCGGAGGTCATGTTGTCGGCTTCATTGCAAACAATTCTGCAGTTGCCTCCGGACAGATTGATATCAATGCTGCAAGAAAAGGATCCAGATTCGTAAGATTCTGTAATCTATACAATATTCCTATGATTTTCCTCGAAGACACAACAGGTTTCCTTCCCGGAAAAGAGCAGGAAGCAGGCGGTATCGTGGCAGAGGGAAGAAAACTTCTCGATTCGATCATTGATCTTCGTACACCTAGAATCACACTGATCATCCGAAATGCGTTCGGCGGAGCCTATGCTACATGGAACTCATACTTTACCGGTGCTGACATTGTATTCACTCTTCCTACTGCAAGAATTGCGGTGATGGGACCTGCGGGAAAGGATTACGTTTACAAAGACGAGCTGGCAAAAATTGCAAAAGACTTTAAGGAAAATTCAAAGAACCTTGGAGAGTCTGAAGCCAAAAAAATCAGAGATGCTGCTCTTGCTGCCCTTTCACACAGATACGAAGAAGCACTGATGAATCCGAAGGAAGCTTTGGCACTCGGTTCAGTATCGAGTGTGATTCTGCCGGGATATACCAGAAAGGTTCTGTCTGAGAACCTGAATTATCTGATGAGACATTATAAGCCGGCTCCTATGTCGGGAGTTCAGAGGGAGTTTGAATAATGATTGACGCAAAAAATAATAAAATACGTTTTAATGAATCCGCATCCAAATGGATATCGGGTTTTGATCTTTCCAGCATCAAATGTCTGATTGTGTGCCGCGGTCCTGTCAGAAAAGAAGCAATGGATATCTTTGATGAAATCGGAATCCGTGAATACGGGATTCTTCTTTCAGAAAAAGACAGTGTTGTCTATCCGATGGCTCTTGCGCCTGAACTTCGCGGATTCCGTTTTATACATAATGTCCACAGAGTTCCTGATTATATGGGAGCCGGAAAGGAAGAGAAGGATCAGAGAATCATTGATATTCTGGACATTGCAAAGTCAAACGGATACACTCATATATTTGCGGGATATGGATTCATGGCAGAAGATGCAGAATTCATTGAAGCAATTGAAAAGTCAGGGATCACTTTTATGGGACCTGCATCGAGTGTGGCAAGACAGGCAGGTGCAAAAGACGAAGCAAAGAAAATTGCCAGAAAACTGAATGTGTCCGTCACTCCCGGTATTGACAATATCACTGCACTGACTCTAGTCAGAAAATATAAAGACAAGGCAGGACTCGAAGCAGCGGCCAAGTCCAATAAGCTTGACTTCAAATATAATGATGCTTTATCCCTCGAGGACAATGCTGAGACTCTGCTTCAGCTTTCCTACGGTGCAGTTGTCGATCTAGTGACTATTCCTGAACTTCAGGATGAAGCTCTTGTGAGATCAGAAGAAATCTGGAAAAAGTATCCTTCCAACAGAATCCGTTTCAAATACATCGGAGGAGGGGGAGGAAAGGGCCAGAGGGTCATTAAGGAAAAATCACAGGTAAAAGATGCTGTGATGGAAATCCTGGCTGAGTCCAAGGTCACAAGCGTAGGTTCGAACAGAAACTTCCTGATAGAACTGAATATTGAAAATACAAGGCACAATGAGATTCAGCTTGTAGGAAACGGAGAATGGTCGCTCTCACTCGGCGGAAGAGACTGTTCTCTGCAGATGCATGAGCAGAAACTTCTTGAAATCTCTAACACAGTAGAACTTCTCGAAGAAGAAATCAAGAATGCTGAAACTCCTGAAAAAGCAGCTGTGCTCAAAGGTGATCTTCAGGTACTGAAGGAAATGGAAGAGCAGTCTGAAAGATTCGGAATGGCTGTAAAACTCAACAGTGTGTCTACATTCGAATCCATCGTGGAAGGAACAAATCACTTCTTCATGGAAATGAACACAAGGATTCAGGTGGAACACAGAGTCACTGAGATGGCTTACAGACTGAAGTTTACGAATCCCGCAGATAAAAATGACTATTTTATTCTCGAAAGCCTGATTGAATGTATGGCTCTTCTTTCTCTTCACGGAAAAAGAGTTCCTAAACCGGAAAGAATCCTCAGAAATATTTCCGGCGGTGAGATCAGAGTCAATGCAACAAATCAGAGTCTTCAGCCTCACGCAGGCGGTGTGATTCAGACTTGGTCTCCTCCGATTGAGCATGAGATCAGAGATGATCAGGGGATTGGTGTAAAAAATCCTGATACTAACATATTTATTCATTATAAACTTGCAGGTGCTTACGATTCAAACGTCGCACTGATTGTTTCTTATGGAAAGACCAGAAGAGAAAATCTGGAAAGACTTTCTGAAATTATCCGAGTGACTGAACTCAGGGGAAATGATCTTCAGACAAATATGCCTGTGCATTACGGACTCATAAACTGGATACTTGGAAAGGATCCTATGTTCAAGCCGAACACAAGATATATGATGTCTTACCTTGCAGGTATCGGATCTCTCTATTCCTACTCAAAGGATGTGGATGCAGAAATCATCTGGGCGGAACTTTCAAAACAGATTCTTGCAAAGAATCCAGAGAGGGCGAAAGTTCTTGCGCGCAAGATGACTCTTATCCTGAGACCGATCAAGGAAGTATGTGCAAATGCTCATATACTTGCCGGTTTTATCGGGTTCAACAGCAGTCATGCATGGAAGGAAGAGAACGGAAAAGTAAAATTCCTTATTAATCCGATCAGAATACTGAATGATCTGTATCGTTATCTGAATCTGGAGAAGTCCGATAAAAAAGCTCCCTGCGATCAGATATGGGATCATGATGCGGAAATTCTGGAAGCAGCAATTTCTTTTTACGATGAAATCGATGCACTTTCCGGAAAGAAACTGAATCTTGAGGATCTGGAAACACTGTTTGCAAAGGACAAAAATCCTTTCTCCGGAAAGATTTCTGACGAGTCCTGGGCAAAATGCAGAGAATCACATACTTCATTTCAGCTGGGAATGTCTGCACTCAGTATCATTCCTGGACTTGGAATCAAATCCGGTTTCTCCAAACTGGGAGTTGATGCAAACCTTGATCCGATAGTTCCGGATGAATTTGCAAATGCTGAATCAATGAATAAACTGGTGAAACTTCTGAATCCTCCTCCAAAGGCAAAATCTGACGAGATCGTTGCTCCAATGGGCGGGATGTTCTATTCCAGAGAGGCTCCGAACCTTCCAGTTCTTATTTCTGAAGGAGATCAGTTCAAGGCAGGTCAGCCTCTTTTCATTATTGAAGTGATGAAAATGTTCAATAAGATTTCAGCTCCGTTCAGCGGAACAGTTGTAAAGAATCTGATGAATGATTCAGACGGAAAGATTGTTTCAAAAGGTCAGACTATTTTCAAAATTCAGCCTGATGAAATTCTGAAAGAAGAAACTCCGGAAGAAATTCTCGCCAGAAGAAAAGCTCTTGCGACAGCTCTTCTGAATTAAACATCCAGCCTGCCTCTCGGCAGGTGCGATTTTTTCTAAAGCCTTAGACTGTAAGTTTACTGACAGTCTAAGGCTTTTTTATTTTACATATTTTAGAAATACACCAAGAAGGCCTGCTGCACCGAAAACTGTACCGATCATCCATCGGACAAGATCTGCTTTTACAGTTTGGATTTCCAATCTGACATCTTGAATTTCGAGTCTGACATCCTGAATTTCCAGTCTCACGCCTTGAGTTTCCAGTCTGATCTGTTCAATTTCTTTCTGAAGTCTGAGTTCAGTATTCTTCAATTCCAGTTTCATCCGGCCTTCAGTTTCGTGCAGATCGTGCTTGCTCGCCGGTTCTGTCTCATAGTACTTCCCGAGCAGATTTGCCAGTTCCTTGGACTGCAGTTCTGAGAACTTTGCTTTCTTCAATACCGTGTACACTTCCAGTGTATTCATATTTTCCATATATATACACTGTCTAAAAAAGTGTCAAGAACTCAAAAAATCTTCAGAGATTTTCACTTTTAATGAAAATAAATGCCAAAGGTGCAGTTATTGAATCTTTCTTCCGGAAATATTTTCTGATTTGTATAAAAATCCGTTCTGTCTGATTTTTTCGAGTGAAGAGCTGTCTGTACCGCATTCGGATAGAATGTCGAATTCTGTTTTCAAATCAGTTTTGAATATTCCCGGATCATCCGAACCGATGACAAGTTTCATATCGTTTTCAATAAAACGGAATACGGGGAGGTCTTTTTTTTCAGAAATCATTCCGATGAGCAGATTGGAAGTAGGGCAGGATTCAATGACTGCATCTGTTTTTTTGATTCTGTCCATTCCGAATTTCTGAAATGTTTCGAGTTCGAGAATATTTTTTTCTTTATAATGATATTCCATTTTTTCATCATTATTCAATGAGGAAAGTTTCTGAAGTTCTTTTTCCAGATCACTGCGGTCTGATACAAATCCAAAAGATGAAATTTCATCATAGTTTCTGAGCATAAAAAGGATCTGGTCTTTTCTTTCTTCGACGGATTCAGTGATTCTTCGGTTTTTGTACATATCCGGTCTCATTCCGAGTGCAATGCAGTGTCCAAGTCTGTGTGCCCCTGACAGAGCCGCTTCGATCACCCACCGACATGCGGAGAGTGCAGATTTATCCTGAAAACTTTCACCTACATGATAAAGTATTGCGAGTGCGTTTTCCGGTTTTTTAAAATTGTCTTCTCTGACTTTTTGAAAAAAATCCTCTTTCTCTTTTGGGGGAAATCCTTCTTCTATGAAGCAGAAATCAATTCCTGTGATGTATTCAGCAGCAGTTTCGTCTGAATCCTGAAGTTTTTTCAGCCATTCATATTCTTTCCAATACGAGTTTCTGTACAGGGAAACGGCAAGCCTTCCCTGAAATCTTCCTCTGCTCTCTTCTTCTGCTTTTTTGAGTCCTCTGCAGGCACTTAAGGATTTTCTGATATAGTCATTTTCTGAGGCTGCCGGAGAATACATGATTCTGTATTCTGCATAGGATACACCGTCATGATAATGTTCCAGGGCAGTTCTTCTGGCGGCTTCTAAGATTTCCTCTTCATCAAATACAGAGAGTGCAATAATCAGATTGAAGCTGCATTGAAATTCAGAAAAAGGTCCGGGTTTATTAAACCAGTACAAATTTCCCAGCTTTTCAGGCGTGTCGTAAACTTCAAAGAAGGACTTTGAATCAATCTCTTTTCCAAAGACCTTTTTATACTCCGGAATAAATCTTTCCCATTTTGGATTTCTGTTTTTTCTGCCGATTTCCCAGAGAGTTTCAGCAGAAAGACAGCCGTATAAATGATTGTGCAGATCGGAATACATTTATTTCTCCCAGAAAAGAACTTCAGGACCAAAACTTTTTGTATCCCAGTTTCTTTTTCTCCATCTGCTGATTTCAAAGGCAAAGTTTTCCCTTTCCGGGAAGTTTTTTTTCCAGGAGTCCGTTAGAAAAAGGTAATATTCTGCTCTGCTGTAGTCCTGAAGTCTGATGCTTGATTTCAGTGCATTCAATGCAGCATCCGTTTCCGTAAAATTGTAAAGAAGGGTTTTTTCTGCGTGAAAAAGAGATTCTTTCCAGTTCTGTTCTGCAAGATGGATATCAGAGAGAGCTTTGTGATAAATGAAACTTTCTGGGTTCTGTTCCAGAGCAAGAAGGAGAGTTTTCTTTTTTTCAGTGAATACATTCTTCTCTCTGTATTCCAGATAGAATTCATAACCTGCAGGGAATTTAAGAGAACCGAGCCAGTTTTTGAAATCAGTTTCCACTGAACTGATTTTTTCCGGAGTCTTGAACAGATTTTTCCCTTCTCTGCTGTAATCAATGATGTAGACGGAGAGCACCCAGGCGTATGCAAAATAAATTTTCCTGTTTTCCTTCCATTGCTTTTTTCCGGCTTTCAGAAATTCCGAGAGTTTCGGGATTTCTTTTGTTTCTGAGATTCGAAGAAGATAAAGGTCATTCATCTGATGCACTGTATATGCATCATCTGCAATGAATGCTGAATTTTCTGCATAAATGGAAACTGACTGTCTGAGAGAATAGGGCAGTCTGGAAATCATTTTTTCTGCAGCACTGTGCCTGAAGGAAGAAAGAAAAAATTTCGGACTGGAATAACATCCTGAGAATACAGGCCTGTTCCAGAGTTTTCCCTCTGAGTGAAACAGTAGGGGACTCTGTGTTTTTCCTTTCTTCTTCAGAATGTCTGCATATTCTCTGCAGTCTGAATAGACAGTAATCTCCGCCTTCCAGTCAGGATATTCGTTTCTCAATTCTGCAGTGAAATTGTACATTACATTCAGATAAGATTCGGAATACTCAAGGAAAAGATCAGAGTAATGTTTCGGAAGATCGGTTTTCAGCAGAAGTTTTTCAGTTGTGTATGATTTGAGTTCAGCACCGTTCAGACTGCCTGACCCGCAGAAAATGATAATGAGAAAAAAGAAAAATATCATGATCTTTCTGTACATCTGAGAATCCCTTTGTTTTCGTTTGTTATTCCTATGCATGAAGCCAGTCTGTAGCCTGCTTTGCGAAGTTCTTCAGTGCAGGCCTCTGCCTTAGACTTATCCACTCCTGCCAGCAGTCCTCCGGAGGTCTGAGGATCGTACAGTATTCTGTTGATATAATCCTGAGAAAGATTCATCTCAAAGAAATGATGAAATGCAGACCAGTTCGCAGGATACATACTGCTCTGAACTTCAGGATGATTTTTCAGAATTTCTTCTGCTCCCTCGATAAGTTTCAGCTGATTCAGATAGATATCAGCCCCAAGACCGGAAACATTCAGCATTTCGGAAAGATGTCCTGCCAGACCGAATCCAGTGACGTCGGTACATGCTTTGACGTTGTACTTTTCAAATATTTCCGAAGCCTTCTCATTTGACATAAGCATACTTTCAACGGCTGCTTCCGCCCATCTGCCTTCTGCCAGACACCTCTGATCAGCAGCGAAAATCAGTCCTGTCCCGAGAGGTTTTGTCAGAATCAGCGCATCTCCTGATTTCAGATTTTTTTTCAGCCTTTCTTTTCCAGGATACACAAATCCGTTGCAAGTCATTCCCATCTGAAGTTCCGGTCCCTCCGATGTATGTCCTCCCAGAATATGAATCCCGAGAGAAGACAGAACCTGCACTGCACCGGACAGAAGCTGATATGCTGTTTCCTCTGCTGCTCCGTCCGGCATATACGGCAGCGTAAGGCTGATCAGGACGCTGTCCGGCACTGCACCCTTGGCAAACAGATCACTCAGTGCATGAAGAGTCAGTATTCTGCTGTAGGTATGATGATCACTGATCATCGGAGAAAAATGATCTGTGGATTGGAGCAGTCTCATCTTTTTAGGAGGAAGGACAGAAGATACATCTTCAGAAGAATACATATCCAGTATCAGTTCTGATCTTCTGCTCTTTCTTTCTGAAAAAAACTCTGAAATATTCTTTGTAATTTCCCCGATGAAATCAGATTCTTTCGCCGGGTTCTGTGTTTCCTTTCGAATTCTTTCAATCACGTTTCTGAGAGACTTTCCTGAAATCTTTGAACCGCACCCGGCACAGTGCATCTCGTTCATTATTTCAGAATTATTTTTCATTACCGGCATTTTCTGCATTTCAGAAAATTTGTTCATAAATTTTCTGTCTATGCTGTCTTTCCAGGAAAAAAGAAGACCGGAGGGAGGAAGAAAAAACTTTCCTTTGACTGCAAATGCCCTGTTTCCGCCTGAATATACAAGTGCAAGTGCAGACTTCTGAGGAATGTATTCTTTCAGCGGTTTCCCTTCTGCATAACGGATGATGTTTTCGGAAAGAGGTTTTCCCTGTCTGACTGCATACACTCCTGACTTAGGAATCAAATGACCCTGGATTGAAGCACAGTCCCCGGATACAAATACATTGGAATGGGAGACTGTCTGCAGAAAGGAATTGACTGCAAAAAAACCTGTTTCGGTTCGGGACAGGTCTGACGATTCTGCAAATTCGGGAGGTTTTCCGGAAGTGCAGAGAAAAATATCGTCGAACTCGTATTCTGTTTCGTCTGAAAAACGGATCTTTTTAAATCCTTCAGAGATTTCACATTTTACCGGAACCTTGCTCAGATTATAATTAATTTTTCCTGATAAAATATCTTTCTTCAGGAATTTCAGCATTCCGGCACTGAACCTTGGCATTGTATCCGATTTTTCAAAAATGTGAATCTCTGCATCCATTCCAGATCTGGCAAATCGTTCTTTCAGAGAATACTGAACTTCGAGCCCGCCGATCCCGCCTCCCAGAATGCCTATTCTGATTCTGGAATTTTTTTCCAGCCAGCGTCCCCAGATTTTTTTGAACAGATTCAGAAATTCAAATGCAGGCTTGAGAGGAGTCAGAAGATGGCTTCCTGGAAATTCTTCTCTGCATATGATGCCTGCATTTATGGAGAGGATATCATATGAAAGCGGAGATCTGCCGTCCAGAATGAGTTTCTGCTCAGATGCGCTGATTCCCTGAATTCTGGAGTGAATAAAGCCTATTCCGAGCTTTCTAGTGAATTTCCAAAGATCAATCAGTATTTCATCGCGGCTGTAATCCATCGCAATGAATCCGGGCAGCATTCCGGAATAAACAGCTTCATAATGATCTGAGACAAGGATGATTTCTCTTCCCAGCTGCTTTTTTGCTGCGAGATTCATCAGGGCCATACAGTGAGAATGTCCGCCCCCTGCGAAAACGATTTGTTTCATATTTATGATTCTTCCGTTCTCAAGATTTTTTGCAAATTCATTTTCTTGGAAAAATAAGTAAACTTCAGATGAAAAAATCAGGCGGTAGTGCGTATAGCGAAAGCAGCGAAGCGGCGAAGCGGGCCTTATCAGTTTTTTAAAAAGTATCAGGGTTTGTGTAAAATCTCAGATTTAGTGCAGAGTTCAAAATAAACAAGAGATTTGGGTCAATAGCAAAGCGAAATCAGTGTTCCGCGACTTCGACAACGGCAGAGTCGCAAGCTCCGCGCGGCCCCTGTTTTTTATGCTTTTATACACTCTCTATTTACTGATTTCTTCGTTGTACCTGCCGTACCATATGCCTGAATTCGACGTTGTACTAGCTGTCACGTTGTTTTGAGTACGAAGTTTCAGGAGGTACATAGTCTTTTTTTGCATTTTATGCGAAAAAACATTAAAGAATTATCCTAAAGTACCGTTGTGAATAAAAGGGAAGAATTTCAGCAGGTTGATTCTGTCTGGATACTAAAAAATCCCTTTCTCGAAGGAACGGCAGCACTGTGATTCGAGATACACAATAAAGAGACATAACAGGTGCATTATGCAGTACTCTCCCAAATTCAAGCAGACCTTATCCCGATATGTAAATTATCGAGGAATTGACATCATACTTCATCTGAAAGACGGTTCTGTGGTGGAACTCGATAAGAACCGAAGAATTGACGGGGACTATGTGATT
This sequence comes from Spirochaetota bacterium, assembly GCA_052033835.1. Classification (GTDB taxonomy): domain Bacteria; phylum Spirochaetota; class Leptospiria; order Leptospirales; family Leptospiraceae; genus DAORDI01. Next base: position 22,946 of record JBPOJG010000298.1, read on the forward strand.
AAAAATACCAAGGAAGGCGGAATTTCTAAAATTGAAATTTCGAGTATTCAAAAAGCCGAATTTTTTGCTGCCTGATTCATTGACAGATTACATATCCTTAAAGATTGTGGCAATACTAGGGTTATTGTACCTTGGTCGTAGAATTTTTTGAGGAGTTTCAATGGTAGGCATAGTAATTAAGGAAGGGGAATCAATCGAAGCAGCTCTCCGTCGTTTCAAGAGGGATTGTGCAAACGCAGGTATTTTAAGTGAAATCAAAAAAAGAGAACACTATGAAAAACCAAGTCTTGTACGCAAAAAGGCAATAGAAACAGCCAGAAGAAAAAGAGACAAGAAAAAAAGAATCTTCGCTAAAAAAGACAAGGTCTGATTCACCTTTTAGGCAGATAAACTATGTCATTGCAGCAGAAGTTATATGATGATTTGAAACAGGCTTTCAAAGAAAAGAAAGAACCTGATCTATCCACTCTCAGACTTTTAAAATCAGATATTCAATATGAACTGACTAAGACAGGGGAATCCAGTGTTCCCGATGAAGTCATTCTTCAGTTAATCAAAAAGAATATTGCGAGAAGAAGAGAAACCGCGGAAGAATATAAAAAAGCAGGAAGAGAAGACCTTTATCTCAAGGAAACGAGTGAAGGTGATTTTCTGCAGACATATCTTCCTCCCAGTTTGCCGGAAGAGGATATCAGAGCTGCAGTCCAGTCTGCGATCAGTTCCATCGGAGCCAAGGGGCCTTCCGATATGGGAAAGGTCATGGGCAAGGTGATGGCAGATCTCAAAGGAAAAAATGCTGAAGGATCACTTGTATCTTCCGTAGTAAAGTCTATGCTTTCAGCTCTGTAAAAATTCTTGCGTGGATCGGATTTCATTGAGAGGATAAAAAGAGAAGTATCTCTCGAAGGTTATATATCCAGACACGTCAAACTGAAAAGAGCCGGGAGCAGGTCTCTCGGTCTTTGTCCTTTTCATAACGAAAAATCACCTTCATTTACTGTTTCACATGATCTGCAGGTATTTCACTGTTTTGGATGCGGCAAGTCAGGCGATCTGATTACATTTGTACGAGAATACGAAAAAGCGGATTTCAGGAAAGCACTTGAGATCCTTTCCGAGTATTCCGGCATTCCGCTTGAACTGGGTGAAAAAGCGGAAAAAGAATCAAATCGTAAAGTTTTATATTATAAGATGAATGAATTATATGCAGGATATTTTCACAGGAATCTGCTTTCAGAAGAAGGTTATGAGGCTAGAAAATATCTTGAGGACAGAGGTGTCGGCATTCGGGAAATCGAGAAATTCGGTCTGGGTTATGCCCTTCCAGGTTTTGAGAATTCTGCGAGGACTGTGCTTCGGACAGACGAAGACAGAACAATGGCACTTGAGCTTGGACTCGTAAAGTCCAAGGACAGCAGAAAATCGAATGTATATGATTTCTTCAGAGACAGGATTATTTTTCCAATCCGGGACGGTGCAGGAAAGGTATCCGGCTTCGGAGGCAGGGTCATTCATCAGAGTGAAGAAGGAAAATATATCAACAGCCAGGCTTCACTTGTCTATGATAAGAGCAGGATGTTTTATGGCCTTTATCAGGCACAGGATTCCATACGCAGAATAAGATCTGCAATTCTAGTGGAAGGTTATCTGGATGTTATTGGCCTGCACAACAAAGATTTTACTCATACAGTTGCTCCGCTTGGAACAGCATTTACAGTATTTCAGCTGAAACTCATTAAAAATATTGCTGATGAACTGATTCTTCTTTTTGACGGAGACAGTGCAGGAAGAAAGGCCGCAGTCAAGGCCGCCGAAATATGCATCAGAGAAGGAATGTATGGCAAAGTTGTTCTTCTGGAAAACGGAGTGGATCCTTTTGATCTTTCCCGGACAAAAAATACCGGTGAGATCGGAGAGATCCTTTCGAAGAGTACAGGACATTTGGATTTTTTTCTATCAGAACTTCTTCTTCACGCAGTACGAGAATCAGGTGCTGAGCTAAAGAAGAAGGCTGTAGATAATCTGTTTCCATTTCTGAAAAGTCTGGAAAAGGAAACAGACAGAGAACTGATTCTGACTGAAGCGTCAAAAAAAATTGGAATCAGTTCAGAAACACTGTGGAATGATTTTAAAAAAGGGAATCCAGTCAGTTTTGCACCTGAAAAGGTCGATATTAAAATTGAGAAGAAAATTGTCAGTTCTGTGCAGTCTAATTTAGAGAGAAGGTTCATCGCGAAGCTTCTGAAAAGGCCGGAATTTTGGGAATATGCAGAAGAGATGCAGAGTCTTCGTCTGTATGACAGTGAGTCTGCATTTATATGGGATGTAATGATTTCTAGATATTCTTCAGGAGAAGATGCAGGTGTGAATCTTCTTCTGGATATGCCCGAGGCAATACAGAATATTTTTACCGGCATACTTGTGGATGAGGAATCCTTGGATTTGGAAGAAGAAAGAAAAGTTTTCAGGGGAATCATAGAAAGGCAGAAACTGTTTATGGTTGAAAAAGAACTGGATGAGATTTCAGGCTCGGGAAGCGGAATCTCTGATATGGATAGAATGATTCGGCTGCATACACTGTCCGGGGAAAAACAAAGAATTCTAGAAGAAATTCGAAAGGTCGAAAGTTAAAATGAGCGAGGTGGCAATGGAAAATCTGCAGAGTCTTCCGGAGGTTCAAAAGATTATTGCAATCGGAAAGGCAAACAGTGAGGTTTCGTATGATGAAATCAATGATATCCTGCCTGATAAAATTCTGAATTCAGAAAAGATCGATGATGTATTCACCCTTCTTCATGAAATGGGAATTGATGTAGTTGAAGAGTATTCTAAAAAATTTGATGAACCAGCTACTCCTTTAAACAAAGAAGAAAAAGAGAAACCCGGAAAGAAAAGAAAAGAATCCCAGAGTCTGAGTGCTTCTTCTGAAGACCCAATAAGACTTTATCTGAAAGAGATAGGAAAGGTCAGCCTGATCTCCGGAGAGACAGAAGTCTTCCTTGCCAAAAGAATTGAGAAGGGCGAAAAGATCATTGAAGAGACTATTCTCGGTTCCAGCATATTAAGAGCAACTTTCGCAAAACTGATGCCAAAGGTACGGAACAAAAAAATACGTATCTGGGAACTGATCAGAGTAGACAAACTGTATGCGATGAATCAGGCAGAAGCAGAAAAACTGGAGAAACTTTTTTTCCAGAATATGGAAGCAATTCAGTCTGAAGAAAGAGTTCTGGCTGAGGCTCTGAACAGAATTAAAAAATATTCTGAAAACAGCAAGAAATTCAAAGAGCTGAAAGAAAAGATAGATGCATCTGTTGCAAAAATAGATAAATGCGTCCGTGAAATCGGAGTTTCCCAAAGAGAGATACAGAAGATATCTCAGAAGATCAAATCGATGGTATTCAGAATTAAGGAAATAGACAGACATTTCCTTAAGATCAAGGCCAGATACGGTCATGATGTCAGAGAAATCAAGACATTCAACAGGTTCATCGAAAAGAATGAAAACCTGGATGA
>JBPOJG010000055.1:0-10937 GCA_052033835.1 Spirochaetota bacterium
TCGAAAGGAAGTCATCTTCGCACAATGCTTTAAGATCTCTCACTTCGCTAAGCTGCGTTCGAGATGACACTCTCCCTCCTGAACAATCCATATTATAAACTTTTACCTACTTTTTACAGGCAGACCCGAGCCGTAGGCGAGGCCTGCAAGGGCGAGCTTGCGAGCGGGCGGTCTAGTTCCCTATTCCCCACTCTCCAATATATAAGATCTTACTGTCAATATAGCAGATTTCTTGACTGAAAATCCATCTGATTTGTTGTGGTTATTAATATGAATTCGGCTCAGGAGAAAATTTCTAGAACAGATTGCGATGCGTAAAAAGGGTCACTGCCAAAAATTACATCAATCGGCATAGGAATTATATATCATTATGATAGAATTACATAATATCACAAAACAGTTTGGAAGCTTCAGCGCACTGGAGAATGTAAATTTTTCCATTCCTGAAGGAGAGCTGGTTTCTCTTCTGGGTCCGTCCGGCTCCGGCAAGACGACTCTTCTGCGAATCATTGCGGGCCTTGAGACAATGGATTCCGGTGAAATCAGATTTGCCACAGGGATTACAAGCACAACCCCTGTTCAGGACAGAAACATCGGATTCGTATTTCAGCACTACGCACTTTTCCGTCATATGACTGTTGCAGAAAATATAGGATTCGGTCTGAAGGTCAGAGGGGCCGGAAAAAAAGAAATCAGCATCCGAGTGGAAGAACTTCTGGAACTGATACAGCTAAAAGGACTTGCAAAACGGTATCCTTCTCAGCTCTCAGGCGGTCAGAAGCAGAGAGTAGCACTGGCAAGGGCCCTTGCTGCAAAACCGAAAGTGCTTCTTCTCGATGAACCTTTCGGCGCCCTCGATGCAAATGTAAGAAAGGATCTTCGGAAATGGCTTCGCAATCTGCACAAGGAAATTCATGTGACTTCCATAATGGTCACTCATGATCAGGAAGAAGCATTTGAGGTCTCTGACAGAGTGGTCATTCTTCATCAGGGAAAACTGCAGCAGATCGGAAGACCGGATGAAATTTTCCATAATCCTGCAAATTCTTTTGTAATTAAATTCTTAGGAAATGTAAATATTTTTCATGGCAGAGTGGAAGCCGGGAAAGGGTTTCTCGGAAATATGGAACTCAGTCCGAACAATCTGGGAGCTGAGGTCAATTCGGACAATGCAAAATTTTATGTCCGTCCTCATGAATGGGTGATTCACAGAACCAAGGACAAGGATGATGCAATTGAAGCTGTGATTCATCATATCAATGCTGCAGGATTCATCGTAAAAATCTATTTAAAAGGATTGAACGGAGAAGAACTTCAGGCAGAACTGCCATATGAAGAGTTCAAACGTCTGGAAATTTCTGCAGAAGACACAGTGTATCTTGTTCCTAGAGAAACCAGAGTGTTCTCGGAGGACTATGTGATATGAATGAGGAAATAGAACAGTTTATTCAAAGCCTGAATGAAGGATATAAAAAAGAAGGAGATTCCATCCTTTCTGTCCTTCTCGAAGAATTTGAAAAGACAGCCGTTTTTGCCACAAGTATGGGAGCAGAAGATCAGGTTCTCACGGACATTTTAGTCAAATCAGGACATCCTTTCCGAATCATTACTCTGGATACAGGACGTCTTTTTTATGAAACATATGATCTGATGGAAAAGACAGAAAGAAGATACACCATAAAAATTGAAGTCTATTTTCCTGATGCAGAAAAAACAGAGGATATAGTCAGAGAAAAAGGGATCAATCTTTTTTATGCAAGCGTGGAAAACAGAAAACTCTGCTGTGCTGTCAGAAAACTCGAACCTCTCGAAAGAGCATTAAACGGTGCAAGACTCTGGATCACTGGACTTCGCCGAGAGCAGTCAGTCACAAGAACCGAAATGCAATTTGCGGAATGGGACGAAAAATACCAGACAGTCAAAATCAATCCTCTCATTGACTGGACCTGGGAAAGAACTCTCGCCTACATCAAAGAACATAAAGTTCCTTATAATCCGCTTCATGATCAGAATTTTCCAAGCATCGGATGCGCTCCCTGCACAAGAGCCATTCTCGAAGGCGAAGACATCCGTGCCGGCAGATGGTGGTGGGAAAATCCTGAAACAAAGGAATGCGGACTTCATATTTCAGACGGACAAATCATACGGAATAAAAAATGAAATATCACTCTACACATTTAAAGCAGCTCGAAGCAGAAGCAATTTACATTATGAGAGAAGTAGCGGCTCAGTGTGAAAAACCTGTGCTTCTTTTTTCAGGGGGCAAGGACTCCATCACTCTTGTGCGGCTTGCTGAAAAAGCTTTCCGTCCTGCAAAATTTCCATTCCCGCTTCTGCACATTGATACCGGTCACAATTTTCCCGAAACGATTGAATTTCGCGACAGGCTGATTGCAAAGACCGGAGAAAAACTCATTGTGCGTTACGTTCAGGATTCCATCGACCAAGGCAAGGCAGTGGAAGAGAAAGGCAGAAACGCAAGCAGAAACAAACTTCAGACTGTGACACTTCTAGATGCACTCGAAGAGTTCAAGTTTGATGCAGCTTTCGGCGGTGCAAGAAGGGACGAGGAAAAGGCCAGAGCAAAGGAAAGAATTTTCTCCTTCCGGGATGAATTTGGACAGTGGGACCCGAAAAAGCAGAGACCCGAACTCTGGAATCTCTACAACGGAAAAATCCGAAAAGGAGAAAGCATCCGTTCGTTTCCGATCAGCAACTGGACAGAGATGGATGTATGGCAATATATTTTAATGGAAGATCTGGAAATTCCTGAAATCTACTTCACTCACAGAAGAGACTGTTTTTACAGGGACGGTATGCTTGTGCCTCTTTCCGATTATCTGAAAAATGATCCTGATGAAAAAGTGGAAAATATGCAGGTGAGATTCAGAACAGTGGGAGATATGACATGCACCGGTGCAGTTCTTTCTTCTGCAGACTCACTCGAAGAAATCATACAGGAAGTGGCAAGTGCCCGAGTGACAGAACGGGGCGGAAGAGCGGATGACAAAAGATCTGAAGCGGCAATGGAAGACAGAAAAAAAGAGGGATACTTCTAGTGGACAACAGACAATATCTGAGCATGGATATGCTCCGCTTCATTACTGCGGGCAGCGTGGATGACGGAAAAAGTACACTGATCGGAAGACTTCTTTTTGACAGCAAGTCCATATTCGAAGATCAGCTCGAAGCAATTCAGGCCAGTTCCGAGAGAAGAGGTGACGGTTATACAAATCTTGCACTTCTCACAGACGGACTGAAAGCAGAAAGAGAACAGGGAATTACAATTGATGTGGCATACAAATATTTTGCCACACCGAAAAGAAAATTCATCATTGCAGATACTCCAGGACACATACAGTATACAAGAAATATGGTTACGGGCGCGTCCACTGCAGATCTCGCTCTGATTCTGATTGATGCAAGAAAAGGAGTGATTGAACAGACTCTGCGCCATTCCTTTCTGACTGCAATGATCGGAATTCCCCATCTTGTCATCTGCATCAATAAGATGGATCTGGTGGATTTTTCGGAAACGATATACAATGACATACAGAAGCATTATTTTGAATTTGCAAACAGACTGAATATTCCGGATGTGAGATTCATCCCGATCAGTGCGCTGAACGGAGACAACGTCGTAGAAAGATCGAAGTCCACTCCCTGGTATAAGGGGGAAACTCTTCTCGAACTGCTGGAAAACATTCAGGTATTTGAGGATATGAATCTGAAACTGCCCAGATTTCCTGTGCAGTGGGTGATCCGTCCGATGAGCAATGAATACCATGATTACAGAGGTTATGCGGGAACAGTCGCGAGCGGAATATTCAAGAAAGGCGACAAGATTACTGTATTTCCGAACGGTCAGAAAGGATCCATAAAGTCAATCCAGACATTTGAAGGAGAAATCGAAGAGGCCTACCCTCCTCTCTCCGTTTCCATTCTTCTGAATGAAGAGCTGGACATCAGCAGAGGCGACATCATCGCTGCAGGCGATCTTCCTGCTGCAGAGCAGGAATTTGAAACCTATGTCTGCTGGATGGACACAAAACCTCTGAACGTAAACGGAAAGTATCTGCTGCAGCACACGACTGCTTCCTGCAAATGCGTCATCAAGGAAATCCTCTACAAACTGGATACAAATCATCTGAAAAGAACGGATGGAGGAGACACTCTTGAGCTGAATGAAATAGCAAGAGTCGTAATCAAAACCTCCAAACCTGTCGTATTTGATGATTATGCAGTGAACCGGCCAATGGGATCTTTTATCATTATAGATGAAGGAACAAACAATACGTCCGGGGCAGGCATCATCCGTAAAAAGGAAATCGTCTGATTGGCTGATCTTTCCGGAAAAAAATATCTGCCGATGATGATGGATGTGACTGAAAAATCCATTCTTCTCATCGGTGCCGGAAATGCCTGTGCTGAAAAACTGAGGACACTTCTCTCTCTCGATATGCAGGTCACAGTTATCTCAGACTCATTTCTTCCTGTATTTCAAAATAATGATAAACTGAAACTGATCGAAAGAAAATATTCTACTGGCGATATGCAGAATTTCGACATCATCTACTGCGGAATCAATGATGAAACAGAAAGAAAGAAAATCAGATATGAAGCAGAAACACTCGGAAAACTCATCAATTTTGTGGACAGGCCATTGGAATCTGACTTCATATCAGCATCCTCCCTGATCTATGAAAACTTTACGATCTTCATATCCACTTACGGAAAATCTCCCGGAGGTGCCAAAAAAATCAGAGAAACACTGGAACAGAAAATCAGTCTGAATTCCTTAAACGAGGAGATCGGAGAAATGATTGAAAAAAGACATTGAGCTCGACAGTAAGACGGCAATGAAACAGAGGAGAAGCGGAGCGACGGATGCTGTTAAACAATACTAAACCCTTTGAAAAAGACACCGTGTATCTCATTGGCGGAGGCCCAGGTGATCTGGGACATCTCACGATGGATGCTGTATCCATTCTTTCTCAGTCTGAAGTCATTCTTCACGATATGCATCTGGATTCTCTCGCAATTCATTTCCCTCAGGCAGAATGGATTCATGTGGGCAAACAGAAGGGACATCATATAAAAAAACAGTCAGAGATCAATGAGATGCTTTATCATTATGTTTCCTCAGGAAAGAAAACAGTGAGACTCAAAGCAGGAGATGCATCCTTTTTTGCTAGAAGCTCTGAAGAGATAGAATACCTCTCCGAACGTAGGATTCGCACAGCTATCATTCCCGGGATTTCGAGTCCTCAGCTTCTATGTGAGGAACTGAATGATTCTCTCACACACAGGACACTGACAAGAAATCTCTCCTTCTGGAGCGGGTACTGGGATAAGGAAATCAGTGAAAATGAAACTCCTCTGACTGACGGACATCTGATTTTTATGGGATCAGGACAGCTTCAGAAGATCGCGGAGAAACTGCATTCCAAGGGAATCCCACTGGAAGAAAACATCATCATTGCATCGCATCTGGGAAGAAATGAAAAAAAAATATTTTACATCACAGTCAAGGATGCAATTACAGGAAATATCCCTGAGATGCAGAGTCCGTCTCTGATCGCTGTCGGCTTTCGGCACATTAAAAAATCATGAGAATCGGTCTTGTCAAACACAGCAATGCAAGACCTCTGACTTTCGGAATAGAAAAGTCGGGAGAACACAGCCTTGTTTATGAAAACCCATCCGTTCTGAAAGACCTTCTTCTGGAAGGAAAACTCGACACAGCGCTCATCTCCTCAGTGGAATGCATTCGAAACAAAAGTCTGTCCTACACCACCTGTGTCGGTGTTGCGGCCGCAGAGAAAGTCAGATCCATTCTTTTTTTCAGAAACAGGAAAATAAAAAATACTGAAAAAATATATACAGATCACGGATCGAGAAGCAGTGTCGCCCTTCTGAAAATTCTGATTGCCGAAACAGAAGGGAAACTCCCCGAAACAGAGCCTACCCTGCCTGAAAAAATACAGGAAATGATTCATAACGGAGAGGGACATCATCTTCTGTTCGGAGACAATGCACTTCGTGCAGACTGGAATCCCGAAAAATATGAAGCACTTGATCTGGCATCATTCTGGCACAGTTTCACTCAGAAATCATTCTGCTTTGCATTCTGGGCATACCCAAAGGAAAATCCTGTGGACGAATCTCTGTTTCTTTCCTCGCTGGAATATGGACTTTCTCATATCGACGACATCGTACATGAGGAAAAAAAACTGGACAAGACAATGCTTCATCATTATTTAAGAAATGAACTTCATTATAAAATAAACAACTCTGATCTGGAAGGATTTGAACTTTTCAAGGTACTTCTTAAGAAGTATAAACTGGACTGAAGTTTTCTAATAGCCCGAAGGGCGGAACGCAGCAGCGGCTTCCAAGCTTGCGACGCTTCGCTATTAGAAATCTGGGAAATACATAGTACAAAACGAACATGAAAAATTGAATCAACAGTGAAGCGAAATCGGCGCTCCGCGTCTTCAGCGTGATGCTCATTTTTTGCTCCTCCGGAAAATTCATGTCACAGCCTTCGCATTCTTCGTGCCCTTCATGGTGAAATTTGGCCTTTACACGGCCTCCTTAAGTCCGCCGAAATCCGTCCCTTTATCACAGAAAATAACTTTACTTACAGAAAGCATTCTGCAAAAAGGATATGATGTCAAGAATCTCATATCCTTTAAATGCATCAGCGAAATCTGATCTGCTTCCAGACTGTTCGGGGATTTTAAAAAACTCGAAAATGACCTCTGCTTCTTTTAATCTCTTTTCAATAAAACAAGACAATGAATAAAAAGAAAATCATTCCAATACTTTTTCTTTCCTTCGTAGGTATTCTGGTATGGAGCATCATCTGGAGTATCTGGACATTTTTCACAAGTGCCAACTTTGAGTGGACCAAAGATGACCGGAAAATGTACAAAATTCAGGTCGAAACATCTCAGAGCACAGCAGATCAGTCTGTAATGATTACAAAGATCAATGCAGTAATGAACTTCAGAGTGCTGTCTGTAGAAAAAGAAAGAGTAAAACTTGCTTTTCAGTTTTCACCAATGGAAATTCTGATTGACGGGAAAAGACAGACAGCCTTGGAAGAAATCAGTTCAATGATGTTTCTTACGGAATGGGACAGAGACGGGAATATTATGAGAATGATTTTTCCATCGGAAGTGTCCAAGAAGGATGAAGCTTTTACGGTTCAGAACCTGCTTCTGTTTCAGTCCATCATCACAGGGAGCAGACGAAGCTGGCTCAACAAGGAAGATGACAGTCTGGGAAGATTCACTGCAAAGTATGACTACGGTGAAGGAAAAATTCTGAAGTCTAAATTGAAATACCTGAAAATATTTGCGGATGAAAGTGACAGAAGTGCGGATGACCCGACAGTGAAATCAGACATTCAAAATTCTCTGACAGAACTTGAACTGGAAAAAAAGGGAAGCTGGATACGAAAAGGAACCGTCAGAGAAAAATCGGAAATCTCTTCAGACAGAATAAAAATTCAACTGGACAGGAAAGCCGATCTGGATGTGATTCCTTTTCAGCCTGACTCCAAGCTCTCGATATGGGCGGATAACCTGAGTTTTGAAGAGACTGTCGCACGCTTCACAGAAAAGCCTAAAAACGAAAAAAGTGCACAGGATAAAGAAGAACCCAAGCCGAAAAAATAAAAACGGAATATAAGGAATTTTATATTCCTGAGTTTATATTATTTTTTCAAAGCTTTTTCCAGCATACCCTGTATTCTGAGACTTTTTCCGCAAGCAGCAGTTGAATCAACATCCTGCTCTTTCGAAAGTCTTTCAGTAAATTCTTCTTCCCTGCCAAGGATAATCAGTTCATGAAGTGTATAATGTTTCACATCGCTAGAATTCATGCTTTCATATTTTTTGACTGAATTTCCTTTCTTCTTCCGAATAAAAAACGAAAGAATCCTCCTGTTTACTGTGCCAGGATATCAAAAAAAGAACTGGACAGCAATCAAAAAAGGCCTGCACACTGTTCAGTGGAGCAAAAAGGAGAATCTGCAAAAATGACGAACATAAAGAACAGCCGAAGTCCCAAATTACTGAAAACTCTCCATAAAGTCATATCCCTGCTGCTTTCAATCAAGGAGAGAAAATTCACACATCATTTATACTTTCTCCTGATCTTACATATTCAGTCTGTTTCCGGGACGTTTATTGCAGAACCGGATCGCTTTAAAAAAATAGACAGACTGCAATGAATATAAATTCTTTTTCAGCAAGTCTTCTGACACTTTTCAGAAAAACAGCATTTATTCTAATGATTTTTTTTCATTTCTCTTCTCTGCATCCGGAAAGTCTTCTCGAAATTGGATCGGAAAAAGGAATAAAAACAGGAAGATATATGCATTATCTGGAAGACCCCGGCGGGCAGAAAAACTTTCAGGATATTCTGAATGCGGAAAAGGAAAATAAATTCAGACCCTCAGACAGGGATACTCCTACATTCGGTTATACTCGTTCTGCCTATTGGTTTATCCTGCCGTACCGGACTGTCAATGCTGATCCTGCCGATTATATTGGTGCTTTGGAATTTCCCATTCTGGATGAAGTAAACGTATTCTATTATAATAAAGAAAATCAATTAACGGAAAAGAAATTCGGCAGAACACTGAAATTTATGGTTAGAGAAGTCTATCACAGAGATTTTCTTTTCAGACTCTCAGATTTCAGAAGTTCAGGGAAAATATACCTCAGAGTAAAAACAGAGAGTTCTCTCCAGGTTCCACTGATTATTTACAAGGAAAGCAGATTCTGGGAAATCGAACAGACCAGACTCTCATTCCAGTTTCTTTTCATTGGAATCATGACTGCTATGATTCTCTACAATTTACTTCTTGGGCTTTCACTTAAAGATAATATATATTTTTACTATATATTCTATGTAATATCAGCATCTCTTTTCCTTACAGGACTGAACGGCATCAACTATCAGGTTTTCTGGCCGAATTTCCCCGAGTGGAACAAAGTATCCAGTCCTGTTCTTCTTGCTTTGACAAATCTAGGCATAGCAGTTTTTGCCGATTCATTTCTGAAAGTAAAAAATCATTACACTATATTGCACAGACTGTTCATCCTGCTTAAAGTTTCCTCATTTGCGGGTTTCATCGGCTCATTCATTTTTTCCTACATAACTGTCAGCAGGCTTCTTCTGTCCAATGTCCTCTGTGTTTCCATTCTTGCGATCATCACATCGGCTCTGATCGCATTCAAAGGATACAGACCTGCATTTATTTATATGCTCTCCTGGGCAGTCCTTCTGTTCGGTTCATTCCTTCTTGCATTAAGCAGATTCGGATTCATTCCTCTGAATTTTCTTACGGAAAATACTGCGCAGATCGGTGTGGCACTTGAGGCAATACTCATCTCATTTGCACTCGCAGACAGAATAAAGATTCTGCAAAAAGAGAAAGAGTCTGCTCAGCTTGCTGCACTTGAAGCTCATGGAAAAGCCGAAATGCTGAAACATGATATGGACCTTGCGGCCAAAATTCAGAAATCCATTCTGCCCAACAAGATTCCAAAAATTGACGGCTTGGAAATTTCGGCCTGGTATCATCCTATGGAAAGTGTCGGCGGTGATTTTTATGATTTCAGGGAAAATGACGGAAATCTTGGATTCATCATGGCCGACGTTTCAGGACATGGAGTTCCTGCAGCACTCGTAGTATCATCTCTCAAAACTGCTTTCTGGTTTCAGGAACTGAATCACAGCAATCCATCTGAACTTCTCCAAAGTCTGAATCAGATCCTGGACGGAAAAACAGGAGGAGAATTTATCACGGCATGTTATGTGCATCTGGATATGAAAAAAAATTTACTGAAGACTGGTAATGCCGGTCACAGTGCACTTATTGTATTCCGCAGAAGTACTGAAATGATCCATAATCTCAACCCAAAGGGAGCTGCTCTCTGCATCCGTCCGAATCCAAACTTTGACTCTGCGGAGTTTTCAATCTGTCCGAATGACAGAATCATTTTGTACACTGACGGTCTTTTTGAAGTGGAAAATTTTCTAGGAGAACAGTTCAGCCAGGAAAGAATATTTGAAATACTGAAAGAAAGCTCTCATCTTACTGCAAATGAATTCGGAGAATACCTGCTGTCTAAAGTAAAGGAATGGTCGGGCGGAAAAGAAAAATTCGAAGATGATATTGCACTGATCGTCGTGGATGTAAAATAGTCTGTTGTTTTTAGAAGACAGGGAAAGCAGATACTCAGCGGAAAATATTTTCAATGAAGATCCTGTTTATTTCAAGGAAAACGGAAAGACTTAAAGCTGAACTGGAACTTGCGAGAAAAATTCAGCAGTCCATCATTCCAAGAATGATTCCTCAGATCCCAGGTCTGAAAATTACTGCCTGGTACAGGCCGATGGAAACAGTAGGAGGTGACTTTTATGATTTTAGAACAAATGAAACAAATCTCGGATTCATCATGGCTGACGTTTCAGGGCATTGTGTTCCGGCAGCCCTCGTTGTATCCACAGTAAAAACAGCATTCTGTATTTGAATCTGCAGAACTTCATCTAGTTCCGGGGGACAGAATCATTCTTTATACAGACGGATTGTTTGAGGCAGGAAACCATTCCGGAGAACTTTTTGGTGAGGAGAAAATTCAGGATATTCTGAAAAATTCCGGAAATATCAGTGCAGAAGAATTTGGAAACCTGCTTTTAAAATCGGTAATTTCCTGGTCGCCGGGAGAAGACAGACTAGCAGATGACATCGCTCTGATAGTCATTGATTATATGTGAGAGAAACTTTCAGATTCAGCCTCTGTTTCGATTCCGAAATCGAATTCATTTTCACTCACAGAAACAAGTTCCTCGGCAGACAGAACAGTGATATTGATAAATTCATAGAAAATCATTACACTCGGGAAGGATAGGAAAGA
>JBPOJG010000137.1:0-6582 GCA_052033835.1 Spirochaetota bacterium
GTTTGATTCAGCATAGTCGCATGTCCGAATCGTATCCCGGTTATGAATGTTAATCCCGTTTTCAACATTATCCAAGGCTACATCTGAGTCTAATTTCATCTCTATGGATTTCTTTTTAAAAGTAAGAGTTCCTATGACAGGATTTGCCCCCTGTCCTTTTGAGCCTCTTATATTCAGACAAAGCATATATGAGAACACAAAAACAAGCACAAGCAGCACCGGTATGGTAAGATTCGATCTGTCCTGTAAAAATCCTTTCATCTCGGTTATTTATGAGTTCTCGTAAATACTCCATCCCAGTCTTTTGCCGGAGGATTCTTCAAATAACTTTCGCATCTTTCAATCAGAGCCAGAGCAGCCTTGTCTTTTTTCCCCTTCACCTTACTGCATTCATTCAGAAGCTTAATGGATTTTTCCCAGTCTCTTTTAAGATAAGCCTTGAATCCTTCTTCATAAACTTTGGAAGCATCCAGAAGATTCTGTTTTATATCCGCTTTTCTTCCAATCAGCTCATACAGTCTGACTGGCTCATTTTTCCCCTTAACTCTGACCAGATCGAGCTCTCTTGTAAACATTTCTTCATGAATTTTTTCATTCACCATTTCAGAAATCAGAATATTTACTCCGTAATCCTTTCCGGCCGCTTCCAGACGTGCAGCAAGATTGACTGTATCTCCCATCATAGTATAGGAACCCATATCATTTGTTCCCATAAATCCGACTTTGGCAAGTCCAGTATTCAATCCAATTCGAACATCCATTTCCTGGGCTTCCTTAGTATACAGTCCGTTTCGAACCCAGTACTGCCTCAAGTCTTCAAGCTTCTGAATCATTTCCACGGATGCTCTTGCCGCTTTCAGAAAATGCCTGTCCAGATCCACAGGTGCACCGAATATTCCTACAATAGCATCCCCGATATATTTATCCAGAACACCGCCATGTTTCTTAAGAATCACTGTCATAGCAGACAGGTATTCGTTCAGAAGTGCTGCCAGATCAGCAGAACTCAACTGCTCACTGATGGAAGAAAATCCTGCAACGTCGGAAAAAAATGCAGTCACGACCTTTTCACTTCCTCGACGAAGTGCAATCAGATCTTTCATTGCTTCCTGAACCACGATAGGATCAATCATACTTCCGAGAATGCTTTTGACCTTTTCTCTTTCTTCGAGACCTTTCGCCATTGTAATGAAATAATCAGTCAGAACTCCCACTTCATCATTAGTCGTTCTTCTGATATCAATCTGAAAATTTCCCTGAGAAATTTTTACAGTCTCGGAAAACAGATCTACTATAGGATGTGAGATAGACTTCGCAAAAAGAAACACCAAAATCATTGAAACACATAATGATATCAGCATGATGAGAATATTTCTGTTTCGGAGCCTGTAAACTTCCTGAAAAGCCTTATCCAGTTCTGCAACAGTCACAACACCCACATTGATAAAATCCAGTTTTTTGAATGCACCTAGGTATTTTTTTCCTTCGTATTCATATTGAGTCAGACCATTGTTTTTCTTGGAATCAGTAAGCATTTCATTTACAATCGGAATGTCTCTTACATTCTTTGCAGAAAGGGCCATCGCAGGATCAGAGTGAGCAAGTATTGTACCGTCAGCCCCGACCATAAAAGTGACCGTATAACCGTCACTTTTCTTCTTGAATGCTTCGAGAATCTTGTCGAGTTTGAACATCATAATGAGAATATAAGGTCTGCCCTCAGCATCAGGAATACTGATCGATAATGTGGGTTCCTGAAAACCGGGACTTGTATTTTCAATGACATTCATTCCTGCAAAGGAATTCATAAATGAGGATTCCTTTCTTCTGACCGCAGTAATGATTTCGTCCTCTGTCAATGAAACTTTCTTCAGGTGTTCTTCATTAAAAATTAATTTTTCTTTTACAAGCTGTCCGTTCTCTTTTCCAAATATTCCAAGGAATATAAAATCTTCATCTTTCTTCAGAAACTGTTCCACAAGCTTCTGACCGATCTCCTTGTTCACATCCTTCCTGAGTGCAACTGAAAGCTGCTCTCCCTGACTGATGACCGACATAATATCCGTTTTTACTTTTGAGTTTACGATCTGGACATTGTCCAGGTTGACTTCTTCAATCCTTTTCTGATTGTCTTCTTTATAATAGTATGTTGCCAGAGAAATGATGATGGACACGGTAACCGCAAGTATGAGAGAAATGACTGCCATCATTTTCAGCTGAAGCGAATACTTTGGTTTCGTTCTGTCGGACTTCCTTCTTTCTTCACCTTCCCAGTCATCAGAACCGACAGCTTTCATTCTCCCGGTGGTGCTCAGCTTTCCATCCGGCTCTCTGCCGGAAGAATCCATCTCTACCACAGGAATCTGCTTGGATGAAGTATCTTGAATCGAAGCAAGCTCGCCCACTGCCTTGATCTTCGACTTCGTTGCAGAACCCTCGTCCACTGCCTTGATCTTTGACTTCGTTGTGGAACCCTCGTCCACTGACTTGATCTTCGACTTCGTCGTGGAGCCCTCATCCACTGCCTTGATCTTCGACTTCGTCGTGGAACCTTCGTCTAATGCCTTGATCTTAGCCTTAGAGTTTTCAAGTAAAGACTTCTTCGGTTTTTCATCGTCTTCCGAACTGGAGACAGAAAACTTCTGCTTGTTTTTATTTTCTGATTCTTTCTTTTCGCGGACAATTTCGATGGCTTCTTTCGCAGAACTTTCTGTAATTTTGTCCGCTTTATCCTGCAGGGCCTTTTCAGTGAGTGCAGGGATTTCCTTCTGGGTTCCAATTGGAATTGCATACAGAGTTTCGGATGAAGATCCGTTCTTTGAATCCTCTTCCGAACCAAGTCCTATCCTCTGCATTAACTTCCGAAATAAGCTCATTTTTTTCCTTTGATTTCAAAAAATTCTATAATTTTATCCCTGGAACCAAAGTTTCCAAGCTTGTCAGCCCGCACTGTGCCTCCAGGTACTTCCGAATTGATTTCACTTAAAGTGTTTCCAAGAATATCAATTCCCACAAGAACCATACCGTATTGTATCAGGCGGGGCTTTAAACAGGCAATGATTTTTTTATCCTGATCTGTCAGATCAAACTTCACAGGTTTCCCGCCGGCATGAATGTTATTGATAAACTCACCTTCCTCTGCAACTCTTTTGTACCATGCAACTGCGTTTCCATTCAGAAGCAGAACTCTCTTATCACCGTCATTTGGAATATAATTCTGAACCATTACTGCACCTTTTTTTAAAAGAGATCGAAGATTGTTTCTCAGGTTTTTCTTTTCTGTGAAGTAAATGTCTTCTCCGCCCTTTCCACCAAGAGGTTTTATTACACCTTCATATTTAAGTTTGTCTTTACAGTATCCATAGAGTTCTTCAAAATTAGACGATACAAGCTGATGTTTAGGAAGGATTTCTTCTGAAATTCCGATCGTAGAAAGTTTGGAAGACACAAAAGGGAGATACTGAGGATTATTTGCAACAAAGACACCTCTTTCCTGCAGATGAAATGCGTATTCCCGTGCACATTTATGGTATGTCTCTGGAATTGAGCCAGAATCAAATTTATGTCTGAGCAGAAGTACATTCAAATCCTCAAGACGAAGCCTGAAATCCGGAAAATCCTTCAGTCGATGAGTCAGATCCTCCCTTTTCAGAATGCCTTCCTTTGTCAGTTTTTTTGCGGTTGAGAAAGTATTTCTGCCGTCCGAGGAAAGACTTGTGACTGGAATGAAATAAACTTCATGCCCCTTAATCAATGCACCGAAAGCCAGATCATGTGTAGTCAGTCCTTCATTTCTTGTGGAAAGTGTATTTGTGATTATACCTAGCTTCATATCGAACTTGCTTTATTCTCGAAATTGAAACAGGAAAAAAAGAGGAAAAATTCAAATATCCTTCTGGATTTTAGAAAATTCCCCCATTTTTAATTCTTTGCAGAATGATTTAGTGAAAAATACTGTCTAAGGAAGGATACTATGCAAATTAAGCAATTCTATCAGTCTTTGATTGTGTTTTTTCTATTTTCCACCGGGATTCTTGCAGAAACTGTGATCTTGAAAAACAGACAGGTCTTTAAAGGAAAAGTCAATTCTCAAAATGAATTTGAACTTGTGATGACTACCCCTGAGGGCAAAAAGCTAAATTTTTCCAAAAAAACTATACTGAAGGTTCTGTATAAGGACCTAAATGAAAATGAGGTCAAGAAAGTCATTCAGGAAGAGGAAATCAAACAGGGAATCACTGCAAAGGACACACCTTCCAAAAAAGATGTTCCAGTAAAAACCGAGCCTGATCCTGGAACAAAAGGACCCCAAACCCCCGAAGTCAGAAGCAAATGGATGATCGCCTGGAGATCTGCTGTTGTTCCCGGATGGGGTCAGCTCAAGGCCAAAAGATACTGGACTGCATCAGCTGCATTTTTAGTTCCGCTGGGAATTGCGGGATATCTAGGATCGGTGTATCAGAATTTTAAGGATGCAGAAAAACAATATCAGGCTAAAGCCACTGTGACTGCAGGATTTACCGCACTTGCAACACAGTCAGGGAGTGTATCCACCACAACTGCTCTGTTTGGAAATGTTATACTGAACAATCAATATTTCGGTCCATATAATTCTGCCAAAAATACATTCAACAATACTGCCCCACTGCTGGGAGTCGTCTATGCACTGCAGCTGGCTCACGCCTATTATGTGGGAAAACAGTGGGAAGTGGAAGGTACATCAAATGCGGTGACAATTGACGGAAAGTCAATTCAGGAAGGATGGAGTTTCAATGCTTCTATGCAGAGGAACATATTCAACGGACAGCTGACACCGAACTTTGAAATGTCCTATGCAGTTCATTTCAAAGACTAAATTTCTCGAATCTCGTTCGCCAGTCTTACAATAATATTTTTTGCTTCTCCATGAAGAATGCGGACATTTTCGAGATCAAACATTTCATTTCTGACCCCGGAAAAACCTTTCCCTCTTCCTCTTTTTAGAATAATCACATTTTTTGCAAGTTCAGGTCTGAAGAGAGGAAGACCTGCAATATTGGATTTCTTCCGTTTCAATACAGCAGGATTGACAATATCATTTCCTCCAATGACGAGACAGACATCTGCAATCCGAATTTCTTCATTGGAATGATCAGTATCGACTATCTTATCATAGGGAATCTCTGCCTCTGAAAGAAGTACATTCATATGTCCCGGCATCCTTCCTGCCAGAGGATGAATCGCGAATTTCACTTGAATTTCTCTCTCTTCCAAAAGTGACACCAGTTCCTTACATACATGATTTGCCTGAGAAGCTGCAAATCCATATCCGGGAACAATCACTACTCGTTTTGCAAATGCAAGTATGATTGCCGCATCTGCAACATTAATCTCATTGATCACGACAGCCTCAAAAGTGCCTGTACGTTCTTCTGTTTCCTGTTTTGGGGAAATACCAAGGAAAACAGAAAAGAGATTTCGGTTCATCGAAAAAGAAACCTTTCTTGCCAGCATAAATCCTGCAGAACAGGTGACTGTTCCAGTCAGAATCATAATCTGATTTTCTGAATAGAGTCCAAAAAGAAATGCAGAGAAACCGCTCACCGAGTTGAGTCCCGCAATCACTACAGGCATATCCGTTCCAATGACGGGAAACATAATAATGAGAGCATATAAAAATGCAAAAAATGCGGACAGGGAAAGGAGTACAAAATCCCGATCACCTTTCAAGAGAAGGCTGAACGTCAGAACTCCCAGAAGAAAGATAAACACCAGATTGAGTCCAGTCTGCATCGGATAAGAATAATTTCTGACCGGTATCCAAAGTCTGATCTTTGCGATACTGAGCAGATTACCGCTGAACGCTGCCATTCCGCTCATCAGACAGAGAATTAGTATGAAAACCGGAAAGTATGCCCTGGTACTCGGTTCAAGATATGGAGTCCTGGAAAATTCAATGAATGCCACTGCAGAAATACTCAGTGATCCAAGACCATTCAAAAATGAGAGGAGTTCTGATATGTGAGAAAGTTTGACTTTGTTTGAAAAAAGTACAGCAAATACAAGTCCGACCATCACGCCTGAAAAAATCCAGCCGAAATTCTGCACCTTTTCGCCTATCACGGAAGAGGCAGCGGCAATTACAATGGATGCAGAAAGTATCCAGACACCTCTTCTGGCTCTTTCAGGATGATTTAAAAATTTCAGACCTACCAGTAAAAGTACAGCTGAAATCAGATAAACTGATTCAATCAGTGCTGTAAAAATCAAGATTTGCCTTCCTGATTTTCTCTATTTTTCAGCTTTTGAACTGTCCTATCTGTCAGAATAATCGCACCAATCAAATTCCATGAACTCAAGACGACAGCCGCAAACCCGAAACCAAGTGAAACCACGTCTTCCGATTTTGCCTTTCCTACAGAAAGAATCGCACCCACTAAAACAGCTCCGTGAATGATACTGATACCGGAAGTCAGAGGAGTATGAAGAACTGCCGGAACTTTTGAAACAAGTTCCAGTCCGGCAGCTGCAGCAAAAATCAGCAGATAAATCAGATATTTATATGCCAGAAAATAACCGAGCAGATCCTGCATCTCAGTAAAG
>JBPOJG010000421.1:0-14763 GCA_052033835.1 Spirochaetota bacterium
TCCTTCCTAAGATTGCGGACATCCTCGCATCGAGTATGGGCGAAGTGAAATACAATATATTCTCAGGTAATGAAAAAAACATGAACCCGATGGCAATGATTCTGTCTGACATTTCGGATATATTCAAATCCAGACTTCAGCACAGGGATACTGAATAGAGCTGCTCTGCTGTTTTTCACGCGGAGTCGCGGAGAAATAGAGAAAGGGCCGGGAACCGTGAAGCGGCAAACAGAATTACAGAAAATTATGTTTAAAGCGGGGTCTTAGCAGCTTCGCAGTAACGTAAAATAAAACATTGGAGAACAAGATGAAAACAAAATTAATGATCATTCTGCTCCTGCTTTTTTCTGCAGGATTTACATATGCACAGGATTCAAATTCAGAAGAACCTGCTTCCACAAGAGGAACGGGCAAGAAGAAGATTGAATCACAGAAAGAAATGTCGCTGAATGAAATGGTGAAAGTTCTGAAAGGAACAACATTTGATTTTGGAAACGGCGTCACATTCAAGGCGACTGACCCTATGAAAAAGAAAGGCGATTATATGCGCAAAGGAAGTTCAATGGGCTACACTTTTGGAAGTTTCCGGAAGACAGGCACAAACACTGCAGGATATTTCTGCCCCTCGCTCGGAAATGTGGAATTTACTATCAATTCCGATACGATCACTTACAAACTGAATAACGTAAGCCTGAAAAATATCAAGTCCACATTCAAGACAACAGTGCCTGCATCGCAGACAGCGAAAAGAAAGAAGTAACTACTCAGCATAAATATAAAATGATGTAAAAGCTGGGATTTTTAAGGGCGAAGCCCTTAAAACCCCCGGTAGGGCCAAATAAAGCAGTAACTACGAAGCTGCTAGGCTGAGTAGTTACTAAAAAAAAAGCTGAACCGAAAACCGGTTCAGCTCGTGAGAGAAAGGGGAAACAGGAGTGTCAGTTAAAAAGTCTTCTCAATAGTGCGGCTGATGTCTCTTTCTTTAGTACCTCTTGGAGTCTGCACTGTGACCTTGCCTGTCACAGATCCTTTGATGTAGACAGGAACGGGCTGAGTGAGTTCAGAAGAAGAGTTCACTGTAAATTTCATCTTATTCAGTTCAAAAGATTCCTTGATGTTTCTAGTCATTGTAATATTCATTGCAGGGCGCATTCCTCCGCCTCTCACAGCGTTTTCCGTTCCAGTCACTTCAATGTTCCTTCCGGATATGGAGATATTCACAGTGCTGTCTGTCTTCTGCATAACGATGTTCATTGCGCCAGACTGTTTCTGAGTCACACTGCCTGAACTGATTTTCATTCCTTCATGAAAACTGCAGTCTTCAAAACTGACTGTCATTGTAAAATTCTGGACAGTCAGGTCTCTGTTGAACTGATCCGTAAGTGAATTTATCGTCAGATCATAAGAACCTGTATGAACTGCCTTCCCGCCTGCAGCACAGGAGACTGTTTCTGAAATCGTTTTTGTTCCTGAAGCGGTCTCTTTGGAAAGAGCATTCATATCCTTCAGAAGCATTGATTTCATTGGGGAATTTTCAGTCGTATTCGAAAACGATCTGTCAAACGAACTGTCTGCAGTATTCAGCATTTCGTTTTCATTTCCTGAATTGAGCAGGGAAGAAATCAAAGGTGCAGGAATGGCTGTCTTGGCCTTTTTTTCGCCTGTGCAGGCTGCAGAGAATAACACTGCAAATATTGTCACTGCAGAAGCTGCCTTTACCCTGAATATCAAAGATGAACTGAATTGTTTCATAACAATCTCCTATAAAGAATCTGACTGCAGTCTGTCCGATCTTTTCCGACGGAGTATGGACTGCACTCTTATGTATATCCCTGCTTCTGTGAAGTGAGACACAGTTTTTAAGAAAAAGGTTCCATATCAGAAAAAAAATTAATCACCTGCTGAGCAGAAAACTGTTTCCTGCCTGCCGGTATGTAAACTCAGGCCAGTTCGGATTTTCAGGAGACTGCACAAAGATGAAATTTTTCCAGGGAAGAGCGAGGATCTCAGTGCAGAGACGATGCAGTTTTTCAGAGTCCTTCTTCCAGAAAGAATATGGAAAATCCAGAAAATATATTCTATACTGATATTTCATGATTTCTTCCATATCATACTGACGGAATGCATCTCTTTTGAAACAGCTGATCTCTCCAGAATAAGGTTCGAAGTTTTTTTTAAGGTCTTTCTGTCTTTCCTGATCTATTTCAAAAATAACCGAGGCAGCAAACCCCTGACTCACTGCCTCAAATCCCATCTGCCCCGAACCTCCGAAAAGATCGGCAAAGACCGATTCAGTTCTGTCGATTTCTCCGGACAGATGCATTGAATCCAAAATCGAAAACAGTGCCTTTTTCAGGAGGGCCGGAGTGCAGTTCACATTTCCCCGTACTGCCGAAGGAAGAGGAACTTTCTTCCCCTTGTATCTGCCTGACTGAACTGTAAGAAAATTTCCTTTTGCCATTCTCTGCTCCCAATCATGAATTTATATCCTAAAAAAAGTAAAATACTCCTGATTTCCGGATGCACCCTTGATGCCTGCCCTTTCTGTTCCCAGATACTCTGCATTCTTTCGAAGTCTGCGTATCACTGAAATCAGTGTGAATATTCTCTTTCTGTCATTTTTCAGTATCCCGTTTTCCAGATTCTCCGGATCGGTCTCAAACTGAGGTTTCACCAGTGCAAGAACATGAAACTCTGAAGACGGTTTTTCTTTTTTCAGTCTGAAGATCACATCAAATGCCTTCAGAACAGAAATAAAACTCAGATCAATGACGACAAACAGATCTTCACTGTTTTCCTGAATATGTGTCCAGCTGAGATCCCGTATATGAAACCTGTCCATCACTTTCACACGACTGTCTTTTCTCAGCCTTTCTGCAAGCTGTCCGTATCCCACATCCACTGCATAAACTCTTTTTGCATTTCCTTCCAGAAGAATCTCAGTAAATCCTCCGGTTGAAGCACCGATGTCAATGCAGACTCTCTGACTTACACTGATTCCGAATCTTTCCATCACAGGCTTCAGTTTCAGATAACCCCTGCTGGAATGAGTTTTGATTTTTTCTCTGATTCGGATATCTGCATTCTCCTTAAATTTAAAACCGGGTTTTGTGACAGGAGAATCACTGATAAGAACTGATCCGGAGAGAATCAGTGACGTCGCTCTTTTCAGATCAGATGCGAAGTTTCGTCTGACTAGAAGTTCATCGAGTCTAATTTTTTCTTTCTGCAATGTAGGCCGGAAGTTCCTTAAAGAAATTCTGTTCATCTGGGAGTTCTCTGGATATGATTTCAAGTTCTTCCCTGATTTCATTTTTCAGTTTCTTGGACTGATCCATTCCGTAAAATGCAGGATAGGTCAGTTTACCCTTAGCACTGTCCTTGCCGGGAGTTTTTCCAATTTCTTCGAGACTGCTTTCTTCATCGAGTATGTCATCAGTGATCTGAAAAAGAACTCCAAGTTTTTCACCGTAATCTTTGAACGCTTTACGATATTCTCTCCAGTCGGAATTGAGTCTGTTTCCCAGAAGTACAGAAGAGAGAATCAGCGCCCCAGTCTTTTTTTCATGAATTCTGTGAAGTGTTTCCTTCTGAAATTTTTCAGGATTGTTTTCAGATTCAATGTCTTCCATCTGGCCGGAAATCATTCCGTCCCCTCCTGCACCTGAATGCAGAATCTGAATCATGTCTCTCGTCAATTCATTGTCCGAACTCTCGATGAGTGAAATAAGATAAAATGCAGCAGAGTTCAGTGCATCACCTGCGAGGATAGCCGCTGCTTCTCCAAACTTTTTATGATTCGTGGGAAGCCCTCTTCTGAAATCATCATTGTCCATTGCAGGCAGATCATCATGAATTAGAGAATATGTATGAATACATTCCAGTGCAGATGAGGCAAGGAATATATTTCTGTTCAGTTCGGAGCTTTTTCTTCCAAGGACAGCAGAAATACAGAGCACAGGACGAAGTCTTTTTCCTCCCGCCTGCATACTGTAAATGCAGGATTCAGACAGAACAGGATGGAAATTTTTCTGAAATATGGGATATATTTCATCCGAAAGAAATGATTCGAAACTTTTCTTCAGCCCGTGCAGATATTCATTAATCATGATTCATAAACCCAGTCTCTTATTATACTGAATCTGAGGTTCTGCCTGATGCTGTCAACCTTAAAACTGCAGAATTCCCCATGTATTCGGCTGATTGTAGACCGTACCGTTTGTCCATGTGAACATATGCTGAGATCCTGAAAATGCGGCAAGATCATCATCATTGATATAAAATGTGAAACCGATAATTCTTCCTGAGGATATGGAAGAAACACCCAGAACTGAAAATGGAATCTGCATCTCCATATTCCATCCTGCATCTGTATCTGCATCATCGTTTTCCGTTGTGCCGGGCGAATACACAACTTTGTTCACTGTTGGAGAAAAGAAAGTCCATCCGGCACCGTTTCCTTTCTGATAATAGTCGTTTCCGCTTCTCGGTGTAAAAATAAACTGAAAATCATCTGTGTCAGGGGAGGCTGTTCTGTCATATCCCATATCAAAAAAGACCTCGATGCTGTCGTCCGTCCAGGGAGATCCGACATCATCTGTTCTGAGATACTTATCATCTGTATGATAAAAAATATAAAAGTTCGAAGAATCGTATGCAAATCGAATATAACCTGAGACATTCGGATCGACTCCGCCAGAATAATCGGTATAGTTCGGAAATACAGAAAAGGAAAATCAGCAGAATGGAAAAAGTTCTCTGTTTCAAGCCGCAAGATTCAGATTCAATCGCAGGAATACAAAAATTAATTCCGATCCGAACACTGCACATACGGCCTTTTATTATCATTAATGTTATACTGTTCATTACAGTAAAACTTTCAAGAATTTATTTGGGCCTGACCCCCCTGATCGCCTGAGCAGTAAAGGGATCATCCGGCCAGTAGTGTTTCGGATACTCTCCTTTGAGTTCCTTTTTCACTTCAAAATAGGTCTTTGTCCAGAAATTCCGCAGATCTGAAGTGACCTGCACAGGTCTCATGGACGGTGAAAGAATTTCAAAAACAACTGGTGATCTCGAAAAAGCGAGTCTCGGAGTGTCGAGAAGACCGAAAAGTTCCTGAAGCCTGGCTGAAACTCTGGCCTCTGTTCCGAAATAAGCGACCTTGGCTCTGCTTCCGCTTGGAAGAAGAAATCTTTCCGGAGCTTCCTTCTCCAGTATATTCAGACTCTTTCTTCCGAGGTATTCCGAAATCACTGAAATCAGGGAAATTTTTTTAAGCTCGGATACCCTTTTCACTCCGTAAAGATAAGGTTCTATCCAGAGATTCGGATTCTCTGAAAGAAACGAATCTGAAATGTCCAGAAAATCAGCTCCTGAGATGCGAAGAAATTCAGATCTCTTCTGAATCTCTCTGAAGTCCTCTCTTGGACTGAAAACAGAAATCCCTTCCTTTCTGATCAGAGAAGAAAAGAACTCAAGTGACTCAGAATCTGAAATCTCCGAAATTTCCTTTTCTGATATTTCCAGTTCCAAGAGTTTCTGCACTTCTGTTTTTTTCAGTCTTTCTTTCTGAAAAAGTTCAAGCCTTGTTTCCTTTCTGATAAGATGATCAAAATGTTTCAAAATCAGCGACAGATCCAGTTTAGCTGCTCTTCTGATTCTGTTGTCCGTTCCGTCTCCCGTTATCTCTGCCGCACAGATAAATTCATTATCTGCTGTCGGATCATTTTCTGCACAGACTGCAAGTTTTCCTGAAGAAAGTTTGAACTTTCCGTTTCCTCTTTTTCTTCCTATCCTTTCAGGAAATGCAAAAGCAGCAATGAGTCCAGTCTTCTCGGGTTGAAATACATCGTATTTTTTTGTATTCTCAGTTCTTTTCAAAAGATCCTCTGAAAGAGAATAAATTTTCCTTGTTCTGAAATCGGAATTCCCTCTGAAAACTCTTTCAAGTCTAAGATTAAGATCTGATCTGAATCTGAACTCATTGTCCTGAATATCCGGTTCGGAAAGAACCGCACCGAGTCTGCAGGCCTGAACCTCAAGACCGATCTCCGCTGAACGAAGAATCATCGCAGACAGTCTGGGATGAATTCCGAACCTGGAAATCTTTTTCCCGAGTGCAGTCAGATTCCCTGCAGAATCGAGCACACCGATTTCCTGCAGAACTGTTTCAGCTGCTGTAATCTTTGACTCAGGAATTTTTTCGAGAAAGGAAAGTTCTCTGAAACTCACTCCATAGTTCAGGCTTTCTAGAATGGGAGAAGAAAGATCCGTTCTCAAAATCTCTGCTTCCGGAAATTCAGAAAATTCTTTTTCTTCTGAAACAGAATACAGTCGGAACACAGTGCCCTCTGCCAGTCTGCCTGCCCTCCCCTTTCTCTGTTCTGCTGAACTGAGGGAAATTCTTTCAGTTACAAGTTCTTCCATCCCGTTTGAAGGAGAATATCTCATCTGTTTCACAAGCCCTGAATCAATCACAGTCATTACACCGGGAACAGTGAGACTCGTCTCTGCAATGTTTGTGCTGAGGATAAGCCTTTTCTTTTTTCCTCCTTCCTTAAGTATTTCCTCCTGTTCAGATGCAGGAATCTCACTGTGCAGGATTCTGATTTCAAGATCAGTGTCCGCATTCATCTCTCTCACAAGAGATTCTGCGAAACGTATCTCCCTCATCCCCGGAAGGAAAAAAAGAATGTCACCGGGAAGACCGACGGCAGATCTGACCGACGTCAGTACGGAATCTCGGGAAAGCGGTCTGTCTGATTTGATGTAACGCACTGTGACTGGAAACATTCTTCCTTCAGCATTCAGAATCTCGGAACCCGGAATCATTTTCTGAACACTCGAAGCATCCAGTGTGGCTGACATAATCATCAGTCTGCATCCTGTTTCATAGACCTCCCTCGACTTCAGAAAAAGTGCAAGACCCAGATCAGAAGCGGCATTTCTTTCATGAAATTCGTCAAAGATCACTAGAGCCGCATTTTTCAGTTCGGGGTCATTCTGAATGATTCTCGTAAAAATTCCCTCTGAGATGACTTCTATTTTTGTAACCGCTGATACCATACTTTCCATTCGGATTCTGTATCCGACACTCTCTCCTGTTTTTTCTCCGAGAAGTGAAGACATTCTGCCTGCAGTATTTTTTGCGGCCATTCTTCTGGGTTCGAGAAGATAAATTTTCTTATTTTCAGTCCATTTCTCATTTATCAGTTCAAGAGGAAGAATTGTACTTTTTCCTGAACCTGGAGGAGATACAATAATACAGTCCTTTCGATCTGAGAGGTTTTTCTTCAGAAGAGGGAGAATTGAATGAACAGGATATTTCGGGATACTAATCATTCTGATCTAATGAATATTTAATCATGATCTCCGCGACCTGATCCGGAAATTCCAGATGAATCGCATGTTTTCCTTTCGGAAGAAATACAAGTCGGCTTCCGTGAATCCATCTGTGCAGTTTTTTCAATGAGGCAGTAGGCGTAATCCTGTCATTTTTTGCAGAAATGATAAGAACCGGAATCCTGATCTTTCTTGCCTGAACTCCCAGAAAAATATCTTTTTCTTCTGCGATTGTATTTTCTGCAAGCCATTCATATTCTTTTCTTCCCCATTCAGAGAGAAGAATCATGGATACAAATGCAGAAACTTCAGGAGTATCCTTTTCATATAGATTGGAAAGAAGAATGTTCAAATCCACTCTTGTCTTTGGAAAAAGAATTTTTCTCACTTCATCTCTTTCATTGTGTCTTTCTGAACCCGGAGAAATCAGAATAAGTCTTTGGATTCTCCTGTCTTTTTTTCTGTCGAGAATTGCCAAATGCTGAGAAAGAAGTCCGCCCATGGAGTGACCGGAAAGAATAAAATTCCTCAGATCAAGCTTCTGAAATATTTCATAAATAAGTCCTGCATATACATCCATTCTGTAAAGATAACGGACCTCAGGGAGTCTGCTTTTCCCGAAAGAAGGCACATCAATCAGTATGATTTTTCTGTCTGGCGGAAGATGGGGAATGAGTTTTCGGAAACCGAAGGATGCATCCAGAAATCCGTGCACAAGCACAAGAACAGGTTCTTTTCCTTCGCGGATATAGACGGAAAGATCCAGTCCATGAAGAAGGATGGATTTTCGCTGAAATCCTAATGTGTTTAAAACTGAATATCTTTTAAAACTAAAGTAACTGTACAGTTTTCTGAAAAACCATCTCATATATCCAATTCCAGAATCTTAGTCCTGGATTTCAAGCCTCTCAGGAGAGTTATTCTGGATTTTGGAATATTGTAGAATTCTGAAAGGACAAGAATCAGTTCTTCGTTTGCCTTTCCTTCCTGTGCAGGTGCATGGATCTTCACGGAAAGTTCGGTTTCAGAAATCACTTCCACCGAACTTTTTTTTGATCCAGGTTTTACCTTCACGGATATTTTCATTTATCAGGACACGAACTTTTTTCCATATTTTGCACTGATCTGTTCAAAGTCAAACAGTACAAACATATCCGTAGTGCCGAAAACTCTGTCCACTGCAGGTGCCCCGCAGATTTTTGCTCCGAGTCTGACATAACCTTTAATGATCACGGGGATTCTTTTTGAAACAGCCTTATCATCTGATATTTCATAATCAGGATCAAAACCTTCGAGAATATGAGTATCCAGCGGTTTTATGTCGAATCTCTCATCTCCCAGAGCATTGTTCTTTCTCAGATATGCGAAAACCTCTGAAGCAGTCACTGGATCAAGAGAGTGAATTGAACCGCATCCGAAAAGATAACGGAGATTATAATCTTTCATATATTCAGCAAGTCCTGCCCAGAGAAGAGAAATAACAGATCCGTCTCTGTATTCAGGATGAACGCAGCTTCTTCCCACCTCAGCGAGATTGTCTTTAAGTTCATAGATTTTTTTCATATTGAATTCTGTTTCAGAATAAAAGCCGATATTTGCAGCAGCAGTATCTCGTCTAAGAATTCTGTAAGTGCCGACAACCAGATCCCTTTCTTTGTCCAGAACAATGAGATGGTGGCAGTGGTAATCGTATTCATCTCTGTCCTTGCCTGTGGCAGCAGATTCAGGAAGTCCTTCTTTCAGTTCTTCATTGAATACATTGTATCTCAGAGACAGAGCTCTTTCAATCTCCAGCTGATTCTCAGCAAGTCTTACCTCAAGTGTCCTTGCAGCTTTTTCATTTTTTTCAAGAAGTGTAACAGCCATTTTTTGTCCTCGCTATATTCCTTTACTGATCAGAATATCGCAGGACGATGTTACGCCATCATTACATTCAAAATAAAGAATATGCTAAAAAATCAGACACCTGAAAATTTAATGACCGCGTCTTTCACCGTTTCTGCAAACGGAAGTTTATCATTCATCTTAGTGAGTTCAAAAAGTTTTTTCATCTGATCACTGATTCCTGCAATTACAGCTTCCGCATTGTTCTTTTTGCATTCAGTAATAAAAAGAAAAAGAAAACCGACACCGGAAGAATCCATATAGTCCAGTTTCTCCATACAGAAAATGAATTTCTTCGTACCATTCTTCAGAAGATCCAGACAGTATTTTTTCAGATCGAAAACTGAATACATATCCACAGACTCTTCAAGCCTGATGATTTCCATTTTTTCCACGGACTGATGAGTAAATGCCATTTCTGTTCCTTTATCTAAAAAATTATACGGGACTGCAAAAAAGCTCAGGTTTAATGCAGAGTAAATAATAAGCAAAGAGAATTATCAGTGCTCAGCATAATGCTCGTTTTTCTGGGCATTTCACAGTCCCTTGCATCCGGAAGCACTGTATCAAACGTTTAATGCTGAACAAAATCCCATCTGCTAAGCTTTAAAACTTATCGGCAGCAGATTCATTTAAGTTCCCTTTTTTCTGCTGACAAGCAGAATTTCGCTGACAGACTGATTTTCGTCAGTAAATAAAATATGTTCAAAAAAACAGAGAGATTGCACATTTTGACTACTATGCTCGTAGGGGCGCACAAGTGTGACGTTTTTTTTAGTATTTACCGCGTCCAGCACAATAACATTCTGGATTCATACAACGATTATGATACAGAACATTCTGAAAGGCCTTACAGTTTCCTCCATTATCCTTCTTTTAATTGCAGTTTTTCTATCTTCAGCAGGTGTTTCGAGTCCGACCGAAATGGGCGCCCTATCTTTTCTGATTCCGGTATTTCCTGTCATCGGAATTATTCTTGGTTACGGCGCCGGCAGATTTCAGACCAGAAGATATCTGAAGCTTTTTATTATGGGGCTGGGACTGATATTCATCTCCGGTCTTGGAATTGCCATTTTTATGGTTTTCAATGACCCTTCTTCAGTGCAGAATTCAGAAAAAGCATATTCCGTTTTTATGCTTTCGGTCACCGGTTTTCTGATTTATGGAACAGTCATGGTTCCCTTGCTTCTTCTGGGAGTATATATTCTGGAAAAATGGACAAGATGATTCTGCGGAAATACTGTCTGTTCCTTCTGACCATTTTCATCAGCATAGGATGCAGAACAGTCGAAATGTCTGTTCCTTCTCAGGAAATCAAACTGCTTGTCCGGTCTGACAGAAAAACCAATCCGTCAGTTTATCTGTCCGAAGGTGCAGGCAGTTTCAAAAAACTGAAATCTGACAGTAAAAATATTTATAATTTTAGAAGTCCCTCTATGGATGGGGGATACAGAAGCTTTCTTTTTTTCAAATACAATATTCACAATCCAAATGAATATGAAATCATCCGGATAAAGGAAAATGAAAGGATCATTAAGGAACTGAGTCTTAAAGATATTAATGAACTGACAAAGAATGAATCAGGTTATTCTGTTCTGGAAATGAAATAATCCAGGGAACTGTGTAAAAACTCAACTTTACTGAAGAAACAATGAGAATTGGATCAATAGCGAAGTGAAATCGGGAATCTATTGAGTTAACTCCAGATTATGGACTTAACTCAATAGACTTCGCGTTGTTCTCTGTGAAATTCAGCTATTACAAGACCCACAAAGTCTGCTCAGTATCTGGCGATACCAGGCTCCACTTCAATTGAATAAAGATTGATCCCGCCCTGAAGACTTTTCACATTTGGAAGTCCATGACCCTTGAAATAAGAAGCAGCTTCGAGGCTTCTTACTCCATGATGACAGTAAAATACAATCTGTGTATTTTTATCCCATTTGTTCAGTATCTCGTAAGCCAGTTTCTGAGTGATGACTTCACTGTTCGGAAGAGAAGCAATTGCAATTTCCCAATCTTCTCTGATATCTATGAGTTTTACATCCTCGCCTCTGTCGAGCTTAGCCTTAAGCTCGAGCGGGCCAATCTGCATCTGTCTGTCCACTTCTGCAGACTCATAGATAAATCTGATTGCGTTGTCAATTTCCTTGTCTCTGCGATGATTCACCATCACTTCTTCCAAAGTCTCATCTAAAGAATAACCACAGCTGGAGCATCCTCCCACATGGTACTTCTGAAATAATGCCCTTTTGGCGCTTGGGAAATTTTCCAATATTTCCTGCATGGTCATATCCGGTCTGATTTCGATCGTTTGCGTATCTGCCATAAAATCCTCTAGTCAAGATTTAGAATCATTCAAAATTTATGCAATCATCTTTTGTAGATTGCTAAAAAAGTTTCTGTCTGATTCACATTTGCACCGCAGAAATTTTCACTGAATGTACCGAATCCGATTTTAGGGATATTCGGAAGATTTTTTGCATAAACATCTTCAATCAGATGAATTTCATTTGCACTTTCCCTTGCGAGATAACAGAGAACACAGTCAAAGGACATATAGGCCACAAGACGCTGCGCATCCATTCTCTGCATTTTGGAAGTTCTGTCTTCCTTCTGGGAAATTGCCCTGTACACATTGAAAACCGTTTCAGGCATTACATCATTGTACGTCAGGATTCCGCCCGTTCCGTCTTCTTTCATAATACTTGTAATCAGTTTTTCTCCATCCCCCGGTTCTACACCAAGAGTAAACTGAGCAAAAAGACTCGGTGAAAATTCCGCAGGAGATTTTCCGACAGCAGACGCAAACTCGTCCTGTGCAGATTTTCCGTTAAATTCCAAAATATGTCTTGGAGATGCAAGTTTAGTTACAGTCAGCCTGGAATTCTGCTTTTCAAAACTGGAAACTCTTTCTATCTGGAAAAAATATTCTTCTTTCAGACGAATAAATGCAGTGGCTCCGATTGCCCCTCTTCCCTTGCTCGAAATCACACTGGAAGACTTAAAATCCAGTTTACCGCCGGAACTGCCGCCTACAGACTGAAGAAAAAGACTTTCATCCGTCAATGCTTCAAGAACTGGATTTGCAGACTGAAGTCCATACACAAGATTGATCGCCAAATCTCTTTCCAGATCAGGAGCCTTGGACTGAATTCCAGCTTTCTCCATTCCTCTGATAAACTGATCTTTTGCATTCAGGCGTATCGCATCGTAACTGCAGCTTTTTCTCATATCATATGCAACGACAGATACAGCTTCTACCATTTCTTTGGGAATGCACATTGCGACTGCCGAATCCGGTGCCATAATATATTCATTTCCTTCTAGTCTAGCGATATCCATACATCCGATAAACGGAACCTTCAGTTCCATCAGAGCATTGTACAGTTTGGAATAAGGATATTCTGATCCATAAAAGCAGATAATGAAGGCTGAATTTGCAAATTCAGTGTCAGAAGTAATTTCAAAAGGGGTCTTAAATTGTTTAGTGATTGCTTTTTGGCTCATTTGTTTGTTCCCAAGTTCATAGAATTTAATATATTTTTCAGTTTGTCAATTGATTCCTGAGAATCGTCGGTATTTTCATCGAAGTTACCAAGATTCAGTCCCTTCAAAGTTATTTGCACTCTGATCGATCTCATTTTCGTAAGCCCAATCAGATTGTGACTGGAGTAGCCGTTTTTCTCGAAAAACTCATTCAGATAATTGTGTACAGCACCTTTCATGAGGTTATCATGGAACTCAATGCAAATCAGTCAAGAAAGTTTGTAAAAGAATTTAACAGTTTTCTTAATTTGATATAAACAGCCTCAGTTTTCCACCTTTCTTGCAATAGACGATATTTTATCTGCCAGATGTTCTCCTGCGATGATGTAAGGCAGGATCACATCGTCAGCTCCTGCATCAAGAAGCCCTTTGACCTGCTGCACATAATCTCCGTGAGTGATAATATATGAATCAGGCGAAAGAGTTCTCAGAAGTTTCACAAGCCTTGAATTGTCTGTCCCTTTCAGAATTGCATCCGGTATTGTAGATATAATGATTTTTGCTGTTTGAATTCCGGCATGACGCAGATTGTCCGAATTGGAAATATCTCCGATGAATACTCTGATCCCGAACACTTCGAGTTCAGGTTTTGTTTCTGCATTAAAATCGATGACTGATATTTCGCGGAGAAGTTCCGGATTCGTCTGATACAGAGAATGCACAAGTCCTCTGATACCTCTGTGATACCCCAGAATAAATATCTTCCGAGGTGACTCTGTTTCGGGAGGCGTACTTTCATACGGTTTTATTTTCTTGAACACTTTGGATACAAGACCCACAATTTCATGATTGAATTTGATGATATAGGAACCGGTCACTGAGCTGACCGCCAATGTGTAAAGCAGAACCGCAAATACATCCTTTGAAATATGACCGTCCGCATAACCTATGCTCGCAATCACAAGAGAAAACTCGCTGATCTGAGAGAGATTCAGTGCCGTAAGTATGGACGTTCTTCTGCTGTTCCCGAAAAAAAACATCGCAGGGAAAATAATCAGTATTCTTATGAATGGGATAAATAGAATAATGATCATCGAACTTTTGAGAATGCTCATTTCGGGCATAGGGATCTTCATTCCAAGTGAAATGAAAAACAGAGTCAGGAAAAAATCTCTGAGGGGAAGAACCCTTGAACTGATGTCCACAGAAAATGGATGAGTGGAGAGAACAAGTCCTGCAATCAGTGCTCCCATTTCAGAGGAAAGACCGATCAGATGCCCAAGACCCGCGTTTGCAATACACCAGCCGATGGCTACAGTGAATGTCATTTCAGGAGAACTGATCGACTGAAAGACTCTTTTCAGAATGTATCTGCTGACAAGAACACCCCAAATGACAAGAAATACTGCTTTCAGAACAGCTCCGAGAATCACCATAATTCCAGGATCTTTCAGATTGGGCTGAACAGCCAGAAAAAGAATAGCCCAGATATCCTGAAAAATCAGTATGCCTATCGTTGCTTTTCCTGCAAGCCCCTCCACTTCGAACTTGTCATAAAGAAGCTTGACGATAATCGCAGTACTGCTGAGAGACAGACCGGCTCCGAGATACAGTATACTGAAAAAATCATTCTGCAGGGAATATCCCATTATAATGAAAAGAGGGATACTCAAAAGTATCGTCAGCGGAAACTGCAGAGAACCGGCCACAAGTATTTTTTTGGCAGATTCCAGAAAAGCGGCAGGATTCATCTCAAGTCCGATGATGAACAGAAGAAAGATCAGCCCGATCTCCGAAATCGTATTGATGTTTTCGGGATCAGTGATCAGCTTAGGGCCGATCTCCGGGCCGATAATCACTCCTGCAATCAGAAAACCGAGTATGCTCGGCTGCTTCAGCTTATAAGCAATGAAGCCCACAACTGTGGAGATTGTAATTGCAATGCCTATGTCTGAAATCAGATGATTCATTTTTCCCGCTTTTGTATTTATATTCAGCCCGCCTTGCTCGGGCGGTATTTGCGCCTGCACACGAAGTGTGCAGGCG
>JBPOJG010000435.1:0-6992 GCA_052033835.1 Spirochaetota bacterium
CATCGAGATCACAGACCACAGTCTTGAAACTGTAACCGAAATCTCCTCCAAGAACTGTAATTTTCTGATTATGAACTGTATAGAACAGAACCTGTCTCTCTTCAGATCTGAATATTTGAGTCGCCATTTTTTCCCAGACAGCGGGATCAGTGATTTCTGTCACTCTCAGTTCACCGTTAAAGTCTGAATAAAATGAGGATTTCACCCGCTCCCTGAAATCCGATAAACTCATTTTGGGATAATTTATATCAGCCATAGGCAGCTCCGGTCCAGAGTAAGTTATTTATAATGAATTTGTATTTCAAATCTGCTGCAGAAATATTGAGGATATACTGCATTTTAATTTAATGTATAAAGACTGCCAAAGAGAGGTTTCCCTCTCTTTGGTTTTTTCTGACTACCAGCCTGCCATCAGGCTCGAAGGATGCTCCATAATGTCTCTGAATTCAGACATGAATCTTGCACCCACTGCTCCGTCTACGACTCTGTGATCGCAGGAGAGAGTGACTGTGATTGTCTTTCCAGGAACTATTGCACCTTTCTTCACTACAGGTTTTTCAATGAGTCCTCCGACTGCCATCAGAGCTGCCTCGGGTTCATTGATGATTGCGGAGAAATGGGTAATCCCAAACATCCCCAGATTGGAAATTGTGAATGTTCCGTCCATGTACTCTTCCGGTTTCAGTTTTCTGTTTCTCGCTCTTCCGGCAAGTTCTCTGACTGCAGAATTGATTTCGAGAAGACTCAGTCTGTCCGCATTCCTGACATACGGCGTAATTAAACCATTGTCAATCGACACAGCCACTCCGATGTCAATCCTCGAATGCTGAATGATATGATCTCCCCTCCAGGAAGAATTCACTTCAGGAACTCTCTGAAGTGCAACTGAACATGCCTTGACTATAAAATCATTTACACTGACTGAAGAAACTTCTTCTTTTCTTTTGTCTGCAAGAGACTTGAGATCATTGTTCAGAGTTGTTCTGAGAGTCACGAGAGGCTCTGCATCAAATTCCAGATTCAGATAGAAATGAGGAATATTGTTCTTTGCATCATGAAGACGTACTGCAATCGTCTTTCTCATTCCGCTGATTTCAATTCTTTTGGACTCTGCCGAAACAGTATTCTTTTTTGAAGATGAAGAAGCAGGCACCATTCCGGAAATATAATTCAGTACATCCGTTTTGGTGATTCTTCCTTCAGGTCCGGTTCCTTCCACCTTGTAGATATCCACTCCCTTTTCGAGAGCAATCGATTTTGCAAGAGGGGATGCAATGATTCTTTCTGCCTTGACTTTCTGCACTTCCGGTTTTGCTGTTACATTCTTCGGCGGATCTGCAGGTTTAGCCTGAGCGACTTCAGCAGCGATAGCGGGTTTTTCTTCCTGTTTGACAGGAACTGTTTCGGAATCGGGTGCAGATCCGGCAGAGAGTGCAGCTGCAAGTTTTGCCTTTGCATCCGCCAGTACAGAAGCAAAGTCTTCACCGGCTTTTCCAATCACAGCGACAGGAGTTCCCACTTTCACCTTTGTTCCTTCCTGCAGAATGATTTCGAGGATGACAGCCTTGTCATAGGCTTCCATTTCCATCACAGCCTTGTCCGTTTCCACCTCAGCCAGAATTTCGCCCGGACCGATGGAGTCACCGACCTTCTTCAGCCATTTTGCAATTGTCCCCTCAGTCATTGTAGGGGTCAGTTGATTCATTTCAAATATTTTAGCCATACAATCCTCACTGAACCATTTCGCGGATTTTTGCCTTCACGCGTTCTGCATTCGGAAGACTGAGTCTTTCGAGATTTGCAGCATAAGGCATAGGAACATCTTCCTGAGTCACTCTTTCCACAGGAGCATCCAGATAATCAAAAGCATTCTTCTGAATGAGATAGGCAACCTGAGCTCCGAAACCTGCAATAGGCCAGCCCTCTTCCACAATGATTGCTTTATTTGTCTTTCTTACTGACTCATAAATAATTTCTTCATCGAGAGGACGGATGCTTCGCAGATCCACTACCTCGCATCTGATTCCCTCTTTCTCGAGTTCATTTGCAGCCTGAAGACTGAACTCCAAGGCTCTAGACCAGGTAATAATGGAAATGTCCTCTCCGTGTTTTTTGATTTCTCCCTTTCCCAAAGGAATGGAAAATTCATTATCCGGTACTTCGCCCGAATATCCGTACAGAACTTCACTTTCGATAAAGATCACCGGGTTATTGTCGCGGATGGAAGTCTTGAGAAGTCCGCAGGCGTCTTTCGGTGTTGCGGGTGCAACTACTTTCAGACCGGGCACATTTGCATACCAGGCTTCAAAACACTGGGAATGCTGTGCAGCAACCCTTCCCCCTGCTCCCCCTGCTCCTCTGAATACAATCGGCATCGCAAACTGACCGCCGCTCATATATCTCATCTTTGCAGCCGAGTTGACGATCTGATCAATTGCAACAAGGGAAAAGTTCCAAGTCATAAATTCAATGATCGGACGAAGCCCAAGCATCGCGGCCCCGACTCCGATTCCGGCAAAACCGTTTTCTGCAATCGGAGTATCCACAACTCTTTTCTCTCCGAATTTATCGAGCATTCCCTGGGATACTTTATATGCTCCCTGATAGTGACCGACTTCTTCTCCCATCAGAAAAATATTCGGATCCTTTTCCATTTCTTCACACATGGCACGGTTCAGCGCCTCGCGATATGTCATTTTAGCCATTGTTCATTTCTCCGAAAAAATCAGTCTGCATATACATTCTGCCATAAAGCAGCAGGAGGCGGTTCTGGACTTGAGTCTGCAAATTCCACACTCTCATTCACAATTGCTTCAATCTCTTCTTCAATTTTCAGAAGTTCAGACTCGCTCACCTGACCTTCAATCAGTTCAGCTCTGGCACGGAGAAGCGGATCTCTTTTTTTATAAGTATCCACTTCCTCCTTTGTTCTGTACTTTGCAGGATCGGACATGGAATGTCCTCTGAATCTGTAAGTGGAAATTTCAATCAGTGTCGGTCCTTCGCCTCTTCTCGCACGGTCTACAGCCACCTTCACATGGTCACGGACTTTACGGACCTCGTCCCCTTCAATCCTGTCTCTTGCGATATCATATGCATAAGCGCGGACACTCACATCCTTGACTGACAGTGATCTGTATTCTGGAGTTCCCATTGCATAATGATTGTTTTCGCAGATCATCACAAGAGGAAGTTTCCAGACCGCAGCAAGATTCAATGCTTCATGAAATGAACCGATATTCGCAGCACCGTCTCCGAAAAAGCAGATGCACACATCCTGTGTTCCTTTGTATTTATAAGCATAAGCAGCTCCTGCAGCAAGAGAAATATGACCTCCTACGATTCCGTGACCGCCTAGAAAATGTTTCTTATTGTCGAAGAAATGCATCGACCCGCCGTATCCTCCGGAACATCCTGTAGCCTTTCCGAAAAGTTCCGCCATCAGTCCCTTCGGATCCATTCCCCGTGCAAGTGCATGACCGTGGTCCCTGTAAGTGGATACAATAGAATCGTTCGGACCGATAGCTGCAATCGAACCTACACCGACTGCTTCCTGACCGATATAAAGATGACAGAACCCGCCGATCTTTCCTGAACTGTAAGCCTTTGCGGCTGCTTCTTCAAAACGTCTGATCAGGAACATTTCTCTGTAGAAACCTTTGAGTTCCTGAATCTCTTCCTTAGTGGGGACATGTGTTTTTGCCAAGAATTCTCCCTCCGAGTTAGCCCAAGTTAATCAGATTCTGTTCACACGCAAGCTTTTTTGAAAAATTACCGATATAACATTCATGAAACTGATGATTTTATCAATGATGTTCATTACAGCCTCACCTCTGTTCGCACTGATCGGCGGATGTGAAACTCCTGAAAATTTTGACTGCTCTCTTCTGCACAGGGAAGCAGAACAGTTTTACGTGACTAAGGGAGAATGGGCAGGCATCTATACAATGAAGGTGGAAGAGTCGAAAAAGACAGTCAAAGGGATCTGCCATATGAAATATTTTTACACTCCCCTGCCGGGACAGAATCTGACAACAGGCTATGACTACAGAGAGTTTCGATTCCAGCCGGATTCCCAATGCAGATGGAAAGCTTTTTATATGGGCACATATATGTCCGGGAAAAGTTCGTTTCCGTGAGAGATTACTCACTCACCTACGCAAATAGGATATGATGTCTCAAAAATTACTCACTGAAGAAATTTTTTATTGACCGAATCGCAGTATCAAGGAGAATGCCTGTCTATGAAAATTTCTAAACTGATCATTTTAATATGTACTGTAAGTCTCATCTCTTTCTGCGGCGGAGACAAAGAATCTGCAGATGTCAAAAAAGAAGCTCCAGCAATGAAAAAAGAGGCGCCGGCTGAAAACTGCGATTTCAACTGC
The DNA here is from genome assembly GCA_052033835.1 of Spirochaetota bacterium. GTDB lineage: Bacteria > Spirochaetota > Leptospiria > Leptospirales > Leptospiraceae > DAORDI01. The sequence continues at coordinate 4,389 of JBPOJG010000435.1, forward strand.
AATGAACTCGGCGATGAAGCAGCCGCCTTCTACAATACAAAGGGAGAATGGGCAGGTACATTCACTATGAAGGTACAGGCAATCAAAGAGAAAGCTGAAGGCGTATGCCATATCAAATATGAATATGTTTCTGTCCCCGGCAAAAATCAGCCTTCAGGAATCGATATGAGAGAATTCAAATATGCCAAGAACGGATGTAAATGGAACGTAACTTCAATGGGACCGAATATGTCCGCAAAAGCATCTTTCTGATTATTAAAAATTCACCGGGATGTGTAAAAGCATATTTACCACGGATAATATATTACCCAGATTTCTAATCTCACTTCGTTCGATTAGAAATCTGGAAAGAGTTTGGAGTCCCGCGAACGTGGAAGCTGCTGCCGGACAGGCCCAAAGGGGTTTTGCAAACCCCTTTGCGGCGGCTCGGAAACTGCCTAATCCCCGCTTTTGCTCACATTCAGTGACAATGCAAAGGCACTTTCAGCCGCTGAATAATTGACTATATGAAAATTTCATTAGAAATCTGAGTAATAGCAAAGCGTCGCAAGCGTGAAAGCCGCTACTTCGTTCCGCCCTTCGGGCTATTAGAAATCTAGGTATTATAAACCTTCTAATCCTTTTATCCCAAAAATTGCAGCATAGATGAATCCTCCGATGAACTGAATCGGAAAAGTAATGATATCCAGAAGATATGCAGGGGGCTCTAAAATCCTCCATAAGCTTGTTGAACTCTCCCTTTTAGAGGAAAGATGTGCAGTCAGGACAAAATTGCTTTGACTTAAGACCGGCTTTTTCGGAACGATTCCATAAACACCTTTATTTTTATTATCCATTAATATAATGACTGTATATGATTTCCCGATAGGATTCAGTTTTTCTTCCGATTCTGCTTCTTCAATCATTTTCATTGTGTACGATGTCTTCGCGCCCCATTCATAGACAGAAACAGCCTTTCCGTTAAAAACCAGAGCAATCAGATTTTCTTTATCATTCGGACTGTAAAGTATTTTAAGTTTACCCTTATTATAGTATCTGAGCTTAACCGGAAAACTTTCAGGAAAAAAAATGAATTCTGTTTCTATCCTCTCTGCATCAGTGCCTGCAGTACAGGTTGTTTCATACAGATTGATTTCGAATATTTTTTCATGAAGACCTCCGCAGAGCAATTTCCCATCCTGAAAAGGAAAAAATATTCGGTTTACCTTTCCAAGCTCAATCCAGGGATTGTTCATCGCCTCTTTAGATCTTTCCGGAGCAGGAACAGTTCTTTCAGTCTGCTTTTCCGACGCTGATGCTCTTTTGTTTACAAACTGAACAGCAAGACACTGCATTGCCAATAGCCCGTTTATTATGCAGAACAGCACAGCGCCTGCTGTTTCTTTTCTAGATTTCATAAATGGTTCTAACCAGATTATTCAACGCCTGGACATACGATAAACAGCATATTGAATCGGATAAGTGATGATGTCAAGTCCAAAGGCCGGCACGGAGAGAGCTGACCAAAAATAATACATAGGGTTTACTTTCCTTTCACTGAAATTCGTATTATACACATTGGAAAATCTCAGAATATTTTTCTCCGGAACTGCAGCAAAAAATTCGGATCCATTCTGCAGAAAAACTGCTTTTTGCAGAGGAGGATTGAGCCTGCTGATCTCCTTTCCATCGTAGTCTTTGATACGCAGAAGATTGTATCCTGTCTCCTTTCCCCATTTGTGCGAACCGGATGATAAGGTCTTTCCGCCTATTTCCAATTCAAAGAAAACATACAGTGTATCTTTTACAGGCCCAATGTATATGCCAATCTGCGCTGTACGATAAGGATCTGAAATTGGAAAAGGTCTTTCAAACGGAAGAAGCTGCATAGGCACAGCTTTTCCAGCGGCACTGCATCTGTCCCATTCGCCGGCAGACCTGACGAGTCTTGTCTGATATGTATTTATGCAGAAATCTTCGCCGTCCGAATATTGGAGATGGACCTTCTGTTTCAGTCCGTCTTCGAGCAGGACTGCACTGACATATCGCATTCTTTTTTCTTCTCTTTGAGAATAGGTGTACTGATCCGATGAATGGGGACGTACAATATGGTAAAAGAGACAGTTTAAGGAAAGTATCCCGTTTACGATACAGAATAGTGTAAAAACAAAGGTGTCTCTCCCCATTTCATTTCCTGATCTCTGCGCTGTCCTTATCCTTCATCAGAGGACTTGAATCCACTGCTTCAAAATCGGAAGCCTTCACTTTCTTCAGTCTGTTCAGATCATCATTATTCCATCTCTCATCCGGAACACCGGAGATAAATACACTCGATCCGTTGTCTGCCAGGATCATTCCATATTTTTTCAGAGCCCTGAGGATAATCTGATTTGTCTTCGAAAAACCGGAAATATCATAGTCAGCCTTCAGACGAAATCTCTGTCCCATCGGTGGAAGATCAGATGACTTGTCTTTCGAAGCAAAATGCCTTGCAGGCCATACGTATTTTTTCTGAGTCTTGGATACTGTAAATCTGATCGCATGTCTGATTTCTCCCTCCGCAATCTCATCGTATCTGACAAGGCCCGGCAGGATAGGAAGCCCTGCAGCATCTGCAGAAGTCCA
>JBPOJG010000245.1:0-28325 GCA_052033835.1 Spirochaetota bacterium
TAAGAAAAACTTCCGGAGATTCATTCAAGCAGTGGTACAACGGCACAGTCTGGCTGACGTATAAATTTATGGATGAATGGAGGATTTCAGGCAGGCTCGAAAGATACGTTGATGCAGAGCAGGCAAACGTGCCTATAGTCAAGCAGAGCGAGATTTTCACAAAACGTCCAGGCAAGCAGCCGAATGGATTTCAGGTAAGTGCGGTCTCAGTATGTCTTGATTATATTCCTTCTGAATACGGACTGATGAGGGTGGAAGCAAAGTATATGAAATCAGCAGATCCGATTTTTGAATACAGGGACAGCGGAGATCTTTCCCGTCATGAAAAAAAACTGATATTTAATGTGACTTTAAAACATCACTAGAATATTTAATTTTTATGATACTGAGATCGTCCACTTGAGCGCCTTCAGAAAACAGAGTCTGGACTGTTTTCTGAAGATCTCCTTTGGATGATTCGAGCACAGAAAGAATTCTTGTTTCTTCAGAATCAACGACCCTGCCTCCGGACTGATCTGGAAATCCCAGATCATCTTTTCCGTCAGAACCCAGAAACAGAACATCTCCCTGAATGAGATGAAATTTCTGAACGAAAACATTCTCGTTCATCTCAGAAGTCCCAAGTTTTCTGTTCATCAGATCTTCAGAATCAATGAATCTGGCCTTCTCATCCCGGTAAAGAATGAGAGCTGGATGTTCTGCATTCATGAAAAAAAGTTCTCCTGAACTCTCTTCTATGATTCCAAACAGACATGAGGCAAGCATAAGACCCATAAAAGATTCAAACACTTTGTGAAGATCACTGAAGGAGTGCAGAAGCCAGATCTTTGGACTGAACTCATCCCAGTCACCTGCGGTTCGAAGATGCTCGATCAGAGAACGGAATACTGAACAGAGAACAATTGCTCCTCCGGCACCCTGAACAGATTTCCCCATCGCGTCCCCGTTCAGAAATATGAAATATTTTTCTCCATTGACTGAAATGACGTCAGAAAGGCAGACATCTCCTCCAAGATCATATTCCTTTCCCTTGAAAATGAACCGTTTATACTGATGCATTATGATTTCGAGCCTGATCAGTTCTGTTTCCTTCTGCTCTGCATAGAACGGCTCAAGCAGAAGCGATGTCAGGAAGTAGTCTCCATCCTGCTGATCCTTCAGCTTTTTGACAGAATCCAGTGCAGAACTGAGCGCATTATTTTTCTCATTATATTGATAATATATACTATATATCATATCATTTACAGAAAAACATGCAATGAGCAGGAGCAGAAAAGCGATTACAGAGGCGAATATTCCAGGCTTTGAACCTGATGATGAAAGGATGTTTACATAATCAAATATCCCGGCAGTGACAAAAATGAGTATGACTGAAAATGAGAAAACGCTGAATACTGCAGAGAATTTTCCCCGAATCCGGTTCAGGTCAGTCGAACTCAGGGTCACCATAAAGATGTAACCCATAATGACAGGAGAATATGCCGCTCCGGTAAAATATACAAAGAGAGAAACTGTAGTAATGTCCACAGACGCTATCAAAAACCATAGGTTTTCATATTTTTTAATTATACTGTATTTTCTTTCCACAAGATACAGCCAGACAAGAGATGCGGTAATGAAGGCAACAGATATCAGGAATATTGCATTCAGGCTGTACAGAACAGAGACAGTAAGAAAAACAAATCCTGCAAGGAGCCTTGCAATGTTTGAAGGACGCTGGGAGCTGATTTCCTTTGAATATTCATTCTGTGTCATTATATTATGGCCTTACAGTAAAAACTTCAGATCATCTCATTTCGGTCAACCTTCCCTGTATCGGCTGATGTCTCATTTTGAATTTTTCAGAAATAATTTATTACACTCTGCACATACTCATTATCCCGCATATTTGTCAAAACATCAAAATAATGCCAGACATAGGCTGCATCCTCAGCGGAATGAACTCAAAAGGACTGTTGAGATCACAGCGATCCCTTCCTTTCTTCCGATCGCTCCCATTTTCTCAACAGTGGTTGCTTTGAGTGAAACCCTGTCAAGGGACAGATCCAGGATTTGCGACATAGATTCTCTGATTTTCTGTCTGTAGGGAGATACCTTAGGTCTTTCTCCGATCAGTGTAGAATCTATATTCATGATTTTATATCCTTTTTCAAATGCAGTATCTAATGCTTTTTTCATGATAATTCTGGAATCCATATTCTTCCACTGAGGATCGGTGTCCGGGAAAAGATCTCCTATATCGCCGTATGCCACTGCTCCCAATACTGCATCTGCAGCCGCATGCAGAAGAATGTCTGCATCCGAATGGCCTTCGAGTGCAAGTTCTCCCGGAATTTCAAAGCCCCCCAGAAGAAGGGGCCTTTTTTCATCACTGATCAGTCTGTGAAAATCAATTCCTGTTCCTATGCGAATGTCCAAAATTTATTCCGCCTTCAGACTGCTGCCGTTAGAATATCCGAATTTCACAGGATCATACATCAGGAAAGCCTTTGCGGGAGGAGAACCTGACTGTCCTTTTACAATGGGTCTTGCAAGATAAGAAAATGTCCTTTCTCCGCCTTTGAAATAATCCAGTGCAATCAGAACTCTGTCGTCTCTGTACTCAGTGTATTCAGGTGATCTTTCCCACCACTCAGAACTGCTTCCTGAATTGGCATCTTTCACATCTTCCAGTGATTTTTTTTCAGTGGCAAATGCAGTATTGATCACTTCCATAAATGCAGGCAGAGGATCGGAAATCATCAGATGAGATACTGGGCCGTCGGAAGTGACTTTCAGTTTTACAAGATAGGTATCTCCTCTTTTCAGATTCGTTCCTACTTTTTCATAAGTCGTATTCTTTCCGTCAGAGATGACCTTCAGAACTTCTTTTTCTATCTTCAGGCCATTGCTTCTCTCCTTCCAGTCAGGTTTTACGGGAAGGTATTCCAGAAGGGCACTGTAGTAAAGTCTTGATCCGGGCGAATCCTTGCTGATCACTGCGGGAATTTTTCCCGATTTTCCGTTCAGATTCAGTGAAGCAAAACTGAATTCTTTCTTCTCATTGGAAGGGGAATCGGACCGGAAAATTTTCTCTGCCAGAAATGCATTATGAAACATGATTTTTGCATTATATTCCGGATTTCCGTTCTTCTCAAACTGCTCTCTGTATTCCTGAAACGCAAGTGCAAGGTTTCCTGAACTGTGGCTGTCCATCCAGAAGGACTCACCTTTCTTGTGTGCCAGAAGAAACTGGACAAGCTTATATATATTTTCATTAGAGCTGTCCAGCTTAATCATGATCCGCAGAAGATAGGCAAGATCTGTGCTTTCCGAGTCATAGGAAAACCAGAATCTGTTTCTTTCAGCAGAACTGATGCTCACTGTATCTTTCTCAAATTTGACTGAATTCAAAAGAGATTCGTAGAGTCTTCTCATCACAGATTCCTGTCTGTAATCTTCCAGTCCTTTCTTATGGGCAAGTGCCAGAACAAGCATAGCCTTTCCCTTGAATCTCATTTTATCAAATGAATCCAAGAGTGTTTTTTCAAGTGAATCGTCCTGAATCCCTTCTTTCGCAAATACATAATAAATAAGGGAAAGTGTTTCGAGAGCATTTTCCTTTTTTTCCTTGGGGTTGGATATATATCCCTTCAGATAAGCGAGTGCACGTTCAAATGCTGCTGTATTTATGCTGTATTTTTTTTCCTTCGCGAGTGACATCACACTTGCGGCATACGCTGTGAGATAAGGATAACTGCTGCTTCCTGCCGGCTTCCAGAGTCGGAAACTTCCGTCCTCATTCAGAAAATCATTCATCTCTCCGTTAAAAAGACCGTCAATATTTGCAAAATTGTAACTCTTGTCGTCAGGAGGCGTAAAGGAAAATTCCTTCAGTAGTTCACCCGATGTAATGGAAAGAAGATATGCCGATGTTCTCTGCTCCATACAGAAGTAAGGATTGGACTGAAAGAACCGAAAGGCCTTGTTCAGACCGAAAAGCGCCGTATTGGAAAGACTGACGTTCAGTTTTCCTGTATTGAACAGAATTTCTTCCTTTTTCGGAAAAGGCACATCAAACGATGCTTTTTCTTCCGTCATTCCGGAGAGTGCAAATGAAGTAAAAAGTTCTCCTTCCTTCACAGGAAATTTCAGTTCCATTCTGTCCTTCATTTTTGCCTCAGAGAATCCGGCTTTCTGATAGACTTCAGGATTCAGCGGATCAGCAGAAATCACAGCTCTCGCTTCCATTCGTCCTGTTCCGCGATCTGCAATATTTTTTAATTTTTTATATTCTGCTTCGCCGATTTTCACAGGAAAGCTGATTTCGACTGAACCCTGCTTGGGAAGAACCACATCCTTAGTCCCGCCGTTCCCTATCGTGAGAGAATCTGAACTGAGTCTGAAACGGAATTTTCCTTCGATTCCGGTAGTGTTCACTGCAACGGCACCAATCTCCACAGTATCATTCAGTCTCACAAATCTAGGAAGGAGTTTCTGAAGAGTGACAGGTTTTTTGACTGTAAATTCCCTGTTCACTGCACCGTATTTTCCTTTTGAGGCTGCGACTGCCATCATCCTGAAACTGCTCAGATTGTCCGGCAGATCAAACTCCACATTCAGATTTCCGTTTTCATCCGCCTTCAGTTTAGGATTCCAGTAGGCAGTCATTCTGAAATTTTTTCTGACTCCGTCCTCACTGTCCTGACCGAACCCGCCGGATCCCGGTTTCTGTTCCACATCACCGTCCCCGCCTCCGGGCCCGTCTCCCTTTTGCTGGTATACATACTGACGGATAAGTGCGCCTCTCATATCAAAAACAGAAAATGAATTTGACCACTGGGAATAAAAAAGTCCAAGAGGACTATTATATGAGTAACCTACTATATCGAGAACCGCTCTGTCTGCCACTGAAAGAGTCACCTCTGCGTTCGGTTCTGTCTGAATTTTTATTTTGACTCTGTCGCCGGGTGAATATTCCTTTTTCTCCGAAGTCAGTTCGAGTTTTGCTTTCTTTTCCGAAGTGTCCACGGAAAGACTGAGTGTTCCTGTCTTGAATGCAGGAATTCCATAATCTTCTTTCAGAAACTCTTCTCTGTCTTCCCTGCTGACATCCTTTCCTTCAGGAGGAGATGTTCTCGGCTTGAAAAGCATGACGGACACATGGACATTCGGGAGATATTCCTTCATTATAGGAATTTCAATCGGTTCAGAATTGCCTTCTATGTTCAGAACTTTTCTGAAGAATACCTTCTCTCTTTCCAGGGTGACGACTGCTCTTGCCTTTGGAAAAGGAGATTTTATCATGATTTTTGCCTTCTCTCCGGGCTTGTAGGTTTTCTTGTCGGATTTGATCTCGAGTGAATCGTCTGAACGGAAATCCCAGGCAAGAAACTGTTTTCCTCCATAGGCATAAAAATCAGCCATAGCAAAACCGTTTCCATCCTTCTCCTGAACCAGAATTGTATAACTTCCGCTGTCCTCTGCCTTGAAACTGAACTTGAGAGGGTTCGAAGAAAGCTGCACTTTTTTTGTCTCTTTCAGCACATTCTGAAGGTCATTTCTGACACTGTATCCTCCTGAACTTCCTGTCCTGACCGAATTCCATTCCTTCCTGTAAACATAAACTTCTGCAGACTTGCCCTTCAGTTTCTCACCGTTCATCTTCAGTGCAATCAGATCAAATTCAAACGGTTTGTCCTTATGTCTGTAATAATCATTAGAACGTATCCCAATGGCCGTATCGGACGGAGCCACCTGTATGGACTCGGTATTTGTAACGGATCTGTCGTCCACATCCTTCACTGTAGCCTCCACCTTCAGCCTGTAAGGTTTAGGCAGATTCAGTTTTGTCCCGTCAGAAAGTTCCACTGTCTGCCCGGTCGAATCCAGATTCAATGCGAAACTGTATCTTCCTGACGCATCGAGCTCACCCTGTCCGTTTGTATAATATCCTCCGTTTTCTTCGGAAAATCTTTCGTAGTATTCAAATGTCCATCCGTCCAGAAATGTATAATCGGAGTATTCGGGAAAACTGATGTCTGAAGAAAATCTCTGCACGCTGTATTCAGCCTTTGCACCTGACATTGGAGCACCGAAAAGATATTTTCCAATCATGGAAACATTCAGACTCTCTCCTGCTTTTCCAGTTTTAGGAGTCTCCAGATTCACTGAAAATGTGACCGGTCTGAATTCTTCGACCTGAAAAGTATCCGAACTGATTTCATTCATTGCACCTGATTTTATAGATACTTTGTAATGACCTAAAGCCGCACCTTCCGGAATTTTATAGGAACCGTCAGCGCCTCCTTCTGAAGAAGTGACTGCAGTCTTTGAAAGGACATTCTGTCCTCTCGAATCAGTCACTGTAAATGTGATATTTTTTCCTGAAAAAGGTTCAATTTCACCTTTTTTTCTATAGGACAGGATCGCCTTAAAACTGATTTCTTCCCCCGGTCTGTAGAGTTTCCTGTCAAAAAAGTAAGCCGCGTTAAGTGCTTCCTTGACGCCGTAGGCATAGTCTCTCTGGGAAGCAGAGAGCACCATATAGGAACTGTCACCCGAGGCTTTGTGCACCGCATAAATGAAAGCAGAGTCCATCTTTGCTTCAGAAGCGCCGCTTCCAATCTCGCAGTATCCGTCTTTGTCAGTCGTACATTTTCCGAAAGAACGTCTGCCGCTGTAAAGCGTCAGTTCAGCTTCCGATACAGGCGACGCTTTGCCTATTGAATGCACCCAGATATGAGTCACATTTCCGTCAGTCCTCGAAGTGATTCCCAGATCTGTCGACTGAACAAAAATTGTCTTTTCAGAATACTGCGGTTTATAAGTGTATTTACTGTTTGTATAATCGTAATTTCCGACGATTTCTTCTGCACCCAGCTTTACAGCAAGCCATCCCTTCTTATTTGAAGGAAGGTAGGAGGAAAAATCCAGACCGACCCTTCCATATCCGTTTTTCTGCACACTGGTCTTCCATTTTTTTGCGGAAAAGGAAAGTCCCTTGGTTTCATTCTGATATTGATTTTTTCCCTTTTCGAGCGCACCCTGCAGAAATGCCAGATCAAACTGTGCAGTGCTCAGATCCATCTCAGGGATATTGGAAATCTCCACAGGCAGTATCTGCTTCATTCCGGATTCAATCACATTATAATAATGATCTATAGAAAAATACGGTTTCCTGTCAGGAATATGAACTGCAAACTTTAAGGGAGCAGAAATAGAACATCCTTTTTCTCCGAGAAGAGAATCTATCTTCAGTTCATAATCCTTTCCGCCTGTAAAATTCCAGGCATTCATCGGAAGCATTACATTGCCCTGCTCTGAGATGGAAGATTCCTTGAGTTCCACTGAAGGAGAAAGCTTGATGCTCCTCAGAATCTCCATTCTGCTTACAGTGTCATTTTTGAATACAAGCTGATAATTCCAGAGTTCTTCAAAGTATTCAGGAGTTCCTTCCAGGGACACTTCGAGTGTGCAGGATTTTCCAGTCAGTCTGTCGAGGAAACTTCCGTTCCACGCAAGAGGGTGAAATGAAGACAGACTCGAAAAGAATGCAAGAATGAGAGCAGTTCTTTTCAGGTTTATTGAAAAAAGATTTTTGAACAGGGATGAGATTCTTTCTTTCATAGGAGATGAGTATCTGCAGATGCAGATGCCGGTCAATACAATTTTGTGTTTATGCGACTTTATCAAGTCGCATAAACAGTATCAAGTTCTGTTTTGAATTCCTATTGCGGTGATGTCGTCCTGTATGGGAATGCTGACTCGGAAATTTTTCTGTGCAATCAGAACCTCTTCAATTCTTCTTCCCACAGGAAAGATATCCTTTTTCAGAATACCTTCGAGTCTCTCTTCTCCGAATTCCTCATTCTGCTCATTCCATTCTTCCACAAGCCCGTCAGTGAAGAGAAAAATGCAGTCCGTTTTTTCAAACAGAAGACTTTTCAAAGAATACTGCGAATTTTCAACAAAACCGATGATCCTGCCTGTTCTTTCCATTCTCTGAATGCTCCCGCCTTTCACCAGAATCTGAGGAATATGTCCCGCAGAAGCATATTGCATTTTTTTATTATCAGCATCAATATCAAAGACGGCACAGGTAAAAAACTGACTGAGATTTCCGAAAGAACTCATATATTCATTGTTCAGGGCATACAGAAGCTCATTTGGATAAATTATATTCTTTTTTATCGATTCATAAATAGTTTTTATTGCCATTGTGATAAGGGCAGCCTGAACCCCGTGACCTGTTGCATCTGCGATAAACACCCTCAGTACTCCCGGACGGACCTCTGTAATGTCAAAAAAATCTCCCCCTACTTCAGTGAGAGGAATATAATGAACTGAAATATGGAACTGACCGTAATCCCTATCCCCTTCAGAAAGAATGCCCGACTGAATTTTTCTTGCGGTGGAAAGATCTCCCTGGATGACCTTCAGATTCGTCTCCAGCTCTTTTGTAAGTTCCTCTTTCTCTTTAAAATTGGATCTGACCTTTTCAAGAACCAGATTGTATCTTTCTGCAATCTGCCCTACCTCAGTAAAAGGTTCTACAGTCACATTTTTCTTGAGATCCCCGGTCATTTTCTGATATTCCATTTCCCGAAAAAGGTCGGACAGTTCAGTCGTTGCACGGTGTTCGGAATAATTGAGTCCCTGCATTTCATTCTCTTCCGGAACACGGAATGGAAAAAACTTATTAATAAGCCCTAATATGGAAAAACTGAGAATCAGAGAAACTCCCGCACAGCTCGTTATCCCGTAAAGCTGAACCATAATCTGATCCGTTCTTCCGAGTCCAGTTCCCAGAATTTCAGTGTTCCCGAAAATTCCTGCAGCAAGAGTTCCCCAGACTCCGCCAGTCAGATGAACAGGAATTGCACCGACAGCGTCATCCATCTGAATTCTTTCGAGAAGTATCCTGGTTTCAAACATCAGTATGCCTGCAATAAATCCGATGATCATCGATTCAAAAGGAGTGACTGCATGACAGGAAGCAGTGACTGCAACAAGCCCTGCCAGTGCACCGTTTAAAGGAAGAGTCGCCTCTGCATATTTCAGTCTGATCCATCCGTAAATAAGAGCCGATCCCATTCCGCCCGCAGCAGAGAGCATTGTATTTGCAATGATTCCGGGAATCTGTGATGAAAAAGCAAGTGTGCTTCCTCCGTTGAATCCAATCCATCCGAACCATAAAATCAGTGTTCCGAGCATTGCAATCGGAAGATTGTGACCTGTGATATTTCGCATTGCACCGTCTTCCCCGAAACGTCCTTTTCTGCTTCCGACCAGAACCATCGCAACAAGTCCGACCCATCCGCCCACACTGTGAACTACTGTTGAGCCGGCAAAGTCCACAAATCCCATTTTTCCAAGCCAGCCGGTCAGACTGTTCCAGTCTCCCAGATTTTTCCCCCAGGCCCAATGGCCGAAGAGCGGGTATATCGTTGAAGATATAAGTGCAGTTACTATAAGATACGCAGAGAATTTCATTCTCTCTGCCACTGCACCGGAAACGATCGTTGCTGCAGTTCCGCAGAACATCAGCTGAAACACAAAGAATACCGGAATCTCAGGTTTGGTGACGGAAAGACTGGAAAAGAATGCATCTGTTCCGAAAAACCCTCCTGATGAAGTTCCGTACATGATTCCGAATCCTGCAGAATAATAAACAATTGTAGCAATTCCGAAATCTGTTATATTTTTTATGGCAACATTGATCGAATTCTTTGTACGAGTCAGTCCCGACTCAAGACATAGAAAGCCCGCCTGCATGAAAAATACGAGGCCTGAGATGATGATAAGCCACAGAATGTCAAAACGGTCTTTAAGCATACGTCCTTCTTCCGAAAACCCATATTCCGAAAAATAGAAATGGAGTCCAATCAGAATTGAAAAAATGCACAGAACAGTGTTTCAGTTATTTTGTATCGAGATCATACACAATTCCGAAACGCAGTCCCTGAAGCTGAATATGTTCCTCCATCGCCAGGAAAAATCTCTGGTAGACAATACCTGCGACATTCGGCGCACCGGTGACGACACCATTTGACGAAACCACATAACCTCCGAACGAATTTGCGCCGGTAATCTTCGTATTTACTGTCAGCATTTCCAAGGCAGCAAAGATTCGAAGTCTGCTGTCCATTCTTTTTGCAATACCCGCAGAATACCCTGTGAGTGATGTACTGACATTGCCTGAGGAATTCCCGACTGATAAGGCGACAGATGATGTACCGCCAGTGAGGGCCGCAATACTGAAGCCGTTCGAACTGGATTGATGCCCTTTACTGTAATTGTAGAAATAAGGACTGAACAGATTGAGATTTCCGAAAAGAGTAAGATCGTTCTTCAGATCGTATTCAAAGTCCAGACCGAGAGTCACAGCAAGACCGACGTTTTTATTCATCCCGGAATCCCTGCTGATCCCGACCGACGCTGTCGTCGCACTGACACCGTTCGAAGACGAATCAATGTCCTGACTGATTCTGCTCAGGGTCAGCTTGGGCATCAGTCTGAAATTCGGGGCTGCCTCAAAAGTCGCCCCTCCCTCTGCCTGAAAAATCCCGAGTACAGAGTTGTATTTGCTGGAATAGATTGCACCGGCCGCTCCGTAACCTTTGGATGTAAAGTCTCTGCTGAGACGGTTTATGCCGGCACGGAAAAAATAATTTTTGGCAGGACCGCTGTTCAGCGGAACAAAATATTCCAAAAACACTCTTGCACCGAGTCCGGTCTTGTTCTTCCATTCGGACTCAAGCCTTCCGCCGAACAGATACATAATATTTGTCCGCTTCTCCCAGTCGCTTGTATAATTTCCCAGAAAAAGATCACCGCCGAGACTCAGTCCCTTTCTAGTCCCCGATGAAAATGAACTGTCTGATGCAGAATCGGTGCCCACACTTGAACTTTTTGAAGGAGCTGCTTTATTTGCATCCAGAATTTTACGAAGCTCTTTTTCATCAGGATCTTTATAAAGTATCTTATGAACCTGACTCTTTGGAAGGGTCCTCTTTCCAGTGCTGTCCGTGATCACAACTTCCTTTTCGGATTGACTCTGAATTTTGCCCTTTATCACTTCATTATTGTTCAGAATGACCGTTTCCGAAAACAATCCTGCAGACAGGAAAAAATATAAAACCATTATACCGTTCAGATTACACATCCAGTATAAACTTAAAATCGATTTACCAGTGTTGAAAACTTTCAATTATATGCTCCTTTGGGTCAGAATTGCTTCGGACAGAATGATCCATATTCATACTGCTCAACTTTCATATCTCATTGTGCCTTAAAACATTTCAAAATCCCATTCTTCTCAATTTTTATTTCAGGGAAAAGGTCACTCGCCTGTTTTTCTGCCTTTCTTCCTCTGATGTTCCTCGGGAAACAGGAGAAGATGATCCAAATCCTCTTACTTCAATCTTTTCAGAAGGGAATCCTTTTGACAATAAATGTTTTTCTACCGCCTTCGCTCTGGCAATGCTTAGTTTACTGTTTTCCGGCTCATTTCCGCCCGAGGCAGTTCTTAATTTCTTCCGCATATTTTCCATCTCTTTTCAAAGGATATTCAATGACATATCCTGTTTTGAGTCTTTTGTACATATCATTGAACATCAGACTGAATTCTCTTTTTTTGTAAATATGAACATAAGCGCCTCCGGTCAGATCAGATATCCTTTTCATAAATCCTACCCTTACTCCATCACCGTAATCCACTGAATGAACCGCAGCCTGCTTAGACTTTCCAGTATTCTTCAGCAAGGATCTTCAGTCCGATAAGAATCAGAACTGTTCCTCCGAAAATGTCGGCTCCTTTTCCGAAAAAATTTCCAAGTCTTTTTCCGAATAAAACCCCGAGAAAAGAAACTGCAAATGTAACAACGCCGATAATCACGGATGAAATAATAATGCTTCTGTCCAAAAGAGCAAAACTGAATCCTGCAGCGAGAGCATCAATGCTTGTGGCGACTGCAAGGCCAAGAAGAACCCAGGAATCGGAATAGTCTTTCGGCTCATCTTCCTCTTTTTTCATGATACCTTCATGAATCATTTTTCCGCCGATGTATCCGAGAATAAGCGCTGCTGCCCAATGATCAATTTTACCGATAAATTCAATCTGTCCGGCAAAATATCCGACACCCCATCCGAGGACAGGCATAACCGCCTGAAAGATTCCAAAATACAGTGCAATTTTCAGAGCCTGAAAAAAACTGAATCTTCCCATACTGATTCCGGCTGAAACCGAAACGGCACCCGCATCCATCGCAAGGCCTAAAGCAATGATAAATATTTCTATCATTATTCTGCCATTCTGTTGTATATAATCCATCCTGCAAAAAAAGTCAGCAATCCGGAAAGAGAGGCTACGATCCAGAAGCCGGTAGGATGATTTGCAAACGGAATTCCGCCGACATTCATTCCGAGAAGTCCTGCAGTAATATTGATCGGAAGAGCAAGCACGGTTACAACAGTCAGAAGAAAAAGACTCTTTTTGTTGTCCTCCTCCACAAGTGCAGCAATTTCTTCCTGAAGAAGTTTGATCCTTTCCTGAAGTCCTGTCAGATCATTCAGAACCGAAGAGAACTCTTCAGTGGAAACCCGCAGCTCGGATACATCTGAATCGCTCATCCAGTCGGGAGGATGATGCAGAAGCCGAAACAGACTTGCCGGTTCAGGTGCAAGAAGCCTCTGTATTCTGACAAGAAGCCTTCTCATTGCACCCAGATCCTTTCTCTGCGCACTGAGTCTTCCTCCGAGTATCCTGTCTTCAATTTCATCCACTTTGACAGTTGTATCTCTTGTAATTTGAACAAGCATATCCTCCTGATCCCGAAGAAGATGAGCCAGAAGCTCAGCAGTGGACTGAAATGTCTCACCGAGTGAAACAGCAGCCTTAAGCCTGTCTACGGAACGCAATGGTCTGAGTCTTGCACTGACCATAATCTTCTTTCCTGCATTCAGGACAAGAGTAGAAATCTCGGAAGGATGATAGGAGAAATCATAAAGAAGATCATTAATCACTGCAGTGAGAGTGTTTTCAGTGTATTCAATCCGAGTAGATCTTGAACCGATGTGGACTGCTTCATAAAATGAATCCGGCAGATTCAGATTCTGCCTCATCCACGAAAGACTTGCAGTGTTTGCAAGACTGAAATGAAGCCAGATAAAATCATCGGAATCAGAAGAAGCAGATCCGGTCGTCAGCCATTCCCGTGCTTCATTGGAATTGATTTCCACAGCCTGAAAACCGTCCTGAAAAAGATAACCGTATACAAGTCCGTTTTCATCGTACCCGTAACTGGAAGGAATCTTAGTCTTCATACCTTCCATACTCAGGCAGGAACAAGTATCTGCAATCAGTTTTTGGGGGTGAATTTCAAATGCCAGGAACAGATCAGTAAGGTTTTTTGGAGTCAACGAATGGACAGAATGAACCGGAATTTCGAAAAGACAATAGAACAAAGAAACTCATTTAATTTTCCTTTTTATCTGAACGTAAGACGAAGATATTAAAATTATACTGACAGAATCTATAATAATTATTATAGATGGATTTATATATCATTGTTGTCTGAAAACAAAAATTGCACAAAGGCATTTGATTTTGGATTTATTCGCTGATACGGAGAGAAAAACAGGTAAAAGCATTGTTCAAAAATGCGAATTTTGTGGCAAAATTTCCATGCATCATTACTTTGGCATAAAAACACTGTCGGTTCAGAAAAAAAGAAAGAAGGATTGGAATAATGCCCAGAATATTTGATAATATTGAACTTAAACTTCTTCCTTCATTAACTGATACTCTAAAAATATCCCATAAGGCTGAATTCTGCGTAGGATATTTCAATCTGCGGGGCTGGAAACAGCTCCTGCCTTACATAGACAACTGGCAGGGAACTGAAGAAAATCAATGCAGACTTCTCATAGGCATGAACGAAACTTCACCCGAAGATGATCTGAAAAACTATCTGAGCTTTAACGGCAGTGAGACGGAAGTCGACCGTCAGCAGCTGGTCAAACTTCGGCACAGACTTGCGGCACAGCTGAGAGAACAGCTGACTTACGGCATACCGACTCATCAGGATGAAATTGCATTAAGACAGTTGGTGAATCAGTTAAAAGAAAAGAAATTGATTGTAAAACTATTTATAAAGCATAAACTTCATGCGAAACTGTATCTGCTTTACAGAAATGATCCGAATAATCCTGTCACCGGCTTTTTAGGAAGCAGCAATCTGACAATGGCAGGGCTTTCCAATCAAGGTGAGCTGAATGTGGACATACTGGATCACGATGCGACTTTGAAACTGCAGAAATGGTTTGAAGAGCGCTGGAATGACAGTTTAGGAAGTATTGATGTCAGCGAAGAGCTGATCAAAATCATCATGGAAAGCTGGGCGGGACAGGAACAAATCCCTCCATACCATATATATCTGAAAATGGCTTATCATCTTTCCAGAGAGGCAAGAGCCGGTTTCTCTGAATTTTCAATACCGAGAGAATTCAAGAACAGACTTCTTGAATTTCAGGAAAAAGCAGTTCAGCTAGCGGCACATCATCTGAAAAAAAGAGGCGGTGTTCTTCTGGGTGATGTGGTCGGGTTGGGAAAAACGATCATGGCAAGTGCGCTCGTAAAGATATTAAAAGACACAGATAATCTGCGCACCCTAATTATATGCCCAAAGAATCTGGTTTCCATGTGGGAAGATTACGATCATAAATATGATCTCGGAGCAAAAGTAATTTCCATCAGCAAGATTCAGAAGGAACTGCCGACTTTGCGAAGATACCAGATTGTTCTGATTGATGAAAGCCATTCTCTGCGAAACAAAAAGGCCAGCAGATACAAAGCTGTCTTTGAATATATTCGGCAGAATGAAAGTAAGTGTATATTATTGTCTGCAACTCCATATAATAAAACCTATCATGATCTTTCCAATCAGCTCCGGCTTTTCATTCCGGAAGATCGGGACATTGGAATTCGGCCTGAAATTTATCTCAAGCAGGCCTGCGCCGGAGATATCAACGAATTTTACAGAATGCATCAGTGTTCTGCTCATTCTCTGGCTGCATTCGAAAAAAGTGAATATTCAGAAGACTGGAGAGAACTGATGCGGCTTTTTCTGGTCAGACGTACCCGTGAGTTTATTCAGGCAAATTATGCAAAGGAAGATCCCTTGTTTAATAGGAAATACCTGGAATTTGCCGATGGGACAAGATCCTATTTTCCTGAACGTAAACCTAAAAAATGCGAGTTCAAAGTAGATGAAAAAAATCCTGAAGATCCTTACGGAAGGCTGTATTCAGCAGATATTGTAGATACAATCAATACTCTGCATGTACCGAGATACGGTCTGGGAAAATATAAAAAGAAAAATTCCGGATTGAAACCGACCAAAGAGGAAGAAATAATTATTTCGAATCTGTTTAATGCAGGAAAAAGACTGATGGGATTCTGCCGAACAAATCTTCTGAAAAGGCTGGAAAGCAGCGGGAAAACTTTTCTGCAGTCTATTGACCGCCATATTCTGAGAAACTATATATATCTTCATGCAATAGAAAAAAAAGAACCGATTCCGATCGGCACCCAGAATATTGAGATGCTGAACTCCGGGGTTTATGATGATGATATAGAATCTTACGATTCGCGGGAAGCCGCAGGCGAAGATGAATCAGTCTCGAGTGAGGAACCGGAAACAAAATTTGATTCAAAATTTTATAAAAAGAAAGCCGAAGAGATTTATAAAGTATATAAGAAAAAATACAACAAATATTTTGAATGGATCCGTCCTGAACTGTTCGAAAAAAAGCTGGCGGAAGATCTGGTGGAAGACTCTCTGGCACTTCTCGAAATCCTGATAAAAAAGGGAGACTGGATTCCGAAGAAAGATGAAAAGATAAATTCTCTTTATACACTGCTCACAGAAACGCACAAAAAAGAAAAGGTTCTGATTTTTACCCAATTTGCAGATACGGTAAAATATCTCAAAGCAGAACTGAGTGCCAGAGGGCTGAAAGATTTAGACGCAGTGACTGGGGATACTGAAAATCCGACAGAATCCGCCTGGAGGTTCTCTCCAGCAAGCAATGAAAAGAAAGATCATCTCAAGCAGACGGGGCTGACAGAAACAAGGGTTCTCGTCACAACGGATGTACTGAGTGAAGGACAGAATCTGCAGGACTGTCATATTGTGATCAACTTTGATCTGCCCTGGGCGATTATCCGTCTCGTGCAGAGAGCAGGCAGGGTGGATCGAATCGGTCAAAAATCAGAAGAAATTCTCTGTTATTCTTTTTTTCCGGCAAAGGGAATAGAAAAAATTATTCAGCTCAGAAACAGAGTTTTATTGAGACTTCGGGAAAATGCAGAAGTTGTCGGAACTGATGAACTTTTTTTTGAAGATGAGGCTGTCAGCGAAACTGTGCTCGGAAATTTATATAATGAAAAATCAGGAATTCTGGATAAGGAAAATGAAGGAGACGTGGACTTCACTTCTTACGCCTATCAAGTCTGGAAAAAAGCAATTTCAGAACATCCTGAACTCAAGCGAAAAATTGAAGAGATGCCGTCTGTAGTCTATTCAACTAAGAAAATTTCGAAGACTCTGGAAAACAATCCCGAAGGTGTTCTGGTCTATATCAGAACGAAAGAAGGAAATGATTCATTAGCCTATATAGATAAATATGGGAACAGTGTCACAGAATCACAGCTTGCGATCTTTAAAATGGCTGAGTGTTCTCCAAATGAATCTGCATTAGAACGTCATTATGAACATCACAATCTGACAGAAATTGGAGTGAAGCGAATCTTTGAAGATGAAAAACGCACAGGCGGAAGTTTGGGCAGGACGACATCTCCCAGATACAGAGTCTATGAGCGGATGAAATCATTTTTCCAGAAGGTAAGCGGGGAATATCTGTCCAGACTGGAAAAGACAATAGATGAGCTGTATCAGTTTCCTCTGACTGAATCGAGCACTGACCTTCTCTCTGCAAAATTAAAGGGGGGAATTTCCGATGAAGAGCTTGCTGATCTGCTGATCCATCTGAAGGACGATAATCGGCTCTGTTTAACATCAGAGGATATAGATTTTCATGAACCTAGAATTATCTGCTCAATGGGACTCAAGAAATAGGAGATGGAAGCTTTGGAAAATAAGATCATAGTTTTTCAGAATAAAGAAATTCGCATTGTGCCAATACAAAAGGGAAGAAGAAATAATGGCTAAAAAAAATAAAACCATAGAAGTCAAAAATATATCGGTTACTGTTGTTTCTGATAAAAATGACGATTACATTTCCTTAACAGATATTGCAAAATACAAAAACAGTTCAGAGCCGTTTTCCATAATCAATAATTGGATGCGTAACAGAGCCACTATTGAATTTATTGGACTTTGGGAGATGCTGTATAATCCAAGTTTTAAACCTCTCGAATTCGAGAGGTTTAAAACTGAGGCAGGGAGCAACTATTTCGTATTGTCACCTCAGCGATGGATTGAGTCAACAAATGCTGTCGGCATCATTTCGAAATCAGGCAGGTACGGTGGTACGTTCGCACATATAGATATTTCCTTTGAGTTTGCATCTTTGCTCAGTGCTGAATTCATATTCTATTTGATTGTAGAATTCCAGAGCTTAAAGGAAGAGGAAAATAAATCTAAAAACTTAGAATGGAATTTACAGCGCACTATTGCTAAAATAAATTACAAAATCCACACAGATGCAATCAAAGAGAAAATTATTCCACCGGAACTGACCCGTTCACAGATTAATTTCATTTATGCAGATGAAGCGGATTTGCTGAATGTTGCCTTATTTGGGATTACAGCAAAACAGTGGAGAGAGCAAAATCCTGAACTCGCAGGAAATATTCGCGATTTTGCAGCCATTGAGCAGCTGGTGGTTTTA
The DNA here is from genome assembly GCA_052033835.1 of Spirochaetota bacterium. Lineage (GTDB taxonomy): Bacteria > Spirochaetota > Leptospiria > Leptospirales > Leptospiraceae > DAORDI01. Next base: position 17,896 of record JBPOJG010000245.1, read on the forward strand.
TCCAACTTAGAAAGTTTGAATGCTGTCTTCATTCACCAAGGCCTGAAACAAAGTGACCGCCTGCTTCAGTTAAATGCAATTGCGATCACTCAAATGAAATCATTAGTCAGCAACAGGAATATAACGAAATTAAAATAATGAAAATATTTCGAATTCTTATTATGCAATATGTAAAAGAAAAAGCTCCGGTGTTTCTACATCAGACTTCGACGAAAAACGTCGACATTCGATTCAACAGAGCTGTTGCAATTATATCGATTCCTGACAGATAGTCAAGAAGAAAAAAAAGGAGAAATTATGTTGAACATTAAAAAAGCAAAGGAATATTTAAGCAGTTTTGCATTCAAAAAACTCTTCATTGAAGAGCTGGGCTGGTCAAATCCAGTAAACTATGCATTGACAAAATTCTCTGCCGGAAAGTCGGAGAACATTTCCAAACTGATGATTGCAGAACTCGCTGGAGTTGCAGTTTATGAAATCCGCACGGAAAACGGACAGATCCCGAATGCGGAGGAAAGAAAGGAGATTCAAAAAGAAGTCTCCAAACTGTCCTTTGAAAATCTGCTCATCTTTCTGGATAAGGAAGAAACTCAGAGTCTCTGGTACTGGATTAAACGGGAAGATAAAAAGCAGTATGTACGAGATCATCTGTATATCAAAGGACAGCCGGGAGATCTGTTTCTGAATAAACTTTCCGGAATGGTTGTGGACATCGGCGATTTTGATTCCTCAGGAAATATTTCAGTGCTCGAAGTGGCAAACCGGCTGAAAAAATCACTGGATATAGAAAAGGTCACTAAAAAGTTTTATAATGAATTCAAGGATGAAAAGACCAAGTTTACAGAACAGATAACAGGAATAAAGGACGAAAGGGACAGAAAATGGTATGCATCCATACTTTTGAACCGTCTTATGTTCGTGTATTTTCTGCAGAAAAAAGGATTTATCGACAAGGGAAGACAGAACTATCTGACAGAGAAACTGAATGATTCAAAAAATAATGGAAAAAATTTATATTATAAACATTTTCTGGAATATCTGTTTTTTGAGGGATTTGCAAAGGAGAAAAATGACCGTTCCAAAGAAGCGAATGCAGTTTTAGGAGAGATCAAATATCTGAACGGAGGGCTTTTCTTAAGGCACAGAATCGAAAAAGAAAACGAAATTGCAATACCGGATCATGCATTTGAAGTTGTATTTCAGCTCTTCGGAAAGTATTCCTGGCATCTGGATGATTCTCCCGGCGGAAAGGATGACGAGATTAACCCCGCAGTGTTAGGTTATATTTTTGAAAAATACATCAACCAGAAAGAATTCGGTGCATACTATACCAGAACGGAAATGACGGACTATCTGGCAGAGAGAACAATCCATAAAGCACTTCTGCAGAAGATCAGAGAAAAAAATCCGCAGATGAAAGCAGAGACTCTATCCGAAGTCATTATGAAACTCGATGACAGTCTTGCACTGTTTCTGCTGAAAGAAATTCTTCCTTTCCTGTCGGTGCTCGATCCTGCCTGCGGTTCCGGAGCCTTTCTTGTAGCTGCAATGAAGATCCTCATCGACATCTATTCTGCTGTGATCGGAAGAGTCAAACTTTCCAAGAATTCGGAATTGAAAAATTGGCTGACCTCAGTCGAAAAAGAACACCCTTCTCTGCTCTACTACATCAAGAAAAAAATCATCACAGACAATCTGTACGGTGTGGACATCATGGAAGAAGCAGTGGAGATAGCCAGGCTCAGGCTTTTTCTCTCGCTTGCAGCTTCCGCAAATACACTCGATGAACTCGAACCTCTTCCCAATATAGACTTCAATGTTCTGGCAGGAAATTCTCTCATCGGACTCATTCAGGTGGATGAACATAAGTTTGATGAACTGGAAAAAAGCAAACCGACCGAGCAGGATTACAAAGATGCCGTTCAGGGAAATTTCTTCAAAAAAGTTTCTGTTCAGAAGAATCTGTTTGGAAGTGCTCATGCTGCTTCCTATGAAAAACTGATTCAGAACAGAGAAGTGCTGATTCATAAATACAAATACTATGAAGAGTCAGGTACAAAGGACATCGGAGTATTGCGGGCAGATATTCAAGAAAAAGAAAAAGATGCACATTCTGTATTGAACGAACTGCTTTTAAAAGAATTTGAGCATCTGCGGATCGAATATGAAGAAGCAGCCTGGGATGAAAAAAAGAATACAGAAGGAAAATCCAAAAAACGCCCTGTAAAAATTGCAGATATAATTTCATTAAAACCCTTTCATTGGGGATACATTTTTTCTGAAATATTCCGTCGAGGAGGATTTGACTGCATTCTCACAAACCCGCCTTGGGAAATATTCAAACCAAACTCCAAAGAATTTTTCCTGGAATACAGTGATCTTGTCAGCCGCAAAAAAATGGATATAAAATCATTCGAAAAAGAGAAAGGCAAACTTTTAAAAGACAAGGATCTTCGAAAAGCCTGGCTGGAATATCTGAGCAGTTTTCCTCATATCAGTTCCTATTTCAGAAGCACCCCATCCTATAAAAACCAAATCTCCATCGTGAACGGCAAAAAAGCTGGAACAGACATCAATCTGTACAAACTCTTCACAGAACAGTGTTTCAATCTAATGAAATCCAACGGAGACTGCGGTATCGTCATTCCCAGCGGAATCTATACGGATCTGGGAAGTAAACAGCTCCGAGAGATGCTTTTCAGCAAAACGCAGATCACAGGACTGTTCTGTTTTGAAAACAGGAAAACGATATTCGAGAATGTGGACAGCCGATTCAAATTCGTTGTGCTGACATTTGAGAAGGTTCCCTCAACCCCCGGCCCCTTCTCCCAGAACGGGAGAAGGGGGGAGGGATTTCCTGCAGCATTTATGCGTCACGATGTACGTGAATTGGAATCCTTTCCAAATTCTGATTCCATTCGAATTGACATTGATCTGGTTCGAAAACTCTCTCCTGATTCACTGTCCATCATGGAATTTAAAACAGAATTGGATATAGTGATTGCAAAGAAAATGATAAAGTATCCTTTGCTGGGAGAAGATATGGAAGGAACTTGGAATTTTGTTTTGGCTAATGAATTCCATATGGCCAATGATGCCAAATTATTTGAAACAAAGTCAGGAAAGAATCGTTTAGAATTGTTTACTGGAAAGATGTTCCATCAATTCAGTCTGACAGATCAAAAATCAGGTTACTGGATTGATGAGAAAGTTGGACGAAAGACATTCTTAAGAAATGATAAAGATGTTGGTCAAGAATTGGAATATCAAAAGTATAGATGGGTTCACAGGAGAATAGCTTCAAATACAAATGAAAGAACCTTAATTACTTCTATCACTCCAAAATATGTCTTCACAGAAGTAAACAGTACTGTTTTAAAGGTAGAAGAATCAAAAATTAATAATAACGAAATGTTATTTTTAACAACAATAACAAATAGCTTTTCTTTGGATTATTTCATAAGACAGAAAGTTACAACTACCCTCAACATGTTCTACATCTACCAGCTCCCAGTCCCTCGCCTTTCTGAAAAATCGACAGGACAGGAGAAAAAAGTTTTTGATTCTCTCGTGGAACGGGCAGCAAAACTCATCTGCACCACAGAAGAATTTGCGGATCTCTGGAAAGAAGTCATGGGTACGAAGTGGACTCCCTCACATTCGACAGGCTCAGTGACCAAAAAAGGGAGCGGAGCCACTGAGGAAAAGGAACGGGCAAAACTCCGTGCAGAAATAGACGCAATCGTCGCACACCTATATGGAATCACTGAAGAAGAATTCGTTCATATTCTCAGCACATTTCCTTTGGTGAGCGATTATATAAAATCCTTAACAAAAAATACATTTAAAGATTTTGCAAAGGAATTCGGAGGAAAATGAAATGATCAGCAGCATTAGAATCAAAAACTTTAAAGCAATCAAAGACAGCGGTGATATCACATTCTCACCATTTACTGCCATCATAGGAAGAAACGGTTCAGGAAAAAGCAGTCTGATTGAAGGAATCGAATTTATCCACGATTTAGTGACAAATGATCTGGAATATGCTCTCCAAAAATGGAAAAATTATAAAGATATATTGTATAAGGGTGTTGTGGAAAAAATAGAAATCGATAGTACCTTAATCCCAGAAGAACTAATCCCGCAAGAAGAAACTTTCAATTATGAAGAAATGGATGAGGATATGCTTTTAGAAGGCTATGAAAATGAAGGATATGTAAGAAACAATACATTTGATGAAGATATGGAAGATATGTATAGAAATGAAATTAATATCTCAAGTATGAACGGATTTTTCTTAAAGATAGAAATCACTTCAAATGACTATTCCCAGATTTCAGAATCATTTGTTACCAACTACCTTGGAGATGTAATATATATTCCTTGGGAAAAGTTTCAATATGCATATAGGACAGGCAGTGATGAACATTTCGAAAGAAAAGATATAAATATTTTTAATGCTTCAACTCAGAATAAAGTAAATCGAAAGCCATTTTCAAGGTTTAAAACAGTTCTTTCTTACTCAAAGTTTGCTAAATTCAGTAAAGAATTAAAGAAACTTCAGTATCTAAACATTAACCATTATACTATTGGAAATCCGCTTCTAAAACCCTTTGCTCGTGATGCGAAAAAATTATCAAAAGATGGCAGTAATCTTTATAATTCCTTATATTGGATATATAAGACTGATATAAATCAGTTTAAGGAGTTAGAGAAAGACTTTAAAGAAATTATTGAATATACAACTGAAGTAAGAGAAACTATTACATCTGACATTCAATCTCAGATTTTTTATTCAATTGTAGAGAATAGAGATCAAAAAAAAATAGAGATTCCCAGCTGGCTGGCTTCAACAGGCTCACAAAAAATTCTAGCTCTTCTAAGCATTATTCACAATCCAGACCCGGCACCTCTAGTAATTATAGAAGAATTCGAAAACGGATTGGACCCTTGGACAATTTGTTTTTTAATCAAAAAATTTAAGGAGTTCATAGATAAAACAGATTCTCAGATAATCATTACAACTCATTCACCCACGCTTCTAAACTTCCTTAAATTTGAAGAAATCCTTTTTGCAAAAAGAGACAAGGATAAAGGGGTCCTTGAGTACATCCGTTTTGATGAAGAGAAAAAAATGTTCAATGATATTCAAAAAGATACCCTGCCTGGAGAATTGTATGAAAAAATGAGGAAGAAGGAAGAAGAGGCAGAGGCGACAAAAAAGGAATTGGAAAAAATTTCGAAACAGATTGAAGGAAGGGATAAAATAAAGTGCCTCATTTTTACTGAAGATGAAAAGAAAGAGAAGACTCATGAAGGTGAAAAATATTTACTGGAAGTCATTCTGAAAGCCTCAGGATTTAATATGGATGAGATAACTGTAATTTCTTTCAAAGGGAAAGATAATATAAAATCTGCAATATTAGGCAGTCATTTTTTCATTAATGCCAATTATCCAAATATCCATAAAATTGTATTCCATATAGATCGGGATGTCAACAATGATAAGGATAAAGAGACGTATATGAAATTAATCGATACTAAACTGAAAGATAAAGGAATCATTTTTTATACAAAGAATTATGATGCTGAATCATATTTTCTAAATCCAGAACATATTCACCTAATCATTCCAACTATCGATCCCGATAAGATTAAAGAATTCATCAGGAAATCAATCGAAGAGAAAGATGGAGATTCATTTGATAGATTTCATGACGCTTTTAATGAGGAGGTAAGGGAATTCCTGGCTGAACAGAAGAAAAAATCAGACAAGAATTATAATAAAAAGAATATCAAAGACAGTGAAATACGTAAAGAGCTGATGCGAAGGTATGAGACTGATCGTGAAAGATTTATTTATGGAAAGCAAGTATTCCGCTTCCTATGCAGTCTCATTAGAAAAGAGACAAAAAAAAATGCTTTAGTGGAGTTACTTCAGCCTTCCCCATACCTGAAAGACGAAGAACTTGAAAAAATTTCAAAAGAAATCTGGGGAAAATCCAATGAAACAAAAAACTGAAAAAAATTCCACAATGAAAATTATATTTTCATTAACAGAAGAAGATATCGTACTTTTGAACAGAGAAGTCAAAGGAACCGGCGGCTGGCAGAGTTTTCTGGAGAACCTCCGAAATAAGATCAGCGGAAATTCAATCACTTTGGAAATGGAAGACGTTCTGAGAGTAATTCGTTATTCAAAGGGTCAGGGCGGATACCAGTCAAGGCTCGGCTCACTGCACACTCAGATTTTGGAACTGGAAAAAGCGATTCTGGAAATGGAAAATACTGAGAAACAGTAGACAGTCTCAGCCCAGAATACTGCTGATTTGAATCTTGACTGTATCGTATATAATAAATTCTTCCGAAAATGAATAGATTTTAAAAGACCCTTCAAAATTATATTTTGTAACTGTTTCATTTTCATAATCCACAAAAAAAATATTCGGTATCCCAATGGAAAGATAATCCCTCAGTTTGGAATTCATTTCCTTTGCAGTATTTGCAGGAGAAAGTATTTCCACGACCAGTTCAGGAGGTTTTTCCAAAATTCCTGTCGGCGGTTTCGGATAAGACTCTTTTGTGATGTAGACTATGTCGGCTCCTCTGATTCTGAGGGGGGATTTGGAAATCAGTATTCCCACCTCTCCCGCAGCAACATAACCTTTCGAGGATAGATGTTTCTTCAAAAACTCTGACAGACTGATTTCAATCAGTCCATGCATAAAACCTGTCGGTGACATATTCAGCTTCACTCCATCGAGTATTTCATAATGCCCTTCAGGAAGAGACAGTACATCCTCATATTCAAAAACATCCGGTTTTTTTTCTGCGAGAAGAGTCATAGATAAAGTCTACGGATATTGGAGGAAATTGCAAGAAGAAAACTGATCCATCTTTGCAGAAAAGAGAATTGGATACAGATCAGAGGAAAGGCGGCAGCGGCGGCATAAATTGGGATGCCGCCGCTAGGCTTGAGCGGTACAGAATTATTTTACTAACTCAAATCCTTTGAAGAAGAAGCTGATTTCGAGTGCTGCGTTATCGTCGGAGTCGGATCCGTGAACGGAGTTTGCACCCTTGCTTTCCGCATACAGTGCACGGATAGTTCCAGGTTTTGCTTCCTTAGGATCAGTTGCACCGATCACGTCTCTCCAATGAGCCACTGCATTGTCTCTTTCGAGAGCCGCTGCTACGATAGGACCTGCAGACATATCCTTGCAGAGTTCTTCATAAAACGGTCTGCCGGCGTGCACTTTGTAAAACTGCTTAGCATCATCCACACTCAGCTGCAGATAACGCAGTGCGAGAATTTTAAACCCTTCTTTTTCGATTCTAGTGATGATCTCCCCTACGTGTTTGTTTCTTACAGCATCCGGCTTGATCATGATGAATGTTCTTGACATTTCTTACCCCTTTTGTTTTGATTCCTGATATTTTTTCATTAAAGCATCATTCACGGCCTCAGGCACATGGGTGAGCCCCTGCCTTCCGTGTCTGGCTGCACCTTCCTTGACTCTGCTTGAAGAAATGTATGAATTTTCTCCTGAAGCCATAAAAAAAACTGTTTCTACGTCCGGCGAAAGACTTTTGTTCATGAGGGAAATTGCATATTCATAGTCAAAATCAGTGACAGCACGAAGTCCCCTGATGATCGCTCTAGCACCTTTCTCCCGGCAAAAGTCTATCGTGAGTCCGCTGAAGGCGGCTGTTTCCACATTCGGGTTTGAACCGAGCACTTTTGTAATCATATCAATTCTTTCTTCAGTAGAAAACAGTCCCTGCTTCCTGGAATTGACTGCCACACCGATGATAATCTTATCGAATATAATAAGTGCACGGTTAATAATATCCACATGACCCATTGTGAGAGGATCAAAGGATCCGGGATATACGGCAATCCTCATTTTTTCCTGAGCCTTGCTGTTTCCCTTGCAGGAAGCCCGTAGACATTGATGAAACCTTCTGCATCTTTCTGATTGTAGAGTTCATCCTTTTCAAATGTGGCCAGCGCAGAGCTGTACAGAGAGAAGGAAGACTTTCTTCCGACTAGAGTGCAGTTTCCTTTGTAGAGTTTTACTTTTACTGTTCCTGTCACATATTCCTGAGTATCGGTTATGAATGCACGCATGGATTTCATTTTGCTTGAAAACCAGTGACCGTTGTAGATGAGTCTTGCAAATTCACCGGAAAGATCATCCTTCATATGCTGTGTGTCTCTGTCGATTGTCATAGACTCAAGATCCCTGTGCGCAATATGGAGTATTGTCCCGCCCGGAGTTTCATAGACACCTCTGGACTTGATTCCTACCAGTCGGTTCTCCACAATATCGACTCTTCCGATTCCGTTTTCACCGCCGGCCTTGTTCAGAAATTCCATGACCTCAAGAGGATTCATTTTTTTTCCGTCAATGGCGACACAGTTGCCTTTTTCAAAATCCAGTTCGAGATAGGTCGGTCTGTCAGGAGCTTTTTCAGGAGAGACTGTGAGAAGGAACATTTCCTCATCCGGTTCTTTATAAGGATCTTCTAATATTCCTCCCTCGAAGGAAAGGTGCATCAGATTTCTGTCCATGGAATACGGTTTTGCTGCAGTGACAGGAACTGGAATTCCCATTTTCTTTGCATATTCAATGAGATCAGTTCTTCCTTTGAAATCCCAGATTCTCCACGGAGCGATGATTTTTAAGGATGGTGCAAGCGACTTGAATCCAAGTTCAAAACGCACCTGATCGTTTCCTTTTCCTGTGGCACCGTGTGAAAATGCATCAGCACCTTCTTTCAGTGCAACGTCCACCATTGCCTTTGCGATGATCGGTCTCGCCAAAGATGTTCCGAGAAGATATCTCATTTCATACACGGCAGAACCCTGCACTGCAGGAAAGATATAGTCCCTGGCAAACTCCAGTCTCAGGTCTTCAATGTAAACTTTTGAAGCACCTGTTTTTTTTCCTTTTTCTTCGAGACCGGTAAGCTCTTCTTTCTGTCCTACATCGGCACAGAAAGCAACGACTTCACATTCATAAGTATCTTTCAGCCAGGCCAGAATCACTGAGGTATCCAGGCCGCCGGAATAAGCGAGAACGATTTTCTTAGGTTTCATCAAAACCAGAAAGCAGGTACCGAGTTTTTCTGACAAGCTTTAAAGGTCAGGATCTTCTTTCTCTTTATTTGCAGCAAGCAGTCTCTCCATCACCATCGGAAGAAGAAATCTCGAAAATACAGTAGAAGCCAGAATCCCGCCCATCACAACTGTGGCAAGAGGTCTCTGCACTTCTGAACCTGCACTCGAAGAGATTGCCATAGGAATAAAACCGACAAGTGCAACAACTTCAGTGGTCACAACAGGACGGAGAGACTCCAGTGCAGAAAGAATCACTGCAGGTCTCAGATTGATGTGTTCTGCGAGTTTCTGCTTCAGCACTGAGGCATATACAACTCCGTTCAGAACTGCAATTCCTGAGGCTACAATAAAACCCACTCCTGCAGGAATACTGAAAGGCAGATCCCGAAAGAAAAGTCCGAAGATTCCTCCCATTGCAGAAAGAGGCACTACGATAAACACTCCGAGAGCATAATGAAAATCACCGAATGCCGCCATAAGCATTCCGAATATAATGATCAGTGCAATCGGAACAACAAGCATAAGTCTGTCTCTTGCACGTGTAAAATTCTGAAACTGTCCTCCCCATTCAATCGAGATGTCCTTCTTCAGAGATTTGGAATAATCACGGGTCTTTTCCATAGCTTCATTTACAAAACCCACCATATCTCTTCCTCTGACGTTGGCCTCGACGAATATCCTTCTCTGAAGTGATTCTCTGTAAATTGCAGCAGGTCCTTCTTCAAGCGTAATATCTGCCACAAGATCGAGAGGAACAGTCGAACCGTTTTCAGTCATTACAGGAACATCCCCCACGTAGTTCAGACTCGATACATCCACATCGAGTCTCACCACCAGATCAAATCTTCTCATTCCTTCAAAGACCTTGCCCCCGAATGAACCCACTCTGAGAGCCTGAGTCGTTGTGAGGATCTCGCTTACAGTCACACCGTATCTCGCAATCTTGTCCCTGTCAGGTCTGATCTCAAGAAGAGGCAGTCCGAGCACTCTCTGCACCCTGACGTCGGCAGCACCCGGAACAGTTTTCAGCTTCTCTGCAATTTTTTCTGCAATTTCCTTCAGCTCATGCAGATCCTTGCCATATATTTTAATTACAACATCCGCCTTTGAACCTGCAAGGAGCATATTCACCCTGTTCTCAATCGGCTGAGAAATGCTGATATAACTTGAAGGACCTTGTGCACGTATCACTTTTTAGATATATTCCTTCATTTCTACATGAGTACTTGCATTTTTCCATTCGGACTTGGGAACAAGCTTCTCCATGATCTCGCCTTCATCCGATCCTAGAGGTTCAGCCGCAGAC
>JBPOJG010000150.1:0-5785 GCA_052033835.1 Spirochaetota bacterium
TTGGAAGCATCAGCAAATGCATGAGTTTCCGAATTTGGGAATGCCTCCTTTATATGAGAAAAATTGAATATAGTTCCATACCCTCCGGCACTTTGACCGATCACTAAAATTTTATTTCCGGCACCGGGAGTAAAATCAGAATTCGTCTGTATATATTTCAGAACAGAAAGAAAATTATCAAATCCCTTATGTTTAAAACTGACAGATGCACCAGTAGAAGGATGTTTATAAGTCAGTGAATTTGATCCCCAATGCAGATCCCCTGAACAGTACGGGATAAACACCATATTCCAGTCATTCATCGGATTGGATGCATTCGAATAATCTAATATTCCATTGAAAAGGAATTTAATGAGATAACTGGGAGAAGCATCGAGTTTGTTGAAATAAGTAGGAGTATAATCTCCCAGACAGTTCTTGGAATCCCAGCAGGCCCCTCCTCCCATAAAATTGACGAGAAGGTTTTTAGAATTTCCTTTTTTAACCAGAAATCGGAAAGTCTTATTTCCCTCCGTGCCGGTGCAGGCAGGTTCATATTTTCGAGTAACAGTGCCTGATGCAGATTTCATTGAGATTTCCCCTGCAGACGGGATGACTTCAGAGAAAGGTGTATAAAGAGCCGCGGCAGTGCCCAAGGCCAGGGTTCTGTTCCTGGTTTTCTGCTTATCCAAAGAAGTTTCAGTATTACAGCTTATAATAAAAATCAAAATTACAGACAGAATTATTCTATTCATAGTAAACAGAGTATCACAGTTTTTCACACTGTCAAGTATTTACTTATTGCAGCTACTCAGCGCAGCCGCACAGCTTCCAAAATTGCGTTATAGTTACAGTCATCATTCAATTAAAGAACTTGCTTTTAAAAAAACAAGAAAAGGTTGGTCCCTATCGGGAGGATTAGCGGCTTCTGCTCTTGCGGCCGCTTCCAAGCCTTGCGAGGGGTTTGCAACCCCCGCTAGCCTGGTAGCCGCTAAGACCCCGCTTTTAAAGCATTTTTCTATAAATATAATTTCCGCTTAGCAGTCGCTTATGTACACGATCGGATGGCATCCATGAGTTTCAGAGTGTTTGGACAGAAACTCGAAAGCACAGCTCCTGCGATGACGGAGACAGCTGCAATGACAGTAAAAGGGATCCAAGTTTTTTTAAATATGCTTCCAATCCAGTTGCCAGTTCCAAATTCCTTTGTACTCTTTAGAAGGCCGGCAGCAAGAAACACCTCAAAAGAAGCTTCAGACAGTATCATCGGCGCCTCATAAATCAGATACACTGCGCCTCCGAACACTGCAAGAATGAGAGCACCGGCCACAATCAGAACAAGGATTGGTCCGACAGCATCTCCGTCCAGATCCAGACTGAATCCTGAACCGCCTCCCGATCCGTCAGAAACTGACACAGCGGCAGCGGCCTTGACTGCCTCCCCCGAACCTCCGTCTTCTTCCCAGGAAACTGTTCCTCCGCCGCCTCCAAATTCTCCGCCTTTTCCGGAAAACTCAGGAACATTCTCGCCTGAGTCCGAAGAACCTGAACCTATGCTGAGATCAGTGACAGTGAGATCAACTGAACCCGAACTCCCGCCTGATTTTCTGTCGCCCGGGCCGATATAAGCCAGCCAAAGCCGGATATATAAAATAAAAAATAAATACGATATAATTACAACAGAAAGATACCTCAGCCAGATAGGAGAGAGTCCTGTCATAAAAAGAATCTTTGAGGAAAGTACCCCGGTGAGTGCTGTACAGCTCAATATCAGACTCATATGAATTCGAAGAGGCACTCTGTTCACAATGAAATTTTTGTATCTCGAACCGATATCCCTGATTCTGCCTGCTTTCTTTTTCTGTTTTCTGCTCATATTATTCCTTTTCGAGTTGAGTGATCGTCTATGTATCCCAAAATGTAACTTCTCAGTCTAGCGACTTCGCAGTTACAAATATCCTTTTTCAAGCGTTTGCTTTTAAAAAAGCAAGAAAAAGTTGGTCCCTATCGGGATGATTAGCGGCTACCAAGCTAGCGAGGGGCTTGCAGCCCCTAAGACCCCGCTTTTCAAGCTTTTTTCTATAAATCTTTTTACAATCTGTTTTTTTACTGAGTAATTACCCCAAAATTAAAAAAGATCTCCCGGTTTTATTTGAAACTCCCGCATCCAGTCCCCCGGAATGATGGTTTCTTTTTCATGAAAAATTCTTGCTGTTCTGTCAGGATAATAAACCTGAATAGATTTTCTTTTAGAATAAACAATCCACACTTCCTTAGCTCCGTATTCAAGATAGTCCTCTATCTTTGTCAGCAGTAGTCCGGCATCATTGGAATCAGAGACAATTTCTACCATCAGCGGAAGAGACTTAGTCGGGATTTCATCCTCAGGAAGGGCAGTGTCGCTCCAGCCCAGATCAAATGAGTATCTGGTTTGATCATTAAATTTTATCCCAGATTCTCCCCCATAGACCTCGCCATACCCCTTTTGCTGAATCCAGTTTATAATGATGTAGAACAGCTTCCCTAAAATTTTTCCATGTGCAGGTTTGGTATATGTCATTTCAACTGCCTCTCCCTTGTACATCTCAAACCGTTCCCATTTCTCTGGATTTTCTTCCATCTCCGACATTGTAATTGAGGGCGCAGTGGTTATCATAGTCTCATTATTTCAGGAAAAAAAAAACTGTCAATAGTAAACCCTCTCTCCCTCAGCATCTCTTTACCCACAAACACATTTCCAGCAGATACTCTTGAACCTATCCCCTGCTTGCTTGCGGCATATATTCTCTGCCTGTGCCCCTGTCTGAAGGGAAAAGGGCGAGGCATTCCTCTGCCGTTGGCTTTTCCCCTTTCTGCATCGGAAAGGGGACTCTTCGGATCAGTATCTTGTTCAGGAAGACAAGGGGATAGGGATAAATCAGACTGACCTTGTTATAAGTTCAAAACTTGTGGATAACGTTATGCTCCCTCAGTCCTCAATATCCTCAGTTTGGGAATAAATTTCTGACAGTGAAATGGACTCTTCTGCAGTGCTTATCCTGACTTTTGAGTCCATTCCTTCTTTACATTCATACAGCCATTTGCCGTCGGTTTGTCTGAGAAAAGTTTCCACCCTGTGCTGATCCTGAGAAACCAGAATATATTCCTGCAGACTGTCAATCTGCTGATAATTGAAGAATTTTTCACCTCTGTCATACTTTTCAGTGAAATCAGACAAAACCTCAATAATGCATTTTGGGTTTGTAAGCGTATCCTTGTGTTTATCCGTCAGAATCTCTTTTCCGCAGGTAATGATCAGATCAGGATAGGTGAAAAGCCCTGTAGAATTGATCTGCACTCTCAGATCAGAAATATAAACTCTGCAAGGTTTATCTTGGAGCAAGGAATTCAGAATTGTCGCAATATTCAAAGCAATCCGATTGTGCTTTCTTGTTGTTCCGACCATTGCGTACATTTCACCGTCGATCAGTTCGCTCTTAAATTCAGCTTTTCTCTCCAGTTCCAGGTAAAGTTCAGGACTGATCTTCTCTTTTTTAGCGGCGTATCCCATAATAGGAAAAATAGGCAGACTCTCCCTAGTGTCAAGATATTCCTGTTTCGGCACCTCTGAAACGGCCTTTTGTTTATGAAACTCTTTTTTACTGGCAATTGTACACTTTTTTAAAAAATTTTTCTTCCAAAACTCATTTTGAAAACTTGAATAAAAAATTTGGAAGGAAAGGATTTTTTAAATAAAATGATTGTAAATTAGCAGGGTTTCCATTTCTTATACTACATAATCATCATGTCAAGAATTTTGGAAAAATATGCCAATACCGATGAGGCAGTCCTTTGGAAAGAATACCGCTCTTCCAAAAATGCTGAAATTCGTACCTACCTCGCAGAAAAATATGCACCTCTAGTCAAACACGTAGCAGGAAGGGTCGCAATTGGTATGCCTCAGAATGTAGAATTCGACGATTTGGTGAGCTATGGGGTTTTCGGGCTTTTGGATGCAATCGAAAAATTTGATCCCGCCCGCGAAATCAAATTCAAAACTTATGCAATGACGAGAATCAGAGGAAGCATCTTTGATGAACTTCGTTCTGTGGACTGGATTCCTAGATCCATTCGTCAAAAAGCAAAACAGCTCGAACAGATCATTGGAATGCTCGAAAACAAAGAAGGTCAGAACGTAGAGGATGAGCAGATTGCAAAAGAACTCGGCCTAAGTATGGAAGAATACTCCTCCCTTCTCACTAAGATTTCCGGCACATCCTTAGTTTCACTCAATGATATCTGGTTCCTAGGGGATGAAAATGATGAGGTTTCCTTTATGGAAACACTTGAATCTCCTGCAAATATGAATCCTGACGTCATCATAGAAAAAGAAGAGATTAAAAACGTAATCGTAGAAGCAATCAAAACCCTTCCTGAAAAAGAAAAGAAAGTCATTGTACTTTACTACTACGAAGACCTCACTCTCAAAGAAATCGGAGAAGTTCTCGAAGTCACAGAATCTCGAATTTCTCAGCTCCACACTAAAGCAGTCATGCGGCTCAGAAGCAAACTGGGCAAAATGAAATCAGTAGTCTCCAGAAAATAATATCATTATATGAGCATTAGAGCAGAATTAAGAGAATGGAAAGAGTATATTCCAATTCCCAGAAGGGAAATCTTCTACCATATTCTGCTTTTCATCGACTGTATGCTCATCCTGTTCCGTGTTTCCTACGAAACCCTCATTCCCGATCGACTGAATTATGGACTTCTTGTCTTTGATTTTATCATTTCTGCAATCTGGGCAATTTCTTTTTACGGTAAAGTTCGAAAAAAAGATGATAAGTGGAACTATATAAAAGACAGATGGTATCATATTGCAGGTCTGATTCCTTTTCCGATTTTCCGCCTTCTTCTGCTCCTGTCTACACTGAAGCTGATTATTCTCGTGTACAAGTTCATTAAAAGAGGAGAAAAGAACAGAGAGGAGTTTCTGGATAAGGAACTGCATTTTCGTTTTCAGGATATCATTGTAGATACAATTTCAGACGCAATATTCCTGCGTTCTCTTCAGAGAGTCGAGGAAGTGGTGCAGAGAATGGAATTTGATAAAATTTCCAGGGAAATTTTAAAATCTCACAGACAGGAAATCCAAAAAATGGTTTCAGATTCGCTGAACAGTAAACCGTTTATGAAGCAGCTGAATACAATGCCTTTTTTTGCAGGGGTCACATCTCAATTGAGCAGAGACATCACTGAAATTATGATTGAAACAATGGAAAATGAAGTCCTCGGCAAGATTATGAAAGATATGAATCTTTACGTTCTGAAGGAAATGGACAATCACGTCAGAAAACTGGATCTGGACAGAATTACTGACTCACCGGAAAACACCTGAAACCGCATTCAGGCTTCCATTTGTTCTGAATCACATACTTTGACCTCAGTCTGGAAAAAAGAATGCTGTTCTCAAACAAATCAGTCTGAGGAATGAATTTTTCTTCAGTAAAGTTTCTGAATTTCAAATCACTCCTCCTGTCTGGAAATTCTTTTTGAATGAGCTTCAGGGCTTTATCAGAAGAATCTGCATACACCAGATGAAAATCAGATGAAACATCATTATAAGATGAATTTCTTTCTGAAAACAGAAACAGTGTCCCTTTTTTTGATCTGATTTTTTCTGAATGATTCAGATACAGAATTTTTTCTGAGGAAAATTCTTTCAGACAGGAAACATAAATGTAAGGATCATTTCTGAATCTGTTCTGCATTTTTCCTACGGCAGAGATATTCCATCTGGGTTCCTTTTTACTCAAGTGTGAATACA
>JBPOJG010000526.1:0-4977 GCA_052033835.1 Spirochaetota bacterium
GGAACGGTATGATAAAAGCATCTAATTTATGCAAATATTTCAAAATAAGAAAAAGGAAGCCCGGATTTTTAGGAGCAGTCGGATCATTGTTTTACGGGGAGTCCGATGAGATCCGAGCAGTGGACAATGTCAGTTTTGACATTGCAGAAGGAGAGCTCGTCGGATATATCGGGCAGAACGGAGCGGGCAAGTCCACAACGATTAAAATGCTCACAGGGATTCTGAAACCTACTTCCGGTGAAATCAGCATTGCAGGACTTGATCCTTATTCTGAAAGAAAAAAAAATGCATTTCAGATAGGAGTCGTTTTCGGTCAGAGATCTCAGCGTTGGATTGACCTTCCAGTGGAAGAGTCTTTTGTTCTTCTGAAATCCATATATGAAATAGAGGAAAATGAGTATAAAAAGAAAATTGAGTTTTTTTCCGATCTGCTTGGCCTTAAGGACTTTTTCAGACAGCAGGCAAGGAAACTTTCCCTGGGACAGAGAATGAAAGCGGACCTCGCAGCAAGTCTGCTTCATTCACCTAAGGTTCTTTTTCTCGATGAGCCTACGATAGGCCTTGATCTTCTGGTCAAGGAAAGGGTCCGTGAATTCATCAGATCTGTCAACGCAGAAGAAAAGACTACAATCATTCTGACAACTCATGATATACAGGATATAGAATATCTCGCAAAAAGGATTATCATTATAGACAATGGAAAAATCGGTTATGACGGAGGAATACAGGAATTCAGCAGGCTTCTCGGAAATGAATCTCTTCTCAATGTGCATTTCAGTATGGCAGTGAAGGATATCTCAGTGCCTGAACCTTTTCGACTGAAGCAGGTTTTTTCAGACACTCACTGTGCAGTTACAGTTCCGGAAGATATACCTGTATCAGAACTGATGAATTATTTTCATAAGAAAGGCTGGCTGATTCATGAACTGAGCAGAGAAAAGGCAGATCTGGGAGATGCAGTCAAAAAAATGTATGCAGGGAGAAAGGACACTTGAAAAAGATTCAGCTTTATCTGAAACTGACCTCCAAATCATTTCAGAGATCTCTTGCTTACAGGCTGGAATATTACATCGGCCTTGCAAATGCCTTTCTGTACATATTCATATTCACTTCAGTCTGGCAGACTGTATCTCGGGAAAATCCTTCTTCACTCGGAGGCTGGACCGAAACACTTCTGATTCAATATGCAATATTCTCTACACTGATCAAAGTATCCTACGGAAGAAATGAATCACTTCTCACTTCAAAAATTAAATCGGGTGATTTTGCATATGATCTTCTGAAACCTTACAATATTTTCATTATGTTTGTATCGGACTCACTCGGTGTCAGTCTTTTTCAGCTTTTTGCAAGAGCACTTCCGCTTTTGATTTTTTCATTTCTTTTTTTCGGAATCGTGCCCTCTGTCACCGCGGAGACCTTTCTGAAATTTCTGCCGGTGTATTTTCTCTCTTTCGTTCTTTTTTTGAGTTTCGGATTTTTCATTTCCTGTCTTGCTTTTTTCTTTACTGAGGTATTTCCTTTCATGATATTGTATTCTGCTTTAGTCACTCTTCTGTCCGGATCAGTCATCCCGTTGAATTTTTTCCCGGAAGCTTTCCGTTCTGTCGTATTCTGGACACCATTTCCTTATCTTTACTATTTTCCCACTGCAGTCCTCATCAGCGGAAATCTTCAGATGGAATATACTGAACTGATTCTGCGTTATCTTCTTCAGACGTCAGTCATGCTGTTTTTATGCTTCAGGATATATTTTATGGGACTCAGAAAAGTGGAATTTGCAGGAGGCTGAAATGAACGATACATCAAAATATCTTAAACTGGCACTGGCATCTGTAAAATCCAGAATGGAATACCGAGCTAGTTTTATCATCTTTCTGGCTACACTTGTCGCATTTTATGCAGCACAGGTGATGACAATAGGAGTCATTGTCTATCGGTTCAAAAGCATAGGAGGCTGGTCAATGGGAGAGATGGCATTTTTATACTGTACACTGATTCTCTCACAGGGAATCGTCAGCTGTATTTTTTCCGGTCTCGTGGACTTCGGTTCGCAGGTGAGAGACGGTTCCTATGACAGAGTCATGATCAGACCTCTTTCTCCCATTCTGCAGGTGACAATGAGCGGATTTGAACTCACCGGAGTCACTCACATTATTCTCGGAGCTGCAGCATTCATTGCAGCCGATCAGATGATGGGAATTCAGTGGAATTTTGTAAATATTTCCTATTTTCTTCTGGTGATTCTCGGAGGGACGCTTCTTCTGGCTTCCGTCAGAATCATCATTGCCGCAGTCGCTTTCTGGGCAGTCAATAATAACTCTTTAGTGCATCTTTTTGTATTTTCCTCCCGTGAGTTTCTTCTCTATCCGCTCAATATTTACTCTTCAGGTGTACGTTTTCTTCTGACTTTCATTGTTCCGCTGGCATTTATAAATTTTTATCCTGCTCACTATTTTCTCCAGAAGAATCCTGTAGGTTTTCATCCTGCACTTGTTTATGCCACTCTTCCTGTCGGAGTCCTGACATTCGTTATTTCTCTGTTTGTCTGGAAAATGGGACAGAATGCATACGAGTCCGCAGGCGGATAATCTGAAAAAAGCAGTATAGAAAATACACCCATTTCCCGATAATAGGTACCAGTATGGCGCTTTCTAAAGAGCAGAAGATGGAATTCGACAAGAGTCTGACCGAATTCAAGAATCATATCGAAGAACTGAAAAAAGAAGTGACTCTTTATAAGAATGATATGAAGAGACGGAAAAATCTCGAAGTCTACTATCATATTGCAATTGTACTGAATTCCCTTAAACTGATGAATGTCTGTATTTCCATCAATGAACTGTCTATGTTCATTCTGAATCTGAAAAGCGAGATTTATCTGAATATTGCGAGAAAGGAAGCCTACAGTGTATTTTCCACAATGGAAAAAGTTGTAGGTTCTGACTATGAAAACGGTCTGGATGAAAACAGAGAACTTTTAGACAAGATTCCTGATTTTAATCCTCTTCAGAGACTCAATTTTCTCAAGGGGATGAGAAAAACAATCTTAGACATTATTGAAGCATACGGAAGCGGAAGCAAATGGAAGCCGGGCTGGCCTGAACTCCATTTCAGAATTGCAGTACTAGCCAAAAACCTGTTTGATTTCAGAGCGTTTGAAAAAGAGGCAGATCTCGAAAATCCTTTTTATTACGTCAGAAGAGAGCATTTTGATCTGATCATTCAGCTGTCCAGTTTCGCTGCACAGGAATACCGTTCTAAATTTGACCTTTCCATCGGAGGCGGTACAGTCGAGGATCTGAAAAAATGCGTTTCGCTTCTTGAAATGAACAGAAAAATCTTTCAGATCACCGGAAATATCGACGATCTGGACAGAACAAAAACTCTCATTGAATCACTCGAAAATAAAATCAATTCCATAGAAGAAGACAAAAATAAATCCAAGAAAAAGAAAAAGTAGTTTTATTTTTCTTTCCAGAGAATGAAGATTCATAAAATTGAGTCTAAACATTATAGGAGGAGATATGGCTCTTCAGGAGATTACAGACTCGAACTTTAAATCGGAAACTTCTCAAGGTCTTGTATTAGTGGATTTTTGGGCAGAGTGGTGCGGTCCTTGCAGAATGGTAGCCCCAGTTCTGGAAGAACTGTCCAAGGAAATGTCAGAAAAAGTAGCAATTAAAAAATTGAATGTGGATGATAACCAAGGTACTGCTCAGATGCTTGGAATTCAGTCCATTCCTACACTGATCGTATTTAAAAATGGAGAGATGGTAGACAGAGTTCTAGGCGCTCTTCCAAAAACACAGATCAAGAATCTGATCGAGAGACATACTTAAGATATTTTTCAAGAGAATGTGTAAAAACATAAAACCACAGATGAACACTGATAGACACAGATAAGATAATGGAATTTACTAGATTTTATTCATTATTCGAAATGAATCTATTGAAATTTTCCAATGTAATATTTGTGTCCATAGCCCGATAGGGCGCGTGTTTATTTGTGGTTAAACACTTTTTACGCAACCGCTAGTCTCCCGTCAAAGCATACCATTCCTTTCGTATTCTCAAATCTTTGAATAAATAATTGTAATTTTCCCCTTCATTTCTACTTTGTTATCTTGGATTTACTAAAGTCCGATTTTTGACAGTACACATATGTTGACTGTCCTGAATAATGTTATTCTTTTTTTTATGGGGGAAATATGAAAATTATAGGTTTTTTGCTGATAACTCTGCTGGGATGTACTGGAGGGAGACTGGAAATGGATGCAAGGTTCTCCAAAGAGGCAATACATTCGGAAGGAATTCTTCAGGCAAAGATTAAGGATAATTTTATTCATATATATGGATTGAATAAAGGTCTCGGTGAAAGCAGGCCTTTTATGGAACTTCCACTGGACAGACCTTTTCTGGAAATTGGAAGAGGAGAACCTAAAGTAAAATATAATATGGCATCTTTCAGTTTTAAGGATTCACTTGTGAATCACTGTACAGAACAGAAACTGGATCAGGTCAGGGGACAGCAGAATGTCCTGGTATTCCTCGGAAAATTCAGTGGAGACTCCTGCAATACAAGTTATAAACTGGAATTCAAACTTGTGGCTCAGAAGAAAGTGGAGATCAGTGTTACACTGAGCGACAAAACTTTCAACAGGGTCACTCTTGTTTACGGAAGTGATAAAACTGAACAGTTTTTTGGGTTCGGCGAACAGTACACTCATTTTAATATGAAAGGAAAGACTCCGTTCATATTCACTGAGGAGCAGGGAATCGGAAGAGGTGATCAGCCGATTACATTCGGCGCAAATCTGACTGCTGATGCCGGAGGAAATGAATATACTTCATATGCGCCAATACCATTTTACATCAGTACAAAAAACAGATCTGTATTTTTCGAAAATTCATCGTATTCAAAATTTGATTTTTCTAATGAAAATCTTGTAAAGGTGCAGTTTTGGGAAGGAAATC
>JBPOJG010000149.1:0-2814 GCA_052033835.1 Spirochaetota bacterium
GGAGATATGTTCAACAATTCTCTGAAAGCAAAAGTAGACAGTCTCTGTTATGAACTGTCCAATCTTCTTGCGCAGCAGCCCTTTCAGCCTGCACCGACAAGTTTCCAGTCGCAGAATCAAGGCGGAGGTCAAAGCCAGCAGCAGGGCGGAGGATACGGATATTCGTCAGGAAATACCGGGAACAGTCCAGTCAGCCTTTTTGTTCCTGGAACAAGCGGAGACTGGTGGCCAGCAGGTCTAGGTTCTCCTTCATCAACCGGTGCTCAGAACAATGTACGTTACGCGTATTTTCCCAGTACAAGAAGACTGGCAATAGATATTAATGGAGAAATATCCGTTTATGATACACTGAATCATCAGATCGGCGGAGTATCTCAGCAGCAGGGATCGGGAGCATCGGTCATATTTACAAGTCAGTTCGGCACAGTGGATGTTCTGAATCTTCCTCTGATATCAGGACCGGGAACATTGAGACCACAGCAGAATACATCATATCCTGCATCTCAAAATTCACAGCAGTCAGCACAGGAAGAGGATATATTTGCAAAAATCCAAAAACTGGCTGTATTAAAAGAAAAAGGGATTCTGACTGAACAGGAATTTACTGATAAGAAAGCAGAACTTTTAAGCAGACTCTAAACTCCCGGATCAGCTTTAAAAAAACAGAAGAGAAGGGGAGCGATTTCATAGGTCCAATTCTCTTTGCCTTTTAATTGCCGAGACATTAAACTAAAGACTTTTATAAATTTTCAACTGCAGCTGAGAACGGCTGACTGGCACCAAGAATGCCGGTTGCTGAAGGCTGAAGTCGGCATAGCAAAACATGAAACGTCTCTGCCAGCCGACTCTAATTAAAGATCAATGCCACTCTACTGAACAGTGAATCAGACTTCTGAAACAATCCTTTCAGAAACCTCCCAGAGTTTTTTTGCCGTATCCTTATTTTCCGCGTCCTTTCTGGGTTTTGCAGGATTACAGTCTGCAAAAAAACTTCCGGATAATGATGCTATATCCTTACTCACTGCAACATAACACTGAGTCGCTGCTCCCTGCTCCACTGTCTTAAAAAAAAGAGGATTTCCCAGACTGAAAAGAAAATTCATCACCGGATTCATATGTCTTCCCAGATTTGTCTGAATCACTCCCGGATGAAGAGAAAAGGCTGTCTTTTTTGTCCCGGCAAATCTTGCGGCAAGTTCCTTCGCAAAGAGCAGATTGGCCATCTTGGACTGACCGTATGCCTTCCAGGAACTGTAACCTTTTTCGCCTTTCAGATTGTCAAACTCAATCCCTCCGGAAGGAGCCATCTGATGAGCTGAACTGCTGAGCATAACCACTCTCCCCTCTTCAGTCAGACTGTCCAGAAGTCCTGTCACAAGAATAAAATGCCCGATATGATTTGTAAAAAACTGAAGTTCGTAACCGTTAGATTTCTGCAGTTCAGGAAGAGCCATTATTCCAGCATTACAAATAATGATATCAAATTTAATATTATCTTTTTTTATCTCGGCAACGCAGGCTCTCACACTGGAAGGATCGGAAAGCTCACATGAGTAACCTCGGGAATCGGAACTGCCCACTTCCTTGCAGGCAGCAGATGCCTTTTCTGCAGTTCTTGCTGTTCCTATTGTTCTTGCACCTCTTTTTGCCAGAACTCTCATTGTTTCCTTTCCAAGTCCTGAATTGCATCCTGTGATCAGAACGGTCTTTCCGGTCAGTGAAACGCCTTCCGTAACTTCTTCTGCCGTGGATCCGTATCCGAATCCGTTCGGCCCTTTTGGTATGAGCAGTGCTGCTAATGACATATATACTTCTCCAGCGATTTTTTAATCTATCCTCATTTAAGAAAAGAGTCCTGATCCGGTCAAATAGAAACTGCCGCCGACCAAGTGTAGGAACTGCTTCATCACAAGGAGACATAATCAGGAAGATACCCTCCTCGAATAGTGTAGGAACTGCTTCATCACAAGGAGACATAATCAGGAAGATACCCTCATCGAATAGTGTGGGAACTGCTTCACCACAATGAGACATAATCCGGAAGAAATCCTCCACGACCGAATGTAGGAACTGCTTCACCACAAGGAGACATAATCAGGAAGAAATCCTCCACGAACAAATGCAGGAACTGCTTCACCACAAGGAGACATAATCCGAAAGATACTCTCTCCGAACAAATGCAGGAACTGCTTCATCACAAGGAGACATAATCCGGAAGATACCCTCATCGAATAGTGTGGGAACTGCTTCACGACTTGACACAGGGGGTTCAACAATAAGTATAAATTTATGAATCTGAATCAAGTCACCGTGCCTTCACTGGATATACCTAAGTCAGTACAGTTTTATCGAAAACTTGGTCTGAAACTCATTGTAGAAAACCTCCCCGACTATGCGAGATTTGAATGCCCAAATGGAGATTCTACTTTTTCAGTTCATCGGGTGGAAAAACTTCCGGAAGGAAAAGGAACAGTCATATATTTTGAAACCGAAAATCTAGAAAAGACAGTTGAAAAGCTGAATTTAGACGGAATCATTTTTGATACTGAACCAGTTCTTCAGGAATGGCTCTGGAAAGAGGCATCGCTGAAAGATCCTGATGGAAATCTGATTATATTGTATTTTGCAGGAGAAAATAGAAAAAATCCCCCTTGGAGATTAGCGTAAAGTTCTGCAGATTTAAACTGCAGAACTGAATATAAAGATTTAGACTGATGCAGCGTTTAAATTAATCGTCGTTATCCTTTTCTTTTTCTTTATCCTTTCCTTTATCCTTATCCTTTTCTTTGTCCTTTCCCTTATCTTTGTCTTTAT
>JBPOJG010000412.1:0-13367 GCA_052033835.1 Spirochaetota bacterium
GAAGCCTATCTGAAAGCTCCAAATGCGGAGGCGGACGATCATTTTGGTAAGAGTGTATCGATATCCGCCGATATCATTGTTGTGGGTGCGAACCAAGAATCCAGCAGCCAGACTACGATCACAAACGGAACGACTGCCAGTGCGGATAATTTAGCTCCTGTTTCCGGTGCAGTGTATGTGTTCAAGCGAACTGGCACAACCTGGGCACAGGAAGCCTATCTGAAAGCTCCAAATGCTGAGGCGAACGATCAATTTGGTAGGAGTGTAGCTATATCCTCCGATACAATTGCAGTGGGTGTATTCCAAGAAGCTAGTAGCCAGACTACCATCACAAACGGTACGACTGCAAGTGCGGATAATTCTGCACCTAATTCCGGTGCAGTGTATGTATTCAAACGGACAGGGAGTATCTGGGCACAGGAAGCCTATCTGAAAGCTCCAAATGCTGGGGCGAGCGATTACTTTGGTGCTAGCGTATCTGTATCCTCCGATACCATTGCGGCGGGTGCAACAGGAGAAGCCAGCAACCAGACTACCATCACAAACGGGACGACTGCAAGTGCGAATAATACTGCACCTGATTCCGGTGCAGTATATGTGTTTAGGAGAAAGTAAGTTTAATTAGGAATTGAAAAATGGAAAACCATGGATAAAAAAAACGGTATTATCATTTTGCTTATCGTAGCACTTGTGGCTGCGATGGGTTTCTTCTTTTATCAAACAAAAAAACAACAAGAAATACAACAGCAATTGCTAAGCAGTCTAAAATACAATGCAGCTAACGGCGACGGAAAAGGAAAACTAAAAGATCCATACAAGGAAATAGCGGTTAACAACGCTTTACGAAAAAAAGCTAAAGACATACAGGAATGTTACAAAGTATTTATAAAATCTAATCCCGAAAAGACAAACGGGTTTGTGGAAATTGATTGGAATATTCTAGAAGATGGAAAAGTAAAACGAGCTGAGCTTGTGAGCAGTGATTTAAACACAGATTCGTTGAATAAGTGTATTTTAAAAATTATTTCGGAGATTGAATTTCCTGCTCCTCCTGCCGGTATCCCCACTTACATTACGCATAAATATAATTTCAAAAAGACAGAAGAAATTGCCAAATGACCGAACCAAAAAAACAACAGCCCACTCTCGAATCCTACTTCGAAGGTAAATTCAAATCATCCGCTAGGTTGCAAAATAAATACCAGGAAGAATTTACTGGAGAAACATTTAGACCCAAGTGGACGATTCGACAGAAGTTAATGGGGATTATTTCCCTTGTGCTTTCGATTTCGCTTGCAGCGATGATTATGCTTGCGACTTATTATTTTAAATCTGATAATGAAGTAAGAATCAAAGAAGATAATTTAAAAACAGTAGAGCTTGTGGGGATTACAATGCAGTCGTATTTATCGAATACGATTCTAAAATGCAAGCAAATGGCGATTACCCTCGATAAGAATACAGTTACGGCAAGTCAGAGAAAAATTTTTACCTCTTTGTTTTTTGATTCTGATTCAGAAATAGTGTATCTCGGAATCTATTCTTCGACTGGAAAAAAATTAGGACTCACAGATTCGATTTTAAATATAGAATATGCAAAAGAAAATAAAATAGATTCTAGCTTTTTTACGAAAGTTATTCAGCAGAATGAAGACGCATTAGATAAAGTTCTTTCCGGTGGAGTTATAATAGTAAATGTAAATAAAGAAAATAATACAATACCATTTTTGGGTCTCGCCATTCCTTACACAAAGGATTTACTTTCTCAAAAAGTAATTATCGCAATTTTAAAATTAGATACGATTCTATCTATGTTTGCGCAAAGAGGAATCTTCCAGACCTATATGGCTGATATGAATGGAAATGTACTCGCTCATCCTGAAAAAGAAAAAGTATTTTCAGCGTCTAATCTTGTTTCGTCTCCGCTCGTGCAGGAAATGCTAAAGAGTCAAGTTTCTACAGGACAAAAAAAATACTTTGAGAATAATAAGGCGTATATCGGAAGTTTTAAAAAAATAGAAATTATTAACGCTGCCATTTTATCAAATGTTCTAGAGGATAAAATATTCGAGGAGGTTTATAATATCCAGAGAAGAAATATCTACATTATGATTATTGCGTTGTCTGTAACCCTACTCATTATTTATTTTTTTGCGAGAAGAATTACTAAACCAATTACAGCTCTGCTAGTAGCAACCGATGAAATTTCAAAGGGAAACTTTAAAGTTGACATCAAGCCAACCAGTCATGACGAAATAGGCATTTTAACCAACCAGTTTGAAAAGATGAGCCATGGTTTACAGGAAAGAGAAGAAGTAAAAAATGCTCTCGGTCGTTTCGTAAATCCTTCTGTAATGGAAAAAGTTTTATCTAAAAGTTTAAAGCTTGGCGGAGAAAGAAGAATGGCTGCAATTTTTTTCTCTGACATACGCTCATTTACCGCCATTTCAGAAAAACTGGAACCGGAAGAAGTCGTCGAATTCCTGAACCAGTATATGACATCCATGGTGAGCTGCATTGATTTAACATTTGGGGTGGTAGATAAATTTATCGGGGATGCAATCATGGCTACCTGGGGTGCTGTGGATACTATCGGTAATCCGGCAGAGAATGCAGTTAATTCAGCATTGATGATGAGAGACTCACTGATCAGGTTTAACTCAACAAGGGGTGGAGACAAAAAGCCCATTATCAAAATAGGATGTGGTATGAATTATGGTCCTGTAATTGCAGGTCAGATTGGTTCTGAAAATCGACTGGAATATACGGTGATTGGGGATGCAGTAAACCTTGCATCTCGTGTGGAAACTCTCAATAAGCCGTTCGGGACGGATATTCTTATTTCGGAAGATATGTACAACGAGGTTAAAGATATTTACCTTGTAGAAAAAATGAAAGAGATTGAAGTAAAAGGTAAATCAAAACCGCAAACTGTCTATGCAGTGATTGGTAGATTCGATGACGTTGACCCAAACTCTCCGAAGACTCTTACAGAGGTAAGAACACTTCTAAATATAGAATGGGATCAAAAGAAGTTTGACGAAGCTACGGGCGAAGAAGAGCAGAAATTCAAAATTGTTAAGAAGAAGAAAGAAAAGTGAAACCATTTTCATTTGCACTGGAAGTATTTAGAGAATACACAAACAATACAAAGTTTATTCTCGCTTTTTTAACTTCCGTAATACTTTTATTTTCAGGCTTACTTTGCTATGATCATAGAGCATCTTCTTTACAAGAAGAAAACGAAATCATAGGTTATATCACGTATAAAACAAGGGTAATAAAAAGAAAATCAGATTCAACTGTAGTCTGGTATGACGTGGAAGACAAACAGCCGTTAACCCGAAGAGATACGATTCGAGCAGGAGAACTTTCTGACGCAGTAGTAACTTTAAACGATGGAACCGAATTACGAATCGGTGAAAATACGATGGTAGTTTTAGATTTTTCCGGTAAGAATATAAAATTAGATTTTAAGTATGGTTCCATTCAATCCAATAGAAAAGGTAACGGAGATTCTAAATTAGAAATCACTTCCGGGGGAACAAAAGTCGATTTGAGAGATGGAGATTTAAGTTTAAATAAAAAAGAAAATGGAGCATTAAAAGTATTCGCCGATAGAGGACAGGCAGTTCTTAAACAAGGAGATGAAGAAGTTAATATAGCAGAAAATTCTATCTTAGAAACAAAAGAAAATGAGAAACCTACTGTCAAACAAGTTGAACTTGTATTGCAAGAGCCTGAGTCTATGAAATTTTTTTCCGCAAAAGGAAATTCACAATCTATATTTTTTACCTGGAAGAATACAGAAAAAGAAAATAAAATAGAAATTAGCAAAGATTCTGATTTTCATACTACCTATTATACAAAAGATTTAAAAACAACTTCCGTAGATATTAGCCTACCGACTGGTTCTTATTATTGGAGAATTAAATCTAAAACCGATACCAGTGAGCCTAGAAAATTTACAATTTTAGAAGATACTCCGCTAATAGTTCGTTCCCCGAAAGAGAAAGAGGAAGTGGTATATACCGGTAATCCACTCTATGTAAATTTTACATGGAATCATCTAGAAGATGTAAAACAGTATTCAGTCGAGATTGCGACTGACCTAAGCTTTAAGAATATTTTAAAAAAACAAGAATCTAAAACAAATTCGATTTCATCAGATTTTGTAAATGCAGGTATTTATTATTATAAGATTAAAGTAGAATTTAATAATCCTGATCTATTGACTAAATATTCGGAGGTTCGTAGTTTTACAATAAGTGAAGTTTTAAAACTTTCTCCTCCTATCTTACTAAATCCCACAAATGGAGAGGTATTAAATCATAAAGATAGAATCTTATTAAACTGGAAAGGGGCTGGCTATGATTCTTATTCAATTAAAATATCGACCGATACAGACTTTAGATCCAAACTGCTCGAAAAAACTCTGACGGATAATTATATTTTACTTCCGGAACTGGAAAATAATAAAACGTATTACTGGTCGGTGGAAGGAACCGCGAGCAGGCTGAACCAAAAAAATTCCTCCAATAAAAATCATTTTACAATTAAAGAAAAAGAAACTGCATCGAATATTGACTCGAAACAGGACAGAAGCCCTGAAATCGTCGAACTGCCGACATATGCCGCTCCTGTCTTAGTAGAGCCAGTTACGGATTTAATCCTGGAAGAAGGAAAGTTTAAAAATCTGAAATTCAGCTGGAAAAAGCAGAAAGAAGAGATATCTTATATACTTTATATATATAGAAAAAATGTCGATAAGGAAGAATTATTCCATAAAGAGACTACTGTCAAAAACTTTGTAGAATTAAAAGACGAAAAATTATTGACTAAAGGAAATTACGCCTGGATTTTAGAAAGCAAATATAAGGATAAAGATAAAAAATTGCAATCTAAAAAATCATCAAAAAGAACTTATACTGTATTACCCGCGTTGACACCGCCCAGGATAAAAAAATCTCCCGATGTGTATTATCTGGAGGAGTAAATGAATAAATTTATTCCTGTCATAACATTCCTTCTAGCCTCTGTTCTTTCGTCTGAAACAGCAGAAAATAAAATTGAATGGGAACAGACAGAAGGAGCTGAGCGGTATACTGTTCAAATTAGAAAGGAAGATAAATCCTTATTATTGGATGAAAAAACTTCGAATCTTTATTTTAAAATCAGCCTGGAGCAGACTGGATTATACGAATATCGAGTCGGTGCTGAGAATAAAATTGGAAATGTTGTCTGGTCAGATTGGCAGAGTCTGACAGTTCAAAAAAAAGAAACAGCAGAATCTAAAATTCCCAGAAAGAAAATATTATTGGAATGGGAAGAAAGTCCTCAAGTCATTAAATATTCTCTGGAGATTGAAGATGAATCGGGCAAAAATATATACAAAAAAGATTTAGAATCATCAAAAGCTTACGTTGATTTGCCGGAAGGAAAGTATCGTTACAGAGTTTCATCCATGAATCAGTTGAAAAATTCCTCTGCTTCAGAATGGGAAAACTTTGAAGTTAAGAAGAAAGAACAGTCAAAATCAGCGGACACATTGAGATGGGAGGTCATTCGCCGCTCTGCTGTTCTTCCTGGCTGGGGTCAATATCACAGAAAAGATTCATTCTATAGGGTATTTTCCTATCCTCTGTCGGTTTCATTACTTGCATCACTTTATTATCTAAACTATAAAAATAATACTGAAGCACAGAAACGATATGATAAAGACATCAGTATCCTTGCACTCAGTCAAAATTCCATTTCCGCAAAAGCATTTGGAGTTTATACATATCTGGACATTACAAATGCAAGAAGCAGCCTGGATGACAGTTTCGCTTTAGGAAATCAGATTCTATTTCTAATGTCAGGATTGTATATCCTGAACATCCTCGATGCCGCTTTTTTCTATGACTATTCAAAACCAATTTCCTTTTCACAGGAACCGAAATGGAAAATTCAAACCGCAAGGAAATCGATCAATAAATTTCAATTTGAAACATATTGCGAGATAATTTATCAGAAAGATCTTTAGCCTCATTAAGATTTCCTTGCGGATTTTATTCTGAATTTAAATTATCCCTGCCATTTCGCCTTGTTTTCTTTGGCATACTCTTCAAAACTCAGAGGAGTCTTTCCGGTAAGCTTCTGCACATTGTCCAGAACTGCAGAACTGTATCCTGCCTTGAGAGCACCTGCAATCATCACAAGAAAATCGGAATAGTCTTCAGGAAGGCCTGCACCGAGAAGGCCGGACTTGAATGCCTCAGGAGTGATATCGGCATATTCAATTCCGATTCCTGTCGCAGTGGAAAGTATTTTTGCAACCTCGGAATGAGTCAGAGCTTCCTTTCCGGTCAGATTATATGCGGAATTATTAAATGAATCCGATTCCAGAACTGCCAGAGCAGATGCAGAAATGTCGTGGGAATGAATGAAGCTTGTCTTAGCATCGCCTCCAGGGAAATAGATCTTCCTGTCTTTCAGAATTCCGGAAATCCAGAATGTATGGAAGTTCTGCATAAACCAGTTCGGTCTGAGAATCACATATTTGAGTCCGCTGGATTCAAGGTAAAGTTCGAGTTTTCTCATCGGTGCCTCAGGAGATGCAGAGTCCACGCCCATTGCAGTCATCAGCACAACTTTCTTCACGCCGTTCTTTTTGGCAGAATCAATCCACGGCTGCAGTATATCATACTGATTTGTATATCCGGGCGGTGAAAATAAAAATACAGCATCCGCACCCTTCAGTCCGTCCTGACCGAGTTCAGGCTTGAATGCATCAGTCTGCACCCACTCCAGCCCCTGAGTCTTTTTCTGCGCCGAGGGGTTTCTCGATCCCGCAGTCACCTGATGCCCTTTTCCCAAAAGCAGTTCAATGAGTCTGCTGCTCACAAGTCCGGTTCCGCCGTAAACAAATGCTTTCATAAATATCTCCAAAATAAGCAATGCGTCTTTCCTTATTTGCGGAAAGACCGTTCTGTCTAGTTATTAATTCCATTAATTTAGAATCAAGAAGTATTTCCTATACTTTTATATCCATAATAACAAAAAACATGTCTTACAGTATAAATGAATAGACTTTTAGATTTCATCCGGAATATTTGACCCATGGATGTGCTTTCAGAAATCATCAGTTCTTCCGGCCTGCAGGGTTCCATTCTTGCGAGAAATTCCTTTTACAGAAACTGGGGCTTCCGCTTCCCCTGTGAAAGAAGTTTCGGATTTCATATCATTACTCAGGGAAACTGCTTCATCCGCTATAAAAGCACACACAGACATCTGGAAAAAGGAGATATCGTATTCATTGCAAAAGGATGCAGTCATGATCTGGTTTCTTCGCTGACAGAAAAAACGAAGGATATAAAATATCTCATCGAAGATACAGATAAAAAGTCCGGATACAATCAGACTCCTGCCTGCACAATTATAAGTGTCAGATATGAACCGACTGAGACCGTGCATCCTTTCTTTCATGAGCTTCCCGACTTCATTCTTGTTCAGAATCGGGAAATTCCGGCCCATCACCCGATCCACTCCGCTCTGATTCTCATTTCCAGCGAAATGGATTCCGGAGGAAGTTCAGAACTCATTCTTCACAGACTGTCCGACATTTTATTATATTATATTTTAAAGTACTGGGCTGACCGGAATGATTCAGACCGGCCGGGCTGGGTCAGAACAATGAAGGATGAGAAGATTCTGTATGTGCTCGATCTTCTGCACCGAGACATCTCGCGCGGCTGGACACTGGATTCCATTTCTGAATCCATAGGAATTTCGAGAGCCTCCCTCGCAAACAAGTTCAGAGAATCTCTGGGAATAACCCCTCTGGATTATCTCTCCCGCGTGAGAATCGAAAAGGGCAGAAGGCTCCTCCAGGAAAAAAATTATACTTTAGAAGAAATTGCCAGAAAAGTCGGATACTCAAATGCATTTTCCTTTTCCAAGGCATACAAAAGGGTCAGAGGGATCTCTCCCAAGATGGAGACGGCACAGCCTGCCTGAACTTCTGAAGTTTTAATAGTTTACAATTTCCCTTTGCACGGGCGATATGGACTTGATTTATGAAAACAATTGAACTTCCCAAACCAGAGAAAGTGCTTTCATGGGGAATGACCCATGAAACAGAAAGTCCCGTTCTCCGTCCTTCTTCAGAAGAGGAAATCGCAGAAATTTTCAAGGCTGCAAATGAGAAAAACTGGAAACTCACTTTCAGAGGAGGCGGATGCAGCTACGGCGACGCTTCTTTGAACGGAAACGGTGTCATAGTCGATATCTCAGGTTTCAGCAGAATTACAGGCTGGGATGCTCATACAGGCACAATCAAGGCACAGTCCGGAGTGACGATCAAACAGCTTTGGGAATTTGCAATTGAAAAAGGATTCTGGCCCCCGGTCGTCAGCGGAACAATGATGCCTACTCTAGGCGGAGCCCTCTCCATGAATATTCACGGAAAGAACAATTTTGTTCAGGGTCCGATTGGAGATCATGTGATCGAATTTACATTCCTTTCACCGAAAGGAGACAGACTGACCTGCTCGAGAAAAGACAATAAGGAACTTTTCTATTCTGCGATCAGCGGGATCGGAATGCTCGGCTGTTTTCTTGAAGTCACATTAAAGCTCAAAAAAATCTACTCAGGCAAAATGTCAGTCACTCCGGTTCCGACAAAGAATCTGGAAGAAATGATGGACTATTTTGAGAAAAACTATTCCAGCTCAGATTACCTTGTAGGATGGATTGATGCATTCGGATCGGGAAAATCTATAGGGAGAGGACAGATTCATAAGGCAAATTATATACCTGAAGGATCTGACCCGGACTATTCTGAAAATATCAAACTCAAGAATCAGCATCTGCCTTCGAGACTTTTCTATCTGATTCCAAAATCCTGGATGTGGATATTCATGTCTCCTTTTTCCAATAAACTGGGTATGAGGCTGATCAACTATGCAAAATACACTGCAAGCAGACTTCTCACAAGACCTTATAAGCAGGGGCACGCAGAATATGCATTCCTCCTCGACTATGTTCCGAACTGGAAATTTATTTATAAACCTGGAAGCATGATTCAGTACCAGACATTTCTTCCTAAGGAAACTGCATTGAATGCATACAAGGAAATACTGACTCACTGCCAGAAAAGAGGAATTGTATCCTTTCTTGCTGTATTCAAGAAACACAGAAAAGATGATTTTCTTCTGACTCACAGTGTGGACGGATTTTCACTTGCACTGGACTTTCCAGTCAGCCCAAAGACAAAGGATGCGGTGTGGAAAATGGCTTATGAACTCGATGAAATCGTTCTGAAACATTCAGGAAGATTTTATTTCGCAAAAGATTCTACTCTTCGTCCGGAAATTGCTGAAAAAGTCTTCGGCAGGGATACGATAGAAAAATTCAAGAAAATCAAGAATGAACTCGATCCCAAAAATATACTGGAATCGGATCTTTACAGAAGAGTGTTCTCAGCGGGAGGAAGCAAAAAATGATACAGGGATTTATTATCAATTCTATTCTATGTTCAGTTATTTTCATTATTTTTTTTCTGGGATATCCGTTTAAAAATGAGATGAAGATACAGTATGCTTATCTTTTTCTGCTCCCCGCAATTCTGCTCGGAATGCTGCAGGGTTATCTGGCCGGAGGAATGTGGAGAAGCAGATTCCAGAAACTGTTTCTGCTCGCAGTGGTGCTGGTTTATCTTTTTTATGTCGGACAGTCTGCAGTTCTTTACTTTCCAAAAGCAGGAAATGCATTTATGACACTGGAAACCTGGAAAGCAGTAATGATAGGTGCGAATACAAACTTCATACTGTTCGGATTCATCACTGTTCCGTATATTCTGATCAGCACCTTTCTGATTGAAATCTGGGTGGAACCGACTCGATAATCAGATCAGTTTCAGGAAACTCATATACAGGATCAGTTCCGTCATTTGCTGTGCAGCACCGAGACAGTCTCCTGTATAACCGCCCAGTCTTTTCCTGAGATATGCAGAATACAGAAACTTGAACAGTATCATTGGGATGATACATAGAAATATTTTTTCATTACGAAAAAAAAGCAGCGGAATAATCGCAAAAACATTCCCGAATACAAGTCCTTTCAATGATATTTTTTTTGCCATTGGTTTGGATTTCCCGTTTTCAGATGCATAGTCGTCGGTAAACAGAAAATACAGAAGCACTGCCCTGCTCGCAGAATGTGCACTTACTAAAGACAGTAAAATTTTATCCTTAGGAATCTCAGACAGAATCTGCCATTTCAAAATCAGAAGAAGTGATATTCCTACAGTCCCGAATGCTCCGATCCTCGAGTCTTTCATGATCTGAATGATCTTTTCTCTGTCTCCGTAACCTCCTCCGAAACCGTCGCAGAAATCAGTGAATCCGTCCTCATGAAATGCACCGGTGACAAGCACGGAAAAACACATGGAAAGAATCACAGAGACCGACGTTGAAAAAAAGAAACTGGCTCCGTAATACACTGATCCCGAAAGCAGGCCGATCAGAATTCCCGTAAGAGGAAAGTATCTGGCTGATTCATTCAGATATTCCTCGTAAAATTCAGTCGGATGAAGAGGGATTCTTGTCAGAAACATCACCGATGTGCAGAACAGATTCCATTCACGGAGAATAAATTTCATTTTTTTCCGGATACTCCTGCTGATTCAAATGAGGCCATATCTCGAAGAATTGCAAGTGCACTTTTCAGAAGAGGAAGAGAAACGGCAGCCCCGGATCCTTCTCCAAGCCGCATCGAAAGATCAAGAAGCGGCACTGCACCGATTCTGCCAAGCACAGACTTGTGAGCATATTCATCAGATACATGAGAAAATATACAAAAATTCATGATTTCCGGATACAGTTCTCTCACGAAAAGAAGGGCGGACGTTACAATAAAACCATCCACAATGATGAGTTTTCCCTGGGATGCGGCTTCCAGCATTCCTCCTGCAATCATTGCAGTTTCGTATCCGCCAAACTCGGCGAAGGCCTGCACAGCATCATTTCCTTTGAACCTGCTTCTGCATTCTTCCAAAATCTTTATCTTGTGAATCAGCTGCAGATCATCAAGTCCTGTTCCGCGCCCTGTACATTCAGTGATTTCCATTTTCAGATAAATGGAAGTAAGCAGAGATGCAGATGAAGTATTTCCGATTCCCATTTCACCGAAAAGAAATGTATTGCATCCGGACTCGATCTGAGTTTTCACAAGTTCTCTTCCGACACTCACAGAAAGATAAAACTCCTCAAGAGTCATTGCAGGCTCTTTCAGGAAATTTCTTGTGCCTTCCCGGATTTTCCTGCTGTTCAGAAGGCTGTGTTCGGAAAACTGGAATTTGACACCGGAATCAGTCAGGATAAGATGTATCCCATTTTCCCTGCAGAGGATATTGACAGCGGCCCCTCCCTGAAGAAAATTCATCACCATCTGATAAGTGACTTCCTGAGGATAGGCACTGATTCCTTCTTCGGCAATTCCATGATCTGCAGCAAATATGAGCAGGGCAGGATTTTTAATCTCAGGATTTTCCGTTCCGAATATCGTTCCGATTCTGACTGCCGCATCTTCAAGTTTTCCAAGAGAATGAAGAGGTTTGGTCTTATTGTCCATTTTTCTCTGCAGATTTTCTCTGAGAATTTCATCTGTCTTAGGTAATGATATTTTCAGTATTTCTTCATTCAAAATATAAACTCCTGTGCGGCCTTGCTGTTTTTCAGCCTGTCCGAAATCAGATAATTTTCATGAAGTGACCAGAGGTAAATCCAGGGGAGTTTCTCTTCCTGGATTTCGGCGGCTCTGATTTTCTCTGACAGGCTCAATGTTCCTGTCTTCGCTGAATTTTCAATGATCTTCTGCATTTCTGCATTTTCAAAAAAACTTCTGTTTCCCCCTCCTCCCAGACTCTTAGATGAAAATACAGGATCTATAAAATCAATAGATTCATCATTATCAGAGAACCAAGTGAGAAGCGTAATATCACCCTTGCCTTCCGCATTCTCTCTGTAAAGAGCGGCCTTTTCCATCATTTCCAATTCGACTTTCAGCCCCAGGTCTTTCAGATACTGCAGAAGGACTGGTCCTTTCGCCTTGTTTTCGTCATCCGATCTCATTCGAAAACTCAAAGGTTTATTGAGTATTTCCGGATAACAGGCAGATTTTTTCAGATAGTAGAGAGCAAGTTCCGGACTGTATTCAAATTTCATCTGACGCAGACCTGCTGCAAATTTTTTGGGAAAGGAATACACTGTATCCTCAGCCAGTCCAAGAAAAAGTTTTTCAATAATTTTCTGCCGGTCAATTGAATGATTCAGTGCCAGTCGAAAATTTCTGTCAAAGCAGGGATTTTTCCAGTTCACGGCAGCATACTGAACTGACCTTCCTTTGACCTGCACTGCCGCACCCTTTCCGGACAGTCTGTCGGTAAAATAGTAAGGAATTTTAATAAGATCAAGCTGATGTTTTTCGAAAAGATATATGGATGTGAAACTGTTTGCAGAATTTTTCAATCGTACAGTTTCCGGATAATCCTTCGGTGCAGACTCTGTCCTGACAAGAGTCATATCCGAATTTCTGTTCCAATTCTGTATCCTGTAAAGACCTTCAGATACAAATGACTTGTTTTTTCTGAATTCCGATTCTGAATATATGGATGCATAGGAAGAAGAAAGAAGTGAAAGGGTTTCATTGTGTCCAATCTCGGAGAAGATTCGAAAACTTCTGTCATTTATTTTCTCAGCATTTTTTAATGATAAAAACATTGATCTGAAGGGAGATTTCTCGGCTTTTGCCCTGTCGAGACAGAAAAGCACATCATCTGATTTCAGAGAACCCTGCTTCAGCGTAAACAGTATCACTCCTTCAGATTCCTTCCTGAAATCAGAAAGATCAGAATGAAATGCACCCGTATCATTTTTAATTACAAGTCTTCTGTAAATCAAAGATGTCAGTTTTCTGCCAGTCAGATCTGCAGCAAAAAGAGGGTCAGCTGAGGACGGATCAGAAGGGATTCCGATCACCCATACTTTTTCAGAAACAGTCTCCGCTTGCCTGCAGAAGAGACTCAAAAGAGAAATACTAAGGAGAAGAATCGAAAGGATCTTTTTTCTTTTCATTTGATCTGTTGAAATCATCAGTCCTTTTTACTAAATGAAATATTCCGATTCCAAACCCAAGCATTGCGCCGATCATGACTCCCCAGGGAGAAAAGGAAAACTTTTCTTCAAGCCAGCTCCCGGCAAGTATAAAACCTATGATGATAATTCCAAACTCTGTTCCAAGACTCGAAAGGTCCCAGATGCTCATAGGCGGAGGGTTCTGCTGCTTCATTACAGGTACAGAAAATAATCATTCCTCATTTCTGCAAG
>JBPOJG010000122.1:0-14319 GCA_052033835.1 Spirochaetota bacterium
ACTGCAAAGATGCATCGGGTGCAACTGTTGCAAATTCCGGAAACGGTGCACCGGTGTATATTGCAGACGGGGTCATTTTTCTGGACGGAACAAATGGTCTGGATACAAATTATACAGGTGCGACATCGGGAGATCCTCTCTATTCATTGAACACGGCACTTTCTGCAATAACATCAAAATGTTCAGGATCCTGTGCAATTCTGATGAAAGGAAGCGTCTATCCGATTCCTGCGTCAGTTGCTATGCCGACCAACGTCAGTCTGTTCGGAGGATTTGATCCTTCTGACTGGAAAAAAAGAAGAGCAGATAAAACGATGCTTGCTCCATATGATACAATTATTGATGATCTGTCCTCAAATGTGACTGGCACTGGAGTAAGCCCTTATTCCAGTCTGAAATACATAAACTATACCGGCACAAAAGATAAAACTGTCTTAGACGGTATTGCAGTATACAGTCCGTTCACTGTAACTGGGTCCAGTTATTCAGCTCCGATAGGTGCAGTCAATCTGCAGGCTGGCGCAGGTATAACAGTGAGAAATACGTATACACTCGACAGGAGCAGCACGATTAATGTAACGTCTGCAGGTTTTGTTTCTTCAAACAGCTCAGGAACAATTGTGCTGAAAAACAGCAGTCTGAACGGTTCAAGCAGCACAGCCGCATCCTGTTCCAGATATGGAATGGTTTATAACGGTTCCAATGCAGGTTCCGTTTTGGACATCTCTGCTTCATCACTGACAGCTGGTGCAGCGACCACTGCTTCCAGCGGTTTTTATCCGACTGGATCAGTGCAGGGTTCCGTTTCCATTACTGAGAGTACAATCACTGGTCCGGCCTGCAGTGGATGCATTTCTTCCGGAATCAATATCCTTTTCGGGGGAGCACTTGTTTTATCAGGAAACACAATCTCCACATCCGGCACAAATCTGAGCAGCCTGGGAATAGACGTTACAGGCGGTACTGTGCAGGTATCGAATAATACTGTTACAGCAGGACCCGC
Organism: Spirochaetota bacterium; assembly: GCA_052033835.1. Taxonomy (GTDB): domain Bacteria; phylum Spirochaetota; class Leptospiria; order Leptospirales; family Leptospiraceae; genus DAORDI01. The sequence goes on from JBPOJG010000122.1 coordinate 1,004, forward strand.
AACAGCCAATTCCATCGGAATCAAAATCAGCACTGCAGGAACAGGCCATACAATTTCAGGAAATAAAATTACAGCAAGTTCTGGTGCAAACAGCAAAGGTATTGAAGTTACAGTCGGAACCGGACATATAATCACAGGGAATACAATTACATCTGCATCAGGAACAGCATCAACTGTCGGGATAGATATTGCTGGGACAGGAGTCGCAGCAAGTATGATAGATAACAATACTGTCAATGCAGGCGTAAGTTCCAATATAGGTACTGTGATCGGCATTCGCAAAAACACAAATACAACTTCTACAATTTCAAACAATACTGTTATCACGCCTGACTGTCGGGCTGGAACCTGTGCAAATAATGGAATCACTGCAGGAGACGGAGCAGGTACAGATACTACAAATATTTTGAACAATACAATTACTGCAGGAGGCGGTGAGGGAGGATCAAACTCAGCTGTTTACTGTAATAATGGAAGTTTTAATATTTCAGGAAATACAATCATAGGACCAAATTGTTCTGCAGGAAACTGTCTGACTTCCGGAATTGATGCAGGATTTGGAACACCTTATTCTTTTGCAAACAATACAATAACCTCAGGAACCTGTTATGGATCCAATTGCCAGCAGAGAGCAATTCGATTAGCAGCGGCCGGCCCATCACTGACAATGATTGGAAATTTATTGGATTCTGGAACGCCGTCTGCGTCCACTGTAAACCGGTATGCACTTCTGATAGATTCTGGAGGAGTCGGATGGAGTGCTGGGAGTTCAATTCAAAGAAACACATTTATCAACAGACCTGGAGTCGGAAATTCAGTGACTGTTTCCATTACACCTACATCTCCGACTGGAAATTCTCTCCTGTTCTGCAGCAATATTATTGTGGGGGGAAATATCACAAGCGGAGCAAACAGCTCTACAGCTCTTCTTATCGGAAAGGCAACCAGTGTAGGAAATAAATTTATGGGAAATACTTACATTGGCGGAACTGTTGTGTCCGGAACCAGCATTTTGCATAAAATAGCTGACAATACAGTCAAGCACAATCTGGATCTGAATCTGTTTGCAGGAGAGAGTTCTGTTGCAGGTTTAACAACCTGCATATCAGAGACATCAGGAGATGCGACCTATGCCACTTTGGAAAGGAATAATTTTTCCGGATGCAATACACTGTATTCGAACAATGGAGGAGCAACTTCAATGACGATGACCTGTGGAGGCAATATTGGAACTGCCGGATGCGCAACGCCTCTCGCAAATCCGACAGGACAGAACAATCAGAACTCAACACCGATCTTTATTAATCCTGCAGGGATGGATTTTCATCTGAATTCATCAACAGTACCTGTGATTTATTCCGGTACGATTGCAGGAGATATGACTGCATTCAATACTGCCTGCGGAAATTCACTCGACCGCGACGGAAACACTAGGACAGCAGGCACTGCAATCGGAGCTTTTAAATAGTTTTAGTAGTTTCTCAGCAAAGTAAAAGCAGGGATTTTTAGCCAACTTCCAAACTGGCGAGGGACGCAGTCCCTTAGCGGCTTCCACGTTAGCGAAACCGCCGGTAGGCCTCAACATCCCACGTGAAACGTGGTTTAAGAGTAACTGCGAAGCGATCACGCTGAGCAGTTACATTTTAATTACTGAACCGCGAAAAATAGTTCTGATCTGTTTTACTGTTTTGGCTTTAATGAAATTTTCTGTTTTTGTATCGTGTGGATCTGAATCTAGAAATTCACTTACATTTCCGAATGAAGTAAATACAATGAATTCTGCAACAAAGGCAATCTCGGATGGAGGCACTCTTTTCATTCTCATATCTGAGGCCAGTTCAGACGCAACAAAATTCAATTCACTTCTGATTGCCTGACGAATGCGTCTGTTTCCGCCGACTCTTTCTCTCACCATAAACCGAAAAAGAAGTCCGTTCTGTTTTACATAACCGAAAAACATATCAATGGAAATCTTGAGTGCCGTCTTGTAAGCACCTTTCTTTCTGGCATCACGCAGAATGTTTCTGAGTTTTGCAGAAACCTCATCTACAAGGGCAAGACCCAGTTCTTCCATATCCTTGAAATGTCTGTAAAATGCTGCCGGAACAATTCCTGCCTCGCTAGCAACCTCTCTCAAACTCAAAGAACCGAGGGCCTTTTCTTCCCCCATCAGTTTTAATGCAGACTGAAGCAGAGTGCTTCTAGTCTTCATTTTCTGCGCATAACGCTGATTGAGTTTGATTTAAAATCCCCCCATCTGGATTGTCTTTTCCATCACTTGGATTTCTGCATCCAATTCCATTACATCATTTTCAAGAAGTTTGTTGTAATGTCCGTCAATTGCAGTGTGGATGGAATCTAGAGTAGGGAGAACTTTTTCCAATGTGGCTTCAAACTGTTTCTTGGAAGATTCTGATTTTGTCAGTTCAATGTATTTGGAAAGAATTTTCACGAGAGAATCCAGAGAATAGGAAAGGAAATGTCTGGAATTCATTACATCCTGAGGATCTTTCTTGAAATTCTCCAGGATTTTTTGTAATGATAAAATAATGGCTCCTGCCTTGTTCTTTACAGCGGTATCATTGATCTGAGCAGCAAGAGTCGCAATCTGAAGAGTTTTCTCAGTACTGTTTTTCATTACAGTGAGATACATCTCTTTTGTTGCCGAGTCCACATTTGCGAGAATTTCCTTCTCAATCTTTGCGGCATCTCTTCTCTTTTTAAACATACGGAAAGGACTGAACAAATGATGATAATCCTTTCCATAAGATGTACTGATTGTCGCGGTAATCAGACTCGCTAGATGAAAAAATCCGACCACTCCGAAACCAAGTACCTGAAGAGGAATGCTTGCAGGAAAACTCCAGGTCACAGCAAAAAGAAGCGCTGCCAGAACTCCCTGAAAGAAAAGTCCTTCCGCAGCCTGAGTGCTCACATAGTCATTTTTCCTGTTTGTGATCCAGGAAATCAAAGGAACAATTCCGGCTGCCAATGCTCCTGTCCAGCCAGTAAAAACCGGAAGAATTGCAAGAAGATAAGTCAGCAGTGAACTTAAATGAATATTTCTTGCGGCTGACTTGTCTTCTGGATTTTTTGTTTCTGCCATATTATTTCTTTACTTCCATCAGTTTGGCTTTCAGTTCAGATTCCATCTTTGTGAGTTCCACTTCAGCAGTTTTTCTTTTCTGCCTTCCCTCAGACTGAATCTTCAGAGTTTCTTCAATTGTCTGAATCAGATCTGAATTGATTTTCTTCAGAGTGTCCAGTTCCACAATTCCTCGTTCTGCTTCTTTTGCAATTTCGAGACTTCCAGTTTTGAGCATCTCAGAATTTTTAGTCAGAATATCGTTTGTAGTTTTAGTAACGTCTTTTTGAACCTCAAGAGCTTTTTTCTGGCGGAGAAGACTGATCGCAATGACTATCTGATTTTTCCAGAGCGGGATTGTATTCAGAATGGAACTTTGAATTTTTTCTACAAGTGCCTGATTGCTGCTTTGGATCAGTCTGATCTGAGGAGCCATCTGCAGAGAAAGCATCTTGGAAAGTTTCAGATCATGGATCTTCTTTTCAAAACGGTTGATCATCTGCACAAAGTCCTGATATTTCTGACCGTCCGCAGGATCTTTGGATGCTTCGCTCTTTGCTTTCAGTGCTGGAAGCTCCACCTCTACAAGTTCTTTCAGTTTCTGCTCGCCTGCCAAGATGTGAAGATTCAGTTCCTTGTAATAGTCCAGATTCTTTGCATACATCCCGTCCAGAAGAGTGATGTCTTTCAAAAGCTGCTGTCTTGCTTTGTGAAGTTCATCTATGATCTTTTCTATCTGCACACTTATTGTATCATATTTTGCAAGAAATTTTTTGGAGGAGTTTACAAGAGATGAGATCAGCGGAATTTTGGAGAGAAATCCGTCCGAGTCAGAAAGACTTTCCACATCCAGATCCTTGATTTTCAGCATCAGGTCGGTGAGAATTTCTCCGTTTTCCCCTGCATCCTTGATCTTAATTTCCTTCAAGACTGTATCGGAAAATTCAGAAATCTTTGACTGAGTTCCTACCCCATACTGAATGACTCCCTGGGAGTCAGTCACGTTGATACTTTTTGCAATTTCATCGACTCTCTGCTGTTCAGAAGGACTTAACTGCTCCAGATTTTTTACTTCCTCTAAAGAAGTCTGTGCCTGCGCTGCTGCTTGATTTTCCATATTTTCCTTCCTTAAACTGCGAAGCTTGGCAGCTTCGCGGTTGATATTTATATTAGAGTTGTTGAAAAATAAATTTCAACAACTCTATAAAAAATTTCCTTAAAGCCAGGAAGACTATCTGCAGCTCGCTGTGCGAGCTGAGTTAACCCTACCGGGGGTGTAAAGGGACTATCGTCCCTTGAAAATCCCTATTTTTCTCTTAATCATAATCTTCTTTGATCGGAATAATTTCCACCGGTTTATGATCGTACCTCACGTGGATAATTTTATTCTTATCCATTTTTACGACTGTCAATGTGCCGTTTCTGATTGTAATCATACTTCCTTCTTTAGGCATATCCTCATGCTTTTCGAGAAAGAATCCTGCAATTGTACGAACATCCTTATTCTGTTCGATATTCTCACCTTCCAATACATCAGAAAGTTCGTCAAGCTCTGCTTCTCCGTCAATGATGTAGGAGTCAGTGCGAATGTCATGAACTGTAATCGGATCTTCTTCATCCGTTTCGTCTTTGATCTGACCGAATACTTCTTCTATAATATCTTCCAGAGTGAGAAGTCCTGAAACTCCTCCGTATTCATCCACTACAATTGCCATATGCTGCTTTGCATGTCTGAGTTTCTGCAGTACTTTTTCTATGGAAAGCGTCTCAGGTACAAAAACGGGAGGCTGCATAATCGTCATTATGGCATCATTCTTATTTCTTGTGGAATGAGAAAGCCAGTCAATGACAGCCTGAACGTGAATGACTCCAGTGATTGTATCAGGAGTGTTCTTGAAAACAGGGTACCTCGAAAATCTGTGTTCCGCGATCATTGGCAGTATATCCTTGATCTTGTCTGTTTCCGGAATTGCCACCATACTCAGTCTGTGTGTCATCACTTCTTTTGCTTCATGTTCTGAAAACTCAAAAGTATTCTGGATGATCTTCAGTTCTTCGTTGTCTATTTTTCCCTGTTTTGTATGTTCTTCAAGAAGAATCATCAGTTCTTCCGCACTGTGAACCATCTGATGACCGGTACTTTCTATTTTCAGCATTCTGAGAGCAGCGTTTGTCAGACCGTTCATAAAGAAGGTGATCGGATAGAAAATGTAATAAAAGAACATCATTGGAACTGAGGCAGCGAGTGAAATTGCTTCGGCACTCTGAATTGCAATTGATTTTGGGATCAGCTCACCAAGCGTGATATGAAAAAATGTGATCAGCACAAAAGAGAGTGTGATCGCAATTCCATGAACACTCATATCTCCCGGAATGGGCATTTTGAATGTCTCCATTATCAAAGAAATAGCGTGAGCCACATATTTTTCCCCAAGCCACCCCAGAAGCAGGCTGGCAATTGTAATGCCCACCTGACACACGGAAAGCATATCGTTCAGTCGGGATATTACTTTTTTGGTTGTCAGTGCAAAAGGTCTTCCCTCTTTAACCAGTTCTTCGAGCCGTGTTGGACGAAGCGAAACTATAGCAAATTCTGCGGCTACAAAAAAGCCGTTGATTAAAATAAGAAGCAGGATTGTAAAAAACTCTAGAAAGCCCATTTACTCAGTTACTCTTGAGAATCCAGGCATCAAGCCATTCCAGTGATTCGATTGTAAAGTTGAATTCATTTGTTAAAACTTCCAAAAAATGAGGGACATGAGCTGCCCCATAAACTATCCCTATATCTAAAATTTCTTTCTCGGTACTCATTTTTTCAGCTATTTTGGAGAGGGCAACCTTATTTCTTCTCACAATCAATATATCTCGAAAACCTGAGAATTTGGCTGTGTAGCAGATATCATCCACGGATTCTTTGATACTTTGCGCAATTTTTTGCCTTTTCATAAAGATCCGGTCCTGAACCGGCAGTTCCAAGAATTCATCGTCTAGTATCTGTTCAGCCGCGTAATATTTATTCAGATCAAAATTGTATCCCTCTCTCTTTTTGAACTCAACTGCATAGTTCATCAGGTTGGCAAAAAATTCGAAAAAGGAAATATCTGCATGTACCCAGTTAATTTCCGGTACAAGATGTTCAATCTGGTCAGAAAGTTCCAGTTTTTTGGCCATTTCGGTCTGATAGTTGCTTAAATTCTTCAGTTTTGACTTTGGCGGTTTTCCCGGTTCAGGAGGCTGGTATTTGGGAACCTCTCCATTGTAAACTCCTTCAAAGAATACAGTCCCCAGAGAGCGGGTATGAGTCAGTATTTTCTGATAATATGATGCTTCCGCCATATGTACAACACCAATCAGCTTCAGCTTATGCCCATTTTTGTGTTTTAAAGAGTAAACTGGTGTCTGAAGATAGTTTTCGGTGATCTGAAGGAAATCAGGTCGTTTATTTTCCTGTTTCTTTTCGGGCTGACTGGATTCAATACTAGCAGAGGTGGAATTCTGAGAATAAACTCCTGTAAACAGCAAAAACAGGGGCAATAGGATTTTAAATGCCATGACAATATATAGGACTGCAGTAATTGAACAAAGTCAATTCACTTTTTAATTTATTTACCTGTCCATATCTATTTCCCAGATTTCTAATCGCGAAACGTCGCAAGATTGAAAGCTGCTGCAAGATTAGAAGCTACTGCAACTCCTTTGAGGTGGCCTGGAAACTGCCTCGCAAACATTGAAGCCGCTATCCCCGCTTTTTCTCACCTACATACGAAGTGAGTAAGATGAGTGCCGAAGACCCGACGGATGGAAAGAAAGAGTCAAAGATCTGAATTAATGCAAGTATGCAGAACAAAGTATTTCTCTCTGTCAATCAAAGATAAAATTTCTTCCAGATCTCATCTGTAAAGAGGCGGAATAGATTAATAAAATCAGTGCTCCGAATCTTTCGCGTGATGCTCAAACTTTTTTCGGTTCAGCTTTTTCTTCCTGCAAATTGTACCCGGAATAAATAAAAATTCCAATGCAGACGAGCCACACAATGTACCATTGCATAAAAAACATTCTTGCTGCAAGAGAAATTACAAAAGCAGTGAGAGCAGTAGATTTTGCGAGAGAAAGATTTTTTTGAAAGGGCAGAACAATAAACAGTTCTTTAAGAAGATAAACGCAGAACCATACTCCAAGAAAAATGAAAATTTGTGCAAAATTCATGAAAAAGTTAGTTACACCGGCCATTCCGGAAAGTTTTTCCTGTGCGGCATTCAGATCACCTTTAACTGCTCTAATGTCATCTTTGAACGGAACAAATTGATCTCCTTTGACATCTCCTACAAGTGTATAGATTCCATCCATAGCCTTCTGCACCTGGAGGATAACTCTCTGGCATCCCGGCGCAGGTTCTTTTTCGCACTGTTCGGTCTTGTATAAAACCAGATAATCTTTCCCATAATTTTCATCTTTTCCAATGATTTTATATTCGAAAAAATTTACATTTGAAATATCCGGCTTTGCTGGACTGTTTTCTTCCAGAAATGAGCAGGAGATTTGATCCGGATTGATTCTGTATTTTTTATCTCCGTCAAAAATATGCAGAGTATCATCTTTGACTGATTTGATATCTTCATCCTTTTTTAGAAAAGGTCTGTTTCTAGCATCATTGGCAGGGACTGACATTGGGTCTTTCGGTTCTTCATTCCAGCCGAGAAGGTTTGACTTGTGCCCCTTTGAGCTAGTAAACTCTGCCCAGATGTAAACCTCGTATTTTTCATGAATTTTTAGATATTTTCCGGGTTTAATGTGCTTAGACTGAATTGATGCAGACTGTATCTGACCTGTTATATAAACAGGCAGTCCTTCTTTTCGCTCGTTTATCGGTGCGGGATTTACGTACAAAGATTCAGCTTTCTTGCTGCTCTCATTCTCTCCAAAATATCCAAATAGAATTAGCAGTCCAAGAATTCCATAAAGGTGAGCGCCTGTAAATTTCACTCCGAACCAATTATACATTTTTTCTTTTTTCTCCGATTTCATTCTTGACTCCTTTTGTTTTCATACTTACTCTTAACGGCCTCGAACTTTTCTGCATTGTCCAGAAGAAGATCAACCAGGACAGGATCAAACTGATGTCCTCTCTGTTCAAGAAAATAGTTCAGTATTCTTTCTCTGTCCCAGGCATTTTTGTAGCAGCGTTCACTGTTCAATGAATCAAAAACATCCGCCACAGAAGTAATTCTTGCAAAAATATTAATCTCTCCTCCTTTCAGTCCCTGAGGATAACCGGTCCCGTCCCATCTTTCATGATGTTCTTTAGCGATCATTGAAGCTTTCTTCAATATGTCAAGATTGGAGTGCTGTAATATTTTATAACCAATTTCTGAATGTGTTTTAATTATTTTCCATTCATTTTCATCCAGTCTGTCAGGTTTATTCAGGATACTGTCCGGAATGCCGATCTTTCCAAGATCATGAAGGGCAGCCGTGATTTGAAGTGTTTCACAGTCTGTTTTGCTCAGGCCATAGATGGAACCGAGAAGGCCTGCATATTCCCCGACACGCTGAACATGAAAACCTGTCTCCTGGGAATGACTTTCTATTGCTTCTGTCATAATAAATATCAGCTCTTTCTGAGCTTTTTCCATACTGTAATGATACTGCATAACCTTGGTTATATCAGAAAGTATGATCAGGTATTCTTCTACCTTCCCCTTAATATTTTTCAGCGGAAGCACATAAGCATTCAGATACAGTTTTTTTTCTGTTTTATCTTTTATGAAAAACGTTCCTCTCCATCTGTCATCACTCCCCATCGCCAAAAGTTTTTCTACAGTGAGAACCTCTTCCTGACCTGGTATCTGAATATCTTCCACTGAAAATTTTTTCAGTTCGCTCGGCAGATAGCCGGTCACTCTGGTATAATGATCGTTGACTGATATTATTTTTCCGTCCAGTCCGATATTCACGAGCAGACTGCTTTCATTCAGAATCTCTTCATAAAACTTTGACTGCTGCTGAATTTCATTTATGCTGGAGCTGCGGAAAGTAAGTTTCTGCAGTAGACCTTGTCTGGCTTCTTCCTGATCAGTAATGTCCTGCCGTATGCTGATATACTCTTCTATGTCACCATTCAGATCAAGAATCGGTTTAATAAGAGTTTTTACATAATATGCATCCCCATTCTTCTTTCTGTTTTTTACAATACCAGTCCAGATTTTCTTTGCTTTAATGGTTTTCCATAAATCTGCAAATGCTGATGAAGGCATATCCGGGTGCCGTATGACATTGTGCGGTTTCCCTATAAGTTCTTCTTTCGAATACCCGCTGATTTCGCAAAATTGTCTGTTCACATACGTAATTTTTCCGTACACATCTGACTTGGATACGATGGCACTTTCATCCACCCCTTCCATAATTTCTCGAAGATGTTTTTCCTCTTTTCTCAGTTCATACTGACTTTTCTTTATAAATTTATAATTATCTAAATAATCAATTAGACTATAAATTCTTGAAAAAAATTCCTCCTTCAAGATTGGAGTATAAATACAGTCATTGACTCCTCTTTTCAGGAGTTTGGATATACTCAGATGGTCTCTGTCAGAGATCACTGCTATAATTCCGATATCTGATTTATCTTTTTTTTCTCTGAACTTTTCTATAAATTCAAAATCAGCATTGGTCGATTTTCTGAAATCAGAAATAATGAACCGAATTTCGGGATTTTTATTGAGAGCACTGAATACTTCAGAGGTTGAACTGATTTCAGTAATTTGAAATTTATGCAGAGACAGAAGATTTGAGATATCGAAATTATTTTCACCTGGATTTTTTATCAGCAGGATATTCTCTGAACTGTTCTTTTTCAGATTTTCCAGTATTGTTACTACAAACTGGAAATTGGCTGCACCTTCTTTTGAAATGAAATCCAGAACCGGCTTACTGTTGAAAAATGCAGATGACGTTTCATCATTTTTGCCTGTAAATACAATGGATGGGATTTTAAATTTAGAAACAAAATCTACAATTTCTCCCTGCAGAGCATCAGGAAGTTCCAAATCAAGAATTGCCGCAAAAATGTTCTCCGCACTGGAAGAGAGCAATTTTTCAGTTTCCTCCAGTGTTTCAGTGAAGATGCATTTAAACTGAGTATTCTTCTCAATAATTCTCTGTAATGCCGACCGTATCGGTCTGCTGTCTTCTACAATCAGTATGGTGGTTTTCTGCATATTGGTACCCGTTGCCCAGTATTTCCATACGATACAGAATGTCAAGATTGAGAGAGGTTATGGAAAGAAAGCTTATAATCTTTCTGAGACTCCTTCTGAAAAGATCAGGCCGAACCGGAAAGGCAAAACTGCTTTCTTGGACAGCTAAAAACAGCTCACTCAGGTTATTTCTCGTAAATGTTTAATTACATATAATATAATGAATTTTATATAATTTATGATATTAGTAATTTATTGTTAAATTTTGTCAAGTCGCACAAATCGTATCTGCAGCAATTTACTTAATGCGACTTTGTCAAGTCGCATTATACAAAACATTCCCTTTTTCCCATCCCTAAAGCTCGCTACGCTGCTACGCTCGCTGTTAGGGGTGGGGACTTCGTAACAGTCTCGCAAACTTGGAAACTGCTGCAAGCTATGAAGCTGCTAGATTTTCCTAATGCATTTATGAAATTACAGATTCTAGACCTCATATCCTGTCTGCGTAAAGTGAGTTACTTAATACCGAGAGTCTGTGATTATTGCAAAGTATTAGAGAAATCTAATGAATCCGTAATAACAGTGGTGTCCAAGTTTGCAGCAGCTTCCAGGCTTGCGAAACCCCTGGTAGGGTTAACTCAGCTCGCATAAAGTTCGAGCTGATAAGCTGTCTTACCAGCTTTTGAAAAAGTATTACTAGAGCTGTTGAAAGCTAATTTTTCAACAGCTCTAGTGTTCATAATCCAGAATACGACAGAGTCGCACAGGTATCACAGCAGAAATCAGCACCGCAGGCCTTTCGCAGAAAAATTTATTTCTTTATTGAAAAAAATTCTTTCCTTATCTGTAGTATTGTTTATGTGCTCCAGAAATCTGACAGTCCTTACCTGTTTAATTCTTTTTTCAGTAAACCAATGCCTGCAGACAAAAAGATCCGGATTTGATTCCAGTAAACCGCAAAGTGCTGTGATTCAGTATCTTGCAGGAATCTCCGCTGTTTTCATTCCGTCAGGAGTTTCTGTTTCTTCCTCCCCGTCCATTACTTACTCGGGTTCAAAGGATTTTTCATCTGCAGTGCCAGGCGATTATTTTGAGTTGAACCCAGGATTCACTGGTCAGATCAGTTCCATCTCGCTTTCTCCGGTGTCTCTTCCATCAGGAATAAGTTTTGATCCGTCTACAGGAAAAGTATCAGGTACTCCTCTTTTGACTGCCGGCGGATTTCCATCCACATCTTACACAATTACTGCAGTCGGGCCAAACGGAACTGTAACATTTACATTTCAATTGGGAGTGCTGGGAAGCGGTGCGAATGTGTGGACTAAAATTGCAGGTGTCAGCGGTGGAAATACTCAAGTAAAAAATGGAAGTCTTTTCTTTTATTATGATACAAACAATCCAAATGATACCACAAAATACTTTCTGGCTGCATCCGGCTCCACAGACGGAAATTTGGATGGAGAAGTAAACAGTTCCCCAGGTCTCACATCAGCGTATGTCACTGCATATAAAATTACCGGTGAACGCAAATGGACAAAAATCCTCAGCACTTCAGGTACAGGCACAAGTTCCTATTCCAGCGGGATAGGAATAGACAGTTCAGGAAATATATACATCAGCGGCACAGCGACAAATACCAACAATGGAGCATCTGGACTTCTGGACGGAATTACAATCCCGACAGCAGGATGCTGCGCAAATATGGATATGATGTTTGTATCCAAGTTTACTTCTTCAGGAACCAAAAGCTGGACATCTGCCAGAAACAGTGCAAGAAATTCAGGTACAGCAAATACAGTTGATTCCGCAGGCAATTCCTTTACAGCAGGCATAATGCAGGCAAGCAGTCTGGACAGTCAGACAAACACAGGTTTTACAGATGATGCAATGACACTTATCAAACACGATACAAATGGTACGTGGACAGCAACTAGAGTTCTTTCTGCCACATCCGCAGTTGGAGGAAGCCTGGCAGGGAGCGGAGTCATTACAGACAGCTCTGGAAATATCTTTATTGCAGGTTATTCCAATGCAGGAACAAGATGCGGAACCGTCGCGCCTACGCCTGCCAGCATACTGATCAAGTACAACAGCAGTCTGACATATCAATGGTGTCAAGGTTTGGGAACAGCTACATTAAGCAGCAGCTCAAATTCGCTGACTTCAGACTCAAGCGGCAATCTTTATCTTGCAGGATACACTTATGGAAATCTGGATGGAATCACAAGAACCGGAATATCTGATATGTTTATAATTAAATATAATTCATCCGGTACCAAACAATGGACAAAACTTCTAGGTGTTGCCGGTGCCAACACTGTCGCCAATTCCATAGTTCTTTCGAACGACGGTTCAGGAAATTATCTTTATGTTACAGGATACACAGAAGGCAATTTAGACGGACAGACAAAAACAGGAGTGAGAGATTTATTCATTACAAAGTATGATCTTTCCGGCACAAGACAATGGACTAAGCTTCTTGGATCAGCGGGAAGCTCCGCTTACGGCAACGCGATTGCTTTTGATAATAACGGGACTATGTATGCGGCAGGATCCATCAACGGTGACATTGCAGGTCAGACAAATCCTGCTGCTCCAAACAATTCAATGATGATCACAAGATTTGTGAAATAAAAGAATTGAACATACCCCATATTTCAGTAACTCACCTTTTTCAAGCTGCATTAAAACAGATAATCCGTAGAAAGGAATTTTGACTTTCCTGATCTGGTGATCTTTCTCAGGATTTCCTTGTTCACATCTGTTTCTTTTGCGGAAACAAGAGTGCGGATGGAAAATACTCTGAGTGCATCAGTTACAGACAGTGTTCCTTCTGCAGAATCCTTTCTTCCTGTAAACGGAAATGTATCAGGCCCTCTCTGGCATTGAGTGTTGATGTTCACTCTGCTGACCTGATTGACCATAGTGTCCACAAGTTTTGCTATAGCCTCATAGTCCTTTCCGAATATGCTTGCCTGCTGCCCGACATCAGCTTCTTCTATATAACGGATCGGCACAGAAATATCATCAAAAGGCAC
>JBPOJG010000151.1:0-2173 GCA_052033835.1 Spirochaetota bacterium
AATATTATACAAAATGGAATTTGATACTGAATGATTATTATTGATCAAACGTAAATCTCTCAGAACGTAATTCCCGTTATGCGCATAAAGTAATGAAATATGATGAGACAGGCAATAAGGTGCTTGATGAGTATTATGGGGCGGATAAAACACTTATCGCAAGAGATGTAATGAATTACAACAGGCATTGCATTAAAAGAGGAAACAACCCAGACAGTTGCTATACTCTGCGTGAACACCATGGAGCAGACGGGAAGCTTAAGGAAAACGGAGATGGGTATGCACGAATGATTTGGAAATATGATACATATGGGAATAGGACGCTGGAAGAATATTATGGAGCAGATGGAAGGTTCGCAAAACATAAATCCGATTACGCACGAAAAGTAATGAAATATGATGAGACAGGGAATGAGTTGCTGTATGAGTATTATGGGGCGGACAGCAAACTTATTGCACGGGATGTAATGGATTACAGCAAGGATTGTATTAAAGGAGGAAACCAGCCACATCGTTGTCATACCCTGGAAGAACATTATGGAGCAGACGGAAAATTAAAAATAGGGATCTATGGTTTTGCACGGTATATAGGGCAGTATGATTCGAGAGGAAATCGAACGCTGGAGGAGTATTATGAAGCGGATCAAAAGCTGATGCAGCGGAAATACTTTAGTCCAAGGAAGATTCATCAATACAACCAATCCTGCATATCACAAGGAAACGAACACATCGAAAAAAATCAGTCCTGCATTTCCTACCAAGAAGCCTACGATCATAACGAAATCATCACCTCCGCCTTCAGAAACATCTTCAACTCATCCGGAGAATTTATGGAGCAGATAGATCTCACCGATCTCGTCGGCACAAAGAAATGGAATCATACGAACGGGCAGTTTCGTTTTGAAGAGAAGATTGAAGATGTGAAAGAAAAAAGAACAGTGCAGAAGGATGGAAAATTTGAAGAAGAGGAAGTCTCTTTTCCTGTTCTGAAGGAAGGCAGATATTTTCTTGAATTCCCCAATCCGAAAGGCGGAGAGGGAAAACGGAAAGTCATCGTAGAACTAGATCGTCTCTACAGACCGGTGAGTATGAGGTTTGAGTGATTAGGGAAAAAAAGTTGCCAACGAATCGCGCGGATTGACGCGAATGAATATAGATAATATCCGCGAGGATTAGCGACATTCGCGGGCAGAAAAAGGGTTCTCTCGAAAATCAAATTATTGACAAAGTTCAAAAACGTTTAAAATGGGACGGAAAGGAGACATTATGAACTCATCCGTTATTTTCAAAAACAGGGCAGTAAAATCAATTGTACTGATCTTTGCGCTGACTGCACTCACCGTCACTGTTGTGTATTCTCAGGGAAAGCAGAAGGAAAAAAAGGAAGATCAGCAGATGCCGATTTTTGAATCAAGCAAAAGCGGGCTTCCGATCAGAGATTCTGTGAAAAAAAAGAAGCAGGAAGAAAAAAAGGCAGAAAAGCAGGAAAATCCTCCGGCCAAAGACGCTCCTTCCAAGAAATAATTTGCTTGATTCATTCAGAGATGCCCTGATTTATCTCTCTGCGGTATCTGCAGTTTTCATTCCTCTGGAAAAGGCATTTGCAGTTCAGGAGAGACCTGTATTCAGAAAAGAATTTTTGACTGATATTTTATTTTATCTTGGACAGATACTGATCTGGAATGAAATCACAGTTTCTTTTCTCCGATTTCTGTTTGCGAATGAAAACTGGAAAATGATTTCTTCCTTTCAGAAAAAGATTTCTGTTCTGCCTTTCTGGGTTCTGATTTTTCTGACTGTATTTTTTTCCGATCTTTTCATTTACTGGGGACACAGACTTCAGCACAGATTTTCCTTTCTGTGGAGATTTCACAGAGTCCATCACACAGCAGAAAGTCTGGACTATATTGCAGCATACAGAGAACATCCTCTGGACAATATTTATACGAGAGGACTCGAAACCCTTCCTGCAGTCCTTCTTGGACTGGATCTGAATTCCATCTCAGGGTTCATCGTTTTTCGCGGACTGTTCGGACTGTTCATTCACTCCAATACAGATATACGGTTCGGCATTCTGGAAAAACTTATCGGTTCTCCTCATCTGCACCATTGGCATCATGAGATTGAGAGAGGAGGGCACTGCAATTATGCCAACCTTTCCCCTTTGATGGAT
>JBPOJG010000482.1:0-9017 GCA_052033835.1 Spirochaetota bacterium
GATTGCGGATTGCGGATTGCTGATTGCGGATTGCGGATTGCGGATTGCGGATTGCGGATTGCGGATTGCGGATTGCGGATTGCGGATTGCGGATTGCGGATTGCGGATTGCGGATTGCGGATTGCGGATAGAAGATTGCGGATAGAAGATTGCGGATCTAAAATCCAATAATAAACAGCTTTACTTTAAAAAAAAGCCAGTAAAAATCGACCTATGACTGCAAATGCGCCTCCACTGACTGTGGCTGAAATGGAAGCTCATCCTGAAAAATGGGAGAGATTCGAACTGTTCAAAGGAATACCTGTAGAAATGACCTATACCAAACCCCTCCACGCAAAAATTCTTCTGAAATTAGGCCGTATCATTTTAAACTGGATTGATTCCTCCGGGTATGGCGAAGTTTACGGAGGCGAAGCCGGCGTCCGCTTTTCCGAAAATATCCGGTACTGTTTTGATCTGGCCTGGTCGAAAGAAAAACTGACAGAAAATGAGATCCCTTCCAAGTCACTTGATCTGATGGTCGAAATCATCTCCGAAGGAAATGATATGAATCTGATGATGAACAAGGTGGACGATTATCTCGAGTATGGCGCAGTGGAAGTCTGGCTCGTATTTCCTGTGAGAAAATGCATTCAGATTTATTATAATGACAATACATCTAAAACATTTCATGAATCCGATCTCATTGAATGCGGGGAATGGATGAAAGGATTCAAAATGAAACCCAAAGATATCTGGGGGTAATTTTTTTCATTTTCGAATCATTTGAGTTCTTCTTCAGTGACGGATACACAGATTGTCCCTGCAGCTGCTGAACACAGGATTCTTCTTGCCAAAGCCAATCCCGCATTCAGTTTAGTCCTATGAAGAATCTGCCGATTGGAATTCAGACATTTCCAAAACTGATAGAAGGAAATTTTCTCTATGTAGACAAGACTAGACTGATTTATGATCTGATCACACGATCCGGCAATACATATTTCCTCTCCCGTCCCCGTCGGTTTGGTAAAAGTCTTTCTGACTGTGAGCGGATGAAAAAACTGGAGGGAGAAAAACAATGAAATGGAAACCGGAAAATACTTGGGTGATTTATGCGTCCTTAGTGGAAGGACATTTTAATCCGGACGGAAGACGGGATTTTGAAATGGTGGAGTCATTCAAAGAAGCCGGAATTCCCGAGGAGCAGATCTATTTTCTAGTCGATCACAAAGCGACTGGAGCAAATATGAAGAAGGCTCTTGCAGAAGTCTGTGAGTCCGCTGATGAGGATGCATTTCTAATTTATATTTACAGCGGTCACGGTGGACTTTCAAATCTGGATGACGGTTATACCTGTTATTACGCTTTGGAGGGTGATAAGAATTTTTATTCTGCTGATGCAGTAAAGCAGATCGATTCTTCTTTCGGCGGAAAATTTGCATGGATCATCAGTGACTGCTGCTATTCCGGTGCGGCGACAGAAAATGTGGAAGCGTATGAAGGTGAGAAAAACATTGCAGCATTGTCTTCCACTGCTCCTTTTGACAGTGCATGGTCAGGATGGCTTCTAATTGCTCAGCTGATCTGGCTTATGGAAGGAAAATCTTTTCTGGATGAGGACGGTGACGGAAAAATTACACTCTCTGATTTCAACGCCTTCGTTGAAAATGAAATGGCTCTTGTGAGGCACTTCAGATCGAATTATTTTATTCCCGACGGTTTTGAAGACTTTGTATTTCACAGTGATGTGGAAGAAACATCGCATGAAAGGGAAAGAGAAAGAATCACTGCTCCGCGAGAAGGAGACCTTTGGGACTATGGGCGCATACTTTCTGTGGATGAGGTTGAAGAGACTGCAGAGGTGCAGTGGCTAGACCGATACGGCAATTCAACGGATACGGTGAAGCTGAAAGACTGCAGCCCGATAGGATTCCTGCAGTTTGAAGTCGGGGACAAGGTAAAAGTTGTCGAAGCGGATCAGAACAATAAAGTAGGCGCAAAGGGAGAAGTGGAAGACGTATTCTACGGACTTCATCTGGTGCATTTTGAAGGAAAGGAAACAAGACAGGAAGAATATGACTGGCTTGATTTCAGTAAAATAAAGAAAATATAATGTTTTCAGTTGAACCTCCGGATAAAAATACATTGGATGTTTTCAGCAGATATCTTCAGTCCAGATCATTTTTTCTTCTGACTGAAGATGGAAGGGCATATCTTCCTGAGAAAAGAAAACTTTATTCTTCCGAAGCCGAGACTGCCGCAGTAAAATTCAAGAATGCGGGAAACACTGCCGGAATCGGTTCCAGACACAATTGTCCTATGTTATATCATTTTATAATTACAGAACCGGAGAATAATACTGCAAAGGTTGAATTTGCAATCCTGGAATATCTTGAAGATCTGCCCAGAATGACAGAGCATATTTTTTTCTTTGCAGCATTTTTTCTTAAAATAGAACTGCAGACACTCTTATTCCCCTGTATACCAAATTTTAATATATCAGATTTTTATATACACAGGAAAGATGACTGCCTGCAGATATCTCCGCGTAAAAAGTTATAATATTTCCTTCGCTGTCTGCTGCCACTATTTGAGTATATCCAGGCTGTTTGTCTATTCCCTGTTTACTGTTTTGAGAACCGATGACAGGAAAGTGAACATCCTGTTCCTTTAGATATTCATACGTTTCTTTTGCGGACATAACAGCGAAACTCGCATCTCCGTTAGTTTTTTCATTTTCAAGATTTTTTACATATATAATCGGAAAACCGGTGCCTTTGTTTTTATGCACTTCAGCATAACCGAAAAGTCCGGAATGGATTCGGCAGATTCACCATCTGCTTATAATTTTCATTTTTGTAAATGGATTCTTATCGTTCCTTGGATCGATTGCTGTATTTGCTTCCACTTCAACTGAATTTGGAATTCCTTTTTTATCAATGCACAGATCGATATTGTTGTTTACGGATATTCATTGTCGATCACAAACCATTCTGCATAACTTATAAAAGGACCGTCTGCCAAAGGAGTAACTTTTACTTTTTGTCCTTTTAGGTCTTGTCCGTCTCTTGTTTTTAATTCACCGACGATTTCAACCAGGATTGGTTCATTCTCAGGAGCATTTCCAAATTCACCGATTAACAGGACAGTTCTCAATTCAAATTCTTCAATTGCGGGTTTGAATGTGACAAATGAAGGAAATATTTTATTTCCGTTCTGCATACTGATTTGAATATCTGAAATATCTAATGTTGCTGGATTTATTTCATGAGAAAATACTAAAGGCATTCCATCCTTACCAGGTGCATTTCTCCAAATACCGGCAGATCTCAGTGGCATATCATTATCTAAACCGAAAAATGCTGAAAGTATTTTGGCTTCTCTTTCTTTATTAATATCCGGATTCTTTGCTGATATAATGTATTCGGGAAGAGGACTGCAGCTGAGATGGAAAATAAATCCCAGAGTGAGTGTATAAATGTTAAATATTTTCATAAGTATAATGTAATTTCTCAGTACCTAGCTGGCAATCTATTTACCATATTTCTAATCTCGCAAGCGTGGAAGCTGCTACTTCGTTCGATTAGAAATCTGGGTATTCTATTCTGAGAGGCTGTCTTTTTCTTTTATCAGTTCCCAGAGTCCTGTGATTTTCACTTTCGGATGGACTGAGTAGGATTCATTGATTGGGGATATAATATATGCCTGATCAATATTGAGTTCTTCGAGTGTTTCAAGGAAATGTGCTGAAGCCTTCGGGCTCGTGGAAAATTTGCATTCTACAGCAATCTTTCTTTTGTTCTTGTCCACGACACTTCTGATGACAGGAAACAGTTCCGGCATTCTCTGGATTTCATCCAGACAGACCAACCTGTTCTTATTCTGATTCAGAAAGTATTCCGGGTCCTGAAGTTTATTCAGGTCAGAAGGAGACTCCAGATCCAGATACATCGAGTCCGGAAATTCTTTGACCATCTCCAAGGCCAAAGTCGTTTTTCCACACTGGCGAGGACCGAGGATGCCCACGATCGGAAAATAGATCAAATCCTCCAGGAGGGTTCTTTTGAGATTTCTAGAGCCATTTACCATGTAAATTGTCAGTCCGATTTACAAATTACATGGTATTTTGGAATTGTCCAGCCTTTTTTGGGGGTTTTGGGGTGGGGGGAAATTCAGTTCAGTAATCAGTGTGGGTTTTCGACTTTCTCCCATTCACAGTGGACTATATTCCGACTGTCTTTGGAAAATTCGACTCCGATCAGATAAATGGTATATGTCTGTGAAGAAGGACTGTTCTGTAAGGAAACAGTGTACTGTGTTCCTGCGAGATATTTTTCATAATACTTTCTTTCTTTGATCTGCTTCAGTGCCGAGCCTGGCTCAGTCATTTCAGTGACCTTGAATTCAAATACATAAACCCGGTCTTCAAACAGCACAGTCATATCTGCCTGTCCTTGATTGGTGACATCTTCAACCCTGACATCCAGACCGATAGCAGCGAAATAACAGTAAAATACGGATGCATAGTATCCCTCATAATTTGCCAGCTGGTTTCTGCGGTACCAGTCATGAGGAATGGATGCGAAGAATGAGTGGAAAATATTTTTCAGACTGTTCAGGTCATTTGCCTGAAGAACTTCAAATAAGTTTACTTTATTATATTCTTTTTTCTGATTATCTTTAGACAAATAATTCAGGATAACATCATTCAGGCTGCTTTTTACTTCAAGATTCGGGTATTTCAAATAATAAATTCTGTTTCCCGGCATTTCCTTAGTTGTTTTTACTGTCAGATATCCTGTCTGAAACAGCAGGTTTTCCAGTTGTATCGAATCTACATCAAAACTGGAAAGAGCAGAATCAGTCAGCCTGACATTATTGATGTCAATTGAATTATAATTATTTTTCTGTATTAAATCAATCAGAAATGACGGATTTCCAGTTTCAAACCAGTAATTCCTGTATTCTTTACTGTCCAGAAAAAGCAGAATATCGAACGGATTGTAAACGTTCTCGCCGAGAAAATTATACCCATTGTACCAGTTTCTCAACTTTTCACGGTCGACATCGAAAAAACGTTCTTCGAAAACAGAAAGATCTTTTTCGCTGTAACCGCAGATGGAGGAATACCGTCTGTCCAGGGAAATATCCTGAAGATTGTTCAGTCCGCTGAAAAGGTTGACGCGAGAAAATTTGGATACTCCGGTAATAAAAACAAATTTAATGAATGCATCAGCGCCTTTGATGACAGAATACAGATTCCGAAGACCGTCTCTCATTTCACGTGCGGTTTCCTTTTCTGTAATATTGTCCAAAATCGGTTTATCATATTCGTCTACCAGTACAACAACTTTTTCGGAATATTTTTCCTGCAGACTGATAATCAGCTCTCTGAATTTTCCCGATACAGATTCATTCTTGAAGGCAATTGTATATCTTTCGGTATGTTCATTCAAAATCTCAGTAATTCTTTGATTCAGCTCATCCTTGTTCTTCAGGACTCCGCTTCCAAAATCAATCCGAATCACCGGATGTTTTTTCGACCAGTCCCAATTGTTTTCCAGATACAAACCTTGAAAATACTCTTTGTTTCCAAGAAAAGCTTCCCGAACAGTATCCAGAAACAGGCTTTTTCCGAATCGGCGCGGACGGGAAAGAAAAAAGTATTTTCCTGATTTCTCCAATTCACTCAGGTGC
The DNA here is from genome assembly GCA_052033835.1 of Spirochaetota bacterium. Taxonomy (GTDB): domain Bacteria; phylum Spirochaetota; class Leptospiria; order Leptospirales; family Leptospiraceae; genus DAORDI01. The sequence goes on from JBPOJG010000482.1 coordinate 5,677, forward strand.
TTTGTCTTATCCACATAGTAATAATTGCCGGTTCTAATTTCTGAAAAAGTCTGAATTCCGATCGGGAGTTTCTTCACAGAACAAAGTTCCAGTTCAGAAATCACACTGTCAACTCATTCTTCACGGCTTTCTTTTTTCAGGGATCACGCCTCGGACTCCTCCTCTTGGGTCACGGGTGTCGTGTTCGTATCTGGGGATGACGTGAATGCAGAATTGGACTTCGGTCTGACCGGCGACTGCACCGACGTTGAATCCGATATTGTATCCATCGGGTTTGTATTCTCTTTCCAGAAACTCTTTTGCTTTTTCCACCATCTCCCAGAGAGACTGTTTTTCTTCAGGAAGGGCAGAGAAGTAATCACTCAGTTCCCTTTTGGGAAGAATGGTCAGATGGCCTCTGTTGACCGGATTTGCATCGTAGATGGCATACGAGAGATTGTCTTCAATGAGCTTCCGTCTGAAACTGCCCGGTGACTTGGCTGTCAGATAAGTGGAAACCTTCTTCTTTTTGGATTCTTTCTTTTCCTGATGCTCCTTTTCAAAAAGTTCATCCATAAAAAATTCTGCCACTGAAAGACCGAACGCTTCTGCAATATTCCGTATTGTGTCCACCCTCGAATTGGAAGGCCTAGAACCTTCCATGAGCTGAATATGCTTCGGATCCATTCCGGAAAGTTCGCCTAGTTTTTCCTGAGTGATCCCCCTCTGCTTACGGAGCTCGCGGATCCTTTTTCCAATCTTCAATGAGAATTCTGTATCTTTTTTCACCGTAAATTTACGGTATCAGGCTTGACGAAATACAGAACCCTCTGTACACGTTTTAAATGGTGTAAATTTACGGTGTTGATGCTGTAAACTGACACCTTCTTTGGACAAACGGGAAATATAAGAAAAAATGCTGTCATTAGCCAAAATTCAAGCAGAAAGCGAGAGGGAAAGCCTCCCTTCCGTAAATCTGTCCTTGGACGGCAAAGACCCGTTTGGTTTTCTCGAAAATTTCTATCTTTCCAAGAAAGGAACCCAGGTCATTTCCCAGGTTCTCTCCGGTGTTCAGGGAGACAGAAGAAAACGAGTCGGCACAGTCACTGCCCCGCCCGGATCAGGAAAGTCCTATCTCTCACTCCTGCTCGGCACATTATTCTGTAATGATAAAAAATGGAATGATTCGATTCTGAAGATTCTCTCTTCCCAGAACAGTTTTTATTATTCCCAGATAGAAGATTCAGTAAAACAGTTTATAAAATCAGGTACAAAACTTCTTCCTGTATACATCACTGGAGAAAGCTCCAATCTGAAAAAGACAATTCCCGAAGCGATCCTCTTTTCTGCCTCCTGGAAAGTGGAAGACGGATTTGAGGAAAAACTTTATCTGGAGTTCAAGGATTCACTCGGATTCCAGAGAAAATCCTCCGATCTGAAAAAACTGATTTCCCGCATCTCCGAATCCTTTGAAACGAATGAAGAATTTTTTACACTGTATAAGAACATTCTTGAGTTTCTGGAGAAACTCGGATTTTCAGGATGTGCTATTTTTCATGATGAATTTAACAGATTTCTCACAAAGGAACATTCCATCTCTACAGGAGATCTGGACTTTCTGCAGGACTTTGCCGAATTTAACCTGAGACAGAGAAAGACAACAGTCATTCATTATCTGCTTCTGCACAAGGGTATCTCTCAGTACCTGAGCGGAATTGATCCCGAAAAAAGAAAGGAATGGCTGAAGATTGAAGGAAGATTTCATCCGATTCATTTTCAGGAAGAGCTTTCGGATACATACGGACTTGTATCCAATTATATACAGAAAAATACCAGACTGAAGAACATTGCAAAAAAAGAAACGCACATTGACAAGGAAATCAAAGAAGCATTCAAAATTCATCCTTTTCTGAAGGAAGAGATCGGCCCCGAACTGAAGGAAATTACAAAACAGGCTTATCCTCTCCATATTTCCACTCTGATTGCCCTTCCTCTTCTGTCGGGTCTTTTCGGGCAGAATGAAAGGACTCTGTTTGCTTATCTTTCCGGAATCTCAGAAAGAAAAAACACTGATTTTATCAGAATTGATGATCTGTTTGATTATTTCGATTCCTCCATCGACAAACTTGGACTAGAAGACACGCTTCTCACCAGATGGCAGTACGGAAGAAGTGCACTTTCCGAATCTGAAGACAAATTTGCATCAAAAATTATAAAAATTCTTACAATACTGACAGTCATCAACAGAAAGAATCTTCTGCCTGCAGATGAAAAATGGATTCAGTTCTGCATCGGTGAAGAAGGATCAGTCAAATCAGTCCTGAAGGAACTTGTCTCCAAAAATCAGGCAGTCTACAGAGAATCCGGCAAAACATATCAGATCTATTACGGAAGTTCCGTTCATCTGCAGTCCAGGATTGAAGAATATGTATCCTCCGTTCTGAACTCGGACACGCAGAGAGTTCTTGACCGTCATTTCCCTCTTCGGCCTATTTATGCGGATGCATACAATGCGGAGTATCTTACTTCCAGATTCTATTCCAGAAAACTGATTCTCGAATCCACACTGAAAGACTTTGTTCAGTTTTCTGCAGATTCGGAAGGCAAAAAAAATGAAGAAGAGATACAGAATATCCTTCTGAATTATTTTGAGACTCTTCTGGAAAAGGAAAAAAAGACAGGGGCGAGCGGTCTATTTATTTATTATCTGGGAAATCCTAAATCAGTCATTGCTGAATCAGTGCATAAGATTCTGAAAAATTCCGAGACTGGCAGAAACCTCGCAGGAGTATTCAGCAGATACTCATTTGCAGAAGAAGAGAGTCTGAAAAAATTTGAAGCTGCAGAAAGACTTTCTGAGGATCCGGAGGTTCTGAGGATTGATCCTAGAATCGCAGAGGATGTAAAAGTGTTTCTCTCCGACATTCAGGAAAGGATTGAACATTCCATTCAGAAACTTTTCAGAAGGGACGGAGCTGAAATCACAGTTCATCATGATTTTGTATCCTCTGCAGAAGATCTGGAATCGACAGTCTCATTCATTCTGAAAAAACGTTTTCCGTATGCGCCTAAGATCAATTCTGAATTTGTAAACAGGGAACATCTCACTCCGGTGATCCGCAATACAAGGAAAAAGATTCTGCGTGCAATGATTGCCGGAGAACGGTCGGTCAATTTCCGCACAAACGGTTATGGTCCTGACGTGGCTATCTTCAGAAGTCTCTTCAGTGCGAAAAAATGTCTGGATACAGACAAGGAAAATTTCCGTTTTCATTTTGAACATCCAAAGGACTACAAGGGGAATCCTGATGAGGGACTGAAAAAAGTCATTTCGGAGATCCAGAAATTTCTGGAAAAAGATT
>JBPOJG010000093.1:0-9113 GCA_052033835.1 Spirochaetota bacterium
GTTTGATTATAATGACGTGTGTGATTTTGAAAGGATTTTTTATTTTTAGGATTTTTCCAAATTCTTCAAGAGAGAATCCGGATTTCTTTTTTTGTGCCAGACGGAGATGATAAAAACAAAAGGAAGCCGAATCACATATACGATCCAATAAGGAAATGAAGAAAGACTTGCCCTTCTGAAGTCTTTATGGAAGCAGGAATGCGATTCAGGTCTGTCTGAAATTTTTTCTATTTTTTCAAAAGCTTCGAGAAAGAATCTTTCTCCTACACCGTTCTGCTGTGATTCGTACCACTCCGCTGCCTGAATCATCTCTTCTTTAGCCTGCTTTTGAAGTCTGTATTTTCCTGCCAAATTTTCCTTCCAGTTCTTTTTTTACATCTTCCATCGTAAAGGATTCGTGGGGGTTATTTTCCATTTGAGAAAGCCTTTTCTCCAGTTCAAGGATCATCTCACTGGAAAATAAAATATCTTCTTTCTCAATTTCAGACCAGTTTTCCGTAGGAATGATTCTGCAATTGAGCCTCTTCGCAATGCTTAAGAACAGCTCATAATCATCATTATTCTGTATTTGAAGAAGAATTGTTTTCATAAGATTATTTAATTGTATTCTGTCAGAATAAGCGAGTCAACACTTTTTTTCTGATGTTCACATCTGCCTCCGCCTTTTTCAGATCCCCATTTAGAGCGGCATTGAGCAGATCCTCTGTCGGTTCTGCGGAAATGTACTGCATCGGAGCGAAACCTATCAATATAGACAGGATAATGAAAACATTTGGTATTCTGGAAAACATAACAGGATTGATTATAATGACGGGTGTGATTTTGAAAGGATTTTTTTCCTATCCCCGGCATTCTTGCTGCAGATGTTCTCTACCTCAGCCCCTTTCCTCAAAAAGGAAAAGGGGCGGCGTTTTTTCTCAAAGGGCTCTTCCTCTTTCCGTTTTCGGAAAGGGGACTCGTCGGAAAAACATATGCATCGGAAGAGCAAGGGGATAGGCAAAAAGTTTCCTGATCTCAGCAAAGCTTTCCCCTCAGCCCAGCTCTGTACATCATATTTACCGCATTCAACAGACTCAGTTCAGTTCTTTCTTATCTGTAAACGTCTTTGATTCTCTGTAGAGTGAGGTCATTTATCCTTAAATGTAATGTTATGTAAAAATCATTAGTTTTTAATATTTTTAGATGAATTTGTATCTCGAGTCTTAGTTCCGGGAAAAATCAGTATGATGATAAAGAACACTGTCGCGCTGAAAGGAATCAGATGTCCTAGAGCCGGTCTGAAAAGAAGAAAGAATCCAATGCAGGAAAAAAGAGAAAGAAGCAGAGCAATGTTCAGATTTTTCTGACTGTAGCTGATATGGGATTTAGAAAGTCTTGCGAGAAGGAAGAGTCCAAGCAGCGGTCCGTATGTGAATGAGGCTGCTTTCAGTCCTGCGTCCACGAGTCCTTCTGAAAATGATTTATGAAGAAACAGAGGCAGAAGGGAACTGAAAAAAAGCGCAAGCCCTGAAAGCATATTGAATCTGAGAGAACTGTGACTTGTCTTGAAAAGATCGACCTGGATGGAAAGGGACATGGAATTGATCGAACTCGAAAGAGTGGACATTGCACTTGCTAGTATTCCGGCGAGTATCAGTCCTTTGATCGGTGAAGGAATCTGTTCAAGAATAAACTTGGAAAATATCTTGTCCTGCGCAATTCCAGTTTCTCCGTAATACAGGAAGAGAAGTATCCCGATGAAAAGAAAAAGCAGAAACTGGAAAAATACGAATATGCCGGAACCGATGAGCGCCAGTTTTGCCTCTCTGAGACTCCCGCAGGCCAGAAGTCTCTGTGCAAACATCTGGTCTATTCCGTGAGAGCAGATTGTGAGAATCAGACCTCCCGCAAATCCGTTCAGAAAGAAGTAGGGGGAGGTTAGAAAACTTCCTTCAAATCCATTGTACAGTTTCAGTTTTCCTAGAGAATATGCCTTGCTTAAAATTTCATTAAAAGGCAGGTTCAGTGAATACATAAGAAATCCTGCAGCAAAAAGTCCTCCGGCAATGTACACCATAAACTGGATGGAATCAGTTGCGACTACTGACTTGAATCCTCCATATACAGTATAGATCATTGTGCCTGCAGTGATTGCTGCCAGAGACATTGTAAATACTTCTGTTTCTGAATAACCCTGTACCCAGTTTCCGAGAAGAAGTGCACAGGGGATGGATGTTGCATACAGACGGATTCCGTCACCTAGAAGTCTTGTGAAGAGAAACAGTGTGCTCGAAAATCTCTGTACATGTTTTCCAAACATAACTCCTATCCATTCGTATACTGAAGAAATATCCGATTTGAGATACAGAGGAAGAAAAACATATGCTACAATGATTCTGCCGAAAAGAAAGCCGAGTGCGGTCTGAAGAAACTGTATACCGCCCTTGTAGCTCATCCCCGGAACTCCCAGAAATGTGAGACTCGATGTCTCGGTGGCAATGATCGAAAGCATGAGGAAATTCCAGTGCAGGTTTTTTCCTCCCAGATAATAATCGTCCTTGCCGCCCTTGTTTCCGAAATACAGTCCCGCTGCAAAAATAATGATGAAATATCCGATGAGTGCAGAAAGGTCTAAAATGTTCATGGAAGCTCCAGAAGCAAAAGTCCGTCGCCGGCAGGAATCAGTGTCTTTTTTGCTTTGATTTCGGATGTTTTTGTCCAGAATTCCTGAACTGCCCGGTCCGAGGGTTTTGTATGGATTTCGGGAAAAACTCTCCCGTGCCAAAGCGCATTGTCAAATACAATCGATGCTCCCGGTCTGCATTTTTCCATACAGATCGACAGAAGTTCAGGATAACAGATTTTGTCGCAGTCAATGAATATCAGATCATATTCTGTAAGAGTTTTTATATTTTTCATCTTTTCCAGTATATGAATTCTTTCCAGATCAAAGCTCTGATCTTTTCCTGCAGTTTTTTTCAGAAAGTTTCGGGCGATTTCCAGAGCTTCTGCATTTCTGTCAGCAGAATTCAGATGAAACGGAACACCTGAAGAGAACATCCACGATGCGGAGTATCCGATTCCTGTTCCCAGTTCCAGAACTCGTTTCGGCTGAATCATCCGGATAAGAAGTGCAAGGGCGGCCCCGCCGGAAGGGGAGATGACTGGGGTTCTTGTCTTTTCTGCTGTTTTCTCTATCTCAGTAAAAATCAGAGACGGTCTTTCCACATGAAAATTGATCCAGTCTTCCAATCCTTCTGTGAATATTGAGCTGAATTCTTTCACGGTCTTTTCAGGCAGATGCAAACTGGTAATCGTAAAGTTTTTTATATTTCCCGTTCAGAATCATCAGTTCAGAATGGGTTCCGCTTTCAATGATCCTGCCTTCTTCTATATAAAATATCCTGTCTGCAATCTGGATTGTGGAAAGCCTGTGTGCAATGATGAATGTTGTTCTGTGATGAAAAAGTTCTTCGAGGGTGTTCTGGAGCTGTCTTTCTGATTCTGTGTCAAGAGCAGATGTTGCCTCATCAAGGATCAGTATCTCCGGGTTCAGAAGAAGTGCTCTCGCAATGGAAAGTCTCTGTCTCTGTCCGCCGGAAAGCAGTACTCCGTTTTCACCGATCATAGTGTCATATCCGGTTTCCATATTCTCTATGAATTCGGATGCATAAGCATCCTCTGCAGCTTTTCTGATTTCAAGTTCAGTGAAATAGGGATTTCCGAGGGAGATATTTTCTCTGACAGTACCATGAAAAAGAAATACATCCTGGCTGACGGTGGCCGATCTTTTTCTGAGATCCTGGACGGAGCAGTTTCTGATGTTTTTTCCGTTGAACAGAATTTCACCTGAGGTGGGATCGATCAGACGGATGAGCATATCCTTCAATGTGGATTTTCCTGCACCGCTCGGACCGACGAATGCAACTGTTTCTCCTTTTTTTACTTTGAAGCTGATGTTTTCGAGCGCATTTTTGGAACTGCCCGGATAGGAATAACTTACATTTTTAAACTCTATATCCTGTATCACTGTTCCGAGTTTTTCAGGATTTTCCTTCGATACAAGATCCGGCTCCTTGTCTATGATTTCAAAGACTCTTTCTCCGGCTGAGACTGCACTCTGAATCAGATTGTACATAACACTCAGCTGTTTCAGCGGGCGCATAATAAATACCAGAGTGAGAAAAAATGCAAGGAACATTCCCTTTGAAAAATTCTGAGTGGATATCAGATAGGCTCCGAATGCGAGAAAAACTGCAGCGATCACAGCACCGAAAAGTTCCACAAGAGAAGGACCTACCTGATGGTAAAAATGTCCCTTGAAAGTTTTCATCGAGAGTTCATCATTGATATGAAAGAATTTGTCCGATTCTCTTTTCTCTGTGTTGAATGCACGTATGACGCGTATCCCTGCAATGACTTCCTGAAGATGGCCGTTCAGTGCGGAAAGTCTTTCCTGCTGATTTTTCGTCGCCTTTCTGATTTTTTCTGCAAAGGCGCTGATCGGTCCCATAATAAGAGGGATGACCACAAATGTAAGAAAAAACAGCTGCCAGCTCAGTAGAAATAAAATGATAAGATGAGTAAGTATATAAAAAAAATCAATAATTGCATCCTTGAGATCGCTGGATATGACTTTGCCCAGTGCGTCCACATCATTGATGATCCTGCTCATCAGTATTCCCGTTTTTTCCTTGACAAACATATCCATAGACAGCTGCTGAGATTTTGCAAACAGTTCGAATCTCAGATCTCTTGTGGCCAGTGTTCCTGCAGAATTAATGAAAAATATTGCTCCAGTGAGGCAGATGAGCTTCAGTATGTATACAGGGAATACAAGGATTACAAATGTGACGGCAACCTCATCGGGGGTTTTGTTCTCAAAATAGTCATTGATTCTTTTTTTTAAGAATGCACCGTACAGTTCAATGCTTTCAATTCGGGAAAGTTTTTCATTTGCGGTCTGTTTCCCGAAAAGATCCAGATCCCTTTTTGTATAAGAGATTCTGAATTTATAGTCTTTGGAAGTTCCCATTGAATCAAAAATGGGAACCATACTCGTGAGAGATGCTCCGTTGAATATGGACACCAGAAAGGAGAGAAGGATTCCTGTAATCAGTCTGCCCTTGTATCGAAATGAATACGTGAGCAGTCTTCTGAATATTTTCATAAGTTACAAGAAGCCTTTTTTATGTGTCTGCCTGAGTAAAGAAGATTTCTTTGCAGGTCACTTTCCTTCGTTCTCCATCTCCATTTTGATTCTGTCTTTTTCTGCCTTGAATTTTGCGATGATTTCCCTCTTGGAGGAACTGAGCCAGTCGGGGCCCCCCGATTCCATTGCACTTTTGAAACTGGCATCTGCATCAAATACATTGCCTTTTGACCAATGGTAGATCGCGAGATTCCAGTGTGCTGCAGCGGATGAGTTTCCTGAAATGGAGAGAGCCTTATCCCACTGCTTTTTGGCGAGATCCATATTCGGATTTTCTGTATCCACCCATTTGTTGCCTGTCTTCAACGCAGATTTCACTGCACTTCTCGCATCACTGTCTTCCACACCGTCCCCGTCATCGTAAATCGGAACATCCAAACTTGTCATTTCAGGAGAAAGATGGTCTGCAATTGCTTCCGCTGCAACACTCATCGCCTGGCTGAATCCTTCTATTGCAGAGGGACAGCCTATGGAAGGGGAAGTGGATGTGTTGGAAAGAACAGCAGGTTTTGAATTGGAATATTCTTTTGCCTGCCCTGTTTCCAGATTTACGAGTCTTCCTTTTACGTAGACTGTGAAAATCAGCTGTTTTGTGTATTCAGTATAGCTCACATCTCGGAAACTCAGACATTTTCCGTCTCCACCGTATTTGGAGCATTCTTTTTTGGACTTAAGACTGGCGTTTGTCTTGCACTCGGATGCAGGACTCATCGGTACCTCAATGAACATCAGTCCGTCCACGGAGAGTTCCTTGCTGATATCCTTCATTCCTCCTACCATCTGGGATCTGGCCACCTCTTTGAGTCTCTGTTCTCTTGAACTCATATCAGCAATTCTGAAGTATCCCTTTTTCTGTATGGTATTGAGCACGGCGCCATGTACGACTGTTTTCCAGTCAGCCTCTCCGCCAGAGGGCAGATCGGCATTGTCCTTTTTGTATACATAAATTCCGATATCCCGTCCGCCTTTCATAAATTCCATAAAACCCTGAGGTGATTTATTCATCACGGGAATTTTGACAGTTGTTGTGCACTGAAAGAAAATGAAGATGACAAGGAGACTGGAAAGGTAAGATTTCATAGGAACATCTGATGGAAAACCGAAGATTTTTCAATTCTTTTTCTTATGGTCGGATTGTCTGAATCCGAATTTTGAAAAAACCTTTACAGTTTCTCGGTTTAATCTCTAAATTGAACTATGCTCAAATTGGTCGCTCCGGAACAGAAAGATTTTTATGAGAAAATGCTGTATCCGATGCAGGAATTTGATTTACAGCGTCTTTTGGAATGGTCTGATCTGAAAAAAGTTCCTCTTGATTATGAAGGAACACTGCTTTCTCTTTCTTTTGGCAGGCTTGAGGGGATGTTTTTATGATTCGAGAAGTCAATGAATCTGAATTCAAAGACTTTATTAAAAGTCTGACAGTATGCAAAAAAGATTCCATAAATACTTCTGGGACGGTTTGGAAAACTGGAGTCCTGAATTTCGGCTTCGCAGAATCATTGAATACGCCAGTTTCCCTGACCCTGATCAAGTATCCTTTTGAAGAAGTGAAGGAGAACCTTCCTAAGCTTCATCTGGAAAATTTAAGAACGGGCGAAAGCAGAAAAGAACTTTTGGTCAGACTTTCTCCCTTTGAAAAAAATGCATCTTCCTGGGAAGATGCAATCTGGGCAATGCTTGACAGCTTTTTTCAATCGAAAAGCTGAAACCTGCGGTGTTAAATAATAATGGAAATGGACGGAAAATTTTTCACAGACAGACCCGTCTCCATCAGTCCAGAAGACTGTTCTTATACAGAAATTCAAAGATGTATTCCGCAGTTTTTTCCGGTTCATCGTGGTGCATATTATGACCTGAATTTTCCAGTATATGGAATTCTCGATTTTTGAAATGACCGAGCACCTCTTCCAGATTTTCCGGCCAGAGATGAGATTTTTTTCCATACAGGATCAGGACAGGGCAGACGATCTTTGACCAAAGTGCCCGGGAGAGAATTGGAGAAAATGGGATTGGATTGGAAGACGTTCTGAGCGAAGGATCATTTTTCCAGACATATTTGTTCTCTACAGTTTTTCTTACCAGAGGCTCCAGGAGAATTTCCACTTTTTCCTTTGCCAGTCCTGAGTAAATGAGAGAGAGTTTCTGAAGAGCATCTTCTCTTTTCATCGGTCTTCTGGGTGCTGTCGTTTTCTGTCCTTTTGCGACCTGTGAATTCAGCCATCCTTTGATTCTGTCTATTTCCCTTTCGGGAGGCTGTAGTCCGCTGAATCCTTCTAGGCAGACTAGTCCTTTCACTGAATCAGGATACATTCCTGTGTATCTGGATGCAAGGCTTGCGCCCATTGAATGTGCCAGAATGAAAAACTTTTCCGGCAGAAACTGTTTTGCGATATTGTGAATATCCAGAAAATGTTCAGCATAATGGTAGATTCCGTCTCTGCTCCAGTCTGAGTTTCCGTGCCCTCTGAAATCAAAACTGAGAAGATTGAATTTCGAGCCTAGAGATTCTTCGAGGAAAATAAAAGTTTCCTTGCTGTCATTGAATCCATGCAGAAGAAGCATCCAGTTTTTTTTCCCTGAATCAGTGCTTTTTACTTCTATCTCATGGCCGAATGAATTGAATTTTTCCTGAAAATTTTTCATATTTCCTCTTGACAAAAAATCGTATTCTTCGAATCATTTCCTATTCTTATGACTAAGAAGAAGACTCCCGAGAAAAAAGACAAAGAAAAAATGTCTCAGCAGAAAAGTTCATCTAAAACAAAATCCGTTGAAGAATCTTCAGGCTCTGCAAAAGCTAAAGGAGGGAAGTCTGTCCCTAAGTCTGCAAAAGAAACTGAGACTTCCGACAATCCTCTAGGCAGGAAATTTGCCTGTTACAGCTGCGGAACTAAATTTTACGATCTGAATAAGCCGGAAAAAATCTGTCCCAAATGTAAAGCAGATCAGCTTTCCAAGCCTGCACAGAAGGGGAAATCACTTCGTGCAAAGATTTCTGAATTTGATGTGACAGAGGAAGAGGCAGTTCCGCCGGATGAAGAAATAGACGGGGAAGATGTGATCGAAGAATCTGAAGCGGAAGAACCGATCGAGGTGGAAGAGGAAGAAGTCTGAATCGGATTTTCATTCTTGCTGCTCCTACGGGCGGAGGCAAGACTGGAATCTGCACTAAACTGAATCCCGATATTTTTGAAGTAATATCTGTAGATTCCAGGCAGGCGTATCAGTTTCTCAACATCGGCACAGCCAAACCTGAAAAATGGGAACAGGAAGCAATACCTCATCACCTGATTGATTTTATCCACCCAAAAGACGATATCAACGCCAGGATTTATTCCGAAAAAATCAGATCCTGCGTGCTGGATATTCTGAACAGAAACAAAAATCCTATTCTTACCTGTGGAACAGGATTTTATCTGAGGGCATTTCTGAAGGGAATGTTTCCAGTTCCGGAAATCAGCCTCGAAATTATTGAAAAAGCGGCTGAATTAAGTTCACAGGAAAAATGGACTCTTCTGAATGACCTAGATCCCAAAGCAGGGCTTTTACTGAATGAACAGGATATTTATCGGGTGGACAGAGCACTGAAAATTAACCTAGCCGGACAGAAATGGTCAGAGCTTACTCCAGAAGGCGGGTTCATTTCGGAATTTCCTGAGATTCAGACTGTATCTGTCTGGGTGGAATGGGACAGAAAAATACTGTATGAAAGAATCAATGAGAGATCATTTCAGATGATTCAGAAAGGACTTCCCGAGGAAGCTGCTCTTGCCGCAGAGAAATACGGAGAATCCTGTCCGGCATTAAAAACATTAGGATATAATTTTGCACTTGATTATATTAGGGGTAAAATATCTTTAGATAGTCTGAAGGATAATTTGGCACAGTCTCACAGAAATTATGCCAAAAAACAGATTAC
>JBPOJG010000507.1:0-20613 GCA_052033835.1 Spirochaetota bacterium
AAAGAAGAAAAAACTTGAGCAGGTCAACTTTCTCATCGGCACAAAAGGTACAGGAAGAAACATACAGGATATGGCCAGAATGAATCTTCTGAACTGCGTATTCGGAAGCGGAATGGCATCGAGACTGTTCCAGAAAATCAGGGAGGAAAAAGGACTCTGTTACAGCATACAGAGTTTTTCTTCCACCTACTCTGACTGCGGGGTGTTTACTGTATCCTGCGGAACCTCTGCCGACAAGTATGAAAAGTCAGTAAATTCCATTATGAATGAGATACGGATTCTGAAAAAAAAAGGAATCTCAAAAGAGGAACTGGAGTTTGCAAAAAGCAATCAGAAGGGTTCCATGGCAATCGGTCATGAACTTCCGGAAAACAAGATGATGGACATTGCAGTTCAGGAGATGTTTTTCGGAAAATATTATACAATGCAAGATAAATATAAAATCATAGAAAATATCACTCTCGATGAACTGAATGAATTCGTCCAGAAAATCTTCTCAGTGAAAAGAATGCATCTCTCTTCTATCGGTCCTGTATCGGACAGCGTATCCAAAGGACTGGATCTAAGTCTGTAACCGAAAAGAAAACTTGTATTCTTTTTGGAATATAAGCTTTAAAAAAATCGGCTCGACATATCTAACGTCGAGCCGATTCACAGACTTGGAGTTGTGTAAAGGCATATTTACCGCTGATAAAGCAGATAATATATTAGATAATTCTAACATAATCATCTACTGTATTGAATCAACTTCAGTATTATGAAAATTAATTCAATAGACTTGTCGTACCTTCGCGTTCTTCATAGACTTCGTGGTAAAATTCAGCTTTTACAAAGAAGTAAACTTTGCAAATCCTGAGAAAACTGAGAATTCCAGTATTTATATTCGTCGAATAGTATAGAGATATGAAAAAGCATAAAAATAGAGACTTTCTGCTGAAAGCAGTTTTACTTTTTGTTTTATGCATACTATTCTCTGATTGTATCAAACGCAATCCGCAAAAAATTGCAGGACTCATTTCCCCTTCCAGCACCTCAACTTCTACACAGACCGCAACATCGACTTCAGTCTCAGATGCCTGCACAAATTCAGCTCCCAGCAATCCTTCCAGTCTGACAGTCAGCAGTACATCTGCACCGGCATCTGTAAGTATGAGCTGGACAAATCCGTCAAACTGCACACTGAAAGGAGTTCTGATAAAAAGAAAGACAGGGAGCAGTCCCGTAGACACGAGTGACGGGACTTCAGTCACAGCAAATTCTGACAATGCTGGATTTACTGATTCCTCAGTCAGTACAGGGAATACTTACTATTATAAAATTTTCCTGTACAACAGTTCAGATCAGTATTCTTCAGGAGCCGGAGCTGCTGTCCGTCCCGGCAGCACGACACTTATTCCTTCCAAAATTGCAGACAGCTCGATCACTCTTGACGGGCAGGATACAGAAACTGCCTGGGCAGGAGTGCCCAAGATCGATTTTTCTTTTCCTGTCGTTCCGACCTTTTCAGATTATACGGGCGGAAACGATCTGAATGTGACCGGTTATATTAAGTTTGCATATGATACGAATAATTTTTATATATTCTATCATACAGACGATAAGTATCTGCGAGTAGACAATTCTGGAGCCCCTTGGACAGACGACAGCATTGAAGTCTTTTTTGATATGGGATTCAACAGGACAGCGACACCGGATACAAATGACTTCCATCTGATTATGACGCCGCGAAGCGGAGCCTCTTACGAAAATTACGGAAAAGGAACAGGGGCGGCCTGGGGGGTATGGACTCCTGCAATAACACGGGTCAGTTATACCGCTGGAAGCACACTGAACACTGATGCCGACACCGATTCGGGCTGGAATCTGGAAGTTCAAATTCCGTTCTCCGATTTAGGAATATCCTCAATATCACCGGGTCAGGTTATCGGGTTCACTTTCTGGGTAAATGATGATGACCTTGTCGCCTTCAGCGGTGCCCAGCACTATTTTCGTTGGACAACTGGAACACAGTCTTCAAATCCCAGTACATGGGGCATATTGCAGTTTTAATGAAAATGATATCATTTGTAAAGGCAGTTCTCAAAAACTCCTGTATCATAAGTGACCGTCTCCGCCTCTGCCTGAGAAACACCTGTGCCGAGAGTAAAATTCAGAACTGCAAGCCTGGGCTTGCCCTCCTCCCCTTCCGACCAGTCTGCCTTCTGCAGAGAATCAGCGACTACTAGCTGTTTTGCCTGCATCTGCGTAGAAATCGAGAATGATTCAATCCTTGTCCAATGGATGTTTGTGGATAGGCAGTGCCAGTTATCTTTTTATTCTGGAAAACAGATTTCTTGAATCGCCGCTGACTTGGATAATGACTGTCTCCTCTTTTCTGACACCCCGTCTGCATATACGGACTGAGATATAGATAGACCCCTAGATATGAAATACAGTTTTTTACTCGACACTTGCTTCATCTCTTTTTTCCTAGATTCAGAATGTAGTCGAGAGGCAAACACTTGGAACACCTGATATTTCATCTAATTTTTACAGTATTATTTATCATAGCGAATGTTGTATTCGCACGAGCAGTCATTTACAGACTGGGACTCGTTTTTGAAGGGCAGAAAGCTCATTTCAATGAAGATGCCAGAGGGAGTTTGAATCTGGGTTTCAGAATCAAAAGTATTCTGGAAAACGTCCTCATGCAGAAGAAAAACATGCAGGAACCTCTGCGAGGGATGATGCACTCCTTTATTTTCTACGGGTTCCTGACTTATCTTCTCCACACGACAAACCAAATGGTGGCAGGGGTTGCGGGCTACTGGCTGGCTGATCCCTATTCATTCAGTCTGCTCGGTTTTTCCGATACAATCTCTCACGCTTATGAAGGACTTGTTCAGATTATGTCCTTTTTTGTTCTGACCGGACTTGCCTATTTTGCAGGACGCAGATGGATATTCAAAGCGAAAGGTCTGGATGTGCATTCTCCCGCTTCAGCAATCGTCATCGGAATGATCGGAACACTTATGATTACTACCCTTCTTGGAGAAGGTGCTAAAGTCATTTCCGAGACGTACAGCATCAAAACGGGCGGACTCAGAGAAGGATTTCCGATTGCAGTTGCGGTCAGCCATATCTGGTCGGCCCTGGGAGTGGATGGAAAATCGGCAGATATCGCCTACAAAATTATGTGGTGGGGTCATATTCTGACTGTATTCACTTTTATGCTCTATGTCCCTACATCCAAACACGCTCACCTGATTTTTGCACCGATCAACTATTTCTTTGCAACTGATACCCCAAAGGGAGCTCTTTCCAAACTGGATCTGGAAAGTGAAACTGCCATCTGGGGTGCAAACCAGGTTCAGAACTTCCCATTCCCAAATCTTCTAGACGGTCTTTCCTGCATTGAATGCGGAAGATGTCAGGTGCAGTGTCCTGCCAACAGAACAGGAAAAGTTCTGAATCCAAAGGCAATCATCGGGGATCTGAAACATGCACTTCTCGAAAAAATGCCCGAAGTCCAGGCAGCCAAAAAGGCCGGGAAATCTGCTGAAGAAATTTTGGCACTGGATACAAATGTCATCGGAAACTACACTTCAGAAGAAGCTATCTGGGGATGTACCACCTGTTTTGCCTGCGTTCAGGCTTGTCCTGTAGGAAACAATCAGGTGACTGCAATTGTCGAAATGAGAAGATATCTTGTTCTGGCCGAATCCAGATTCCCTGCTGAACTCCAGGGAGCATTTTCGAATATGGAAAACAATTCCAATCCTTGGGGTGTAGGAGCTCATACAAGAGCAGACTGGGCAGAAGGGCTTGGAGTAAAAACAATGGCGGAAGATGCAAATGTAGACATTCTGTATTGGGTAGGATGTGCAGGAGCATTTGATGAAAGAAGCAAGAGCACAGCCCGTTCTATGGTAAAGATTATGCAGAGTGCAGGGATCAATTTTGGAATTCTCGGAACAGAAGAAGGATGCTCAGGAGACTCTGCCAGACGAGGCGGTAATGAATATCTCTATCAGTCACTTGCACAGACAAATGTGGATACACTGAACGGATACAATGTGAAGAAAATTGTTACGGCTTGTCCACATTGTTACAACACAATCAAAAACGAATATCCTCAGTTTGGCGGAAATTTTGAAGTGACTCACCACAGTGAGTTTATCAACAACCTGGTTAAGGAAGGAAAAGTCGATATCAAAATGTCAAAAGAGGATCTTAACAAGACATTTACATATCACGATCCTTGTTATCTGGGAAGATACAATGACAACTATGAAAATCCTAGAGATGTGGTGAAGGAAGTTTCCGGTGGTAAACTCGAAGAACCGTCCGACCATCACACAAAGTCTCTATGTTGCGGTGCAGGCGGTGCACAGATGTGGATGGAAGAGCAGAACAATGACAGAGTAAACATCAAAAGAACAAATCAGCTTCTCGAAACCGGTGCAGATACGATTGCAGTAGGATGTCCTTTCTGTATGACGATGATCACTGACGGTGTCAAAAACGCTGAAAAAACTGATTCCGTAAAAGTAAAAGATATTGCTGAATTAGTCGCAGAGCGCATCTCCTGAACAGATATCCCGTGCAGGTGAATGCCTGCACGGAGACTATATGAGAAAAAAAATTGTCATCTTCTTCTTCCTATTTATTGCAGTCCTGACAGCACTTTCCCTTTTTTCCATATACACAGCACAGAACAATGAAAAGACATGGAAAACTGCTAACAGATCGTTCGACGTAATGCGCAAGCTGAAAGAGACTGATTCGCATCTTAATGATCTGGAGAATTATAAAAAACTGTATCAGGAATCAGGAAACACCGAATATCTGTATCTCTTTGAACAGAAGCTTCATTTTTTTGATTCGTTTCTGATCAATCAGGAACTGGAGCGGGACTTTGAAGAGATCCCGGAACAGAAGGCGCTGTACGATTCGTTCCTGAAACATTTTTATTCCATTATGAAATGCCAGAATCCTGACTGCCCCAATGAAAAAGGAGAGGATGTCAGACATGCAAAAACTCTAATTCAGAAAAATTCAGACGAGCTGAACCGACTGGAAGTCATTATCATTGATCTTGAGCAGAATGAAAAAAAGAATTTGGAAACGAACAGAGAGCAGCACGAACATGATCTGAGCACAATCACATATATCACATTTTTTGGATCCATTTTTTCATTCATTACCTCACTGATACTTTTCTATTATGTAAAAAGAGATCTCCTTTTGAAAAATCTCAGAGAGGAAGAACTCGAAAGAATTTCCTACACAGATGAACTCTCACAGCTCTATAACAGAAGAGGCTTCATACAGAAAGGAAAAACTCTGTTCGAAGATGCGAAATCCAGAAAAATTAATTTATATTTATTTTATATAGATATGGACGGATTAAAGTCCATCAATGACAATTATGGTCATTCGTCGGGTGATGAAGCTATCAAGTGTGTGGCAGAAATACTCAGACACTCTTTTCGTCTCTCGGATGTAATTGCGAGACTAGGAGGGGATGAATTTGCAGTTCTAGTCGCTGAAAATAATGTTCTTCCTGAAGGGATCAGTAAAAGGCTTTCCAAGAAGATGTTCGAATTCAATGAAAGAAAAGAAAAGCCCTTTAAAATTGATTTCAGTGTAGGATTCAAGTCCCTTTCAAACGATTATATGAGTCTAGAGGCAATGCTGATGGAAGCCGATTCTGAAATGTACCGTCATAAGAAAGATAAAAAAGACAGGCAGGAAGAAACTTCCTGAAAGCGACGTTTCGAAACGTCGCCTTCTATACTATACTTTTTTACCTCCAGCCTTCTCCTTTGATTTCACTGTGATCGAGATAAAGACCAGTCACAGTGAGTGAAGGTGCGCGAACATGTCCGATATACTGAATGTAAGTAACATTGCTGTTAAAAGGCCATATCCCCTCGGACTGCGTCAGAGAATTTTGGCATTTGTCCAGTCCGCCGACTGTACTGTATGCACAGGATGAATGATACGCAACAGCGTAGTCATCTTCTCCGGGCAGAATAGCGGAAGCACCGAACATCCCTTTATATCCCGGAACATGGCTGATTGTAAGCCCGCCCGTATTGTTATGATTGAATGCTGATCTGGCTGTGCTTACGATGAGTGCAAGATCCATCGCATTTCCCCCATAACCGAACGTAATTCCATTGAGTGCAGATGCCAGTTCAGAACCTCCGGATGCAGCGGCAAGTGCAGTCACTCCTGAAATGGAAAAGCCAAGTCCTGAAGCAGTATTTCCTAAATTGGAAAGCCAGTATTCAATTGCATAACATCCGGCACTGTGGCAGACAATCTTGCAGGAATTAGTCTTGCAGACATTGTTCATCACTGTCCAGATATTTGTCTGAGCTCTGTCAGCACCATATGTTCTCGGATCTGTCGTACCATCATAACCCACGAAGTATTTTGTACCGGATACAGAGCTTACGGATGTTCCCCAGTAGCTGTTTACGTCCACAGTACCGGTCCCGCTGTGATTGGAACTTGATTTTCCATGAATAAATACAGTAACGTTTTCAGCATAAACCGACCCCGTAATCAGAAGGGCGGCCAGAATCGGCAGTATTTTTTTTCTCAGCATTTTATTTCTCCTTGGCATATACGATGTATACAGGATATATATTATATAATAAAAGATTGTGAATGCAAGAGGAGAAATCCCCCAGAAAGAACGAAACTTGTCTCAGATTGAGAAGTTCAGACCTTTCTTCTGAAGCGTATATAAAACTCTTCAAACCCTGAATTTTTCCAATAGGCAACAGCAGGAGAATTGGCTTTAAGCGCTCTAAGTTCCATAACAGGCACATTTCTTTTTCTGCACCAAATTTCTGCATATTTGATAAGGGACGACATATATCCTTTTTTCATATGTCCTTTCTTTGTGACAGCAGTATCAATATAGAGTATTTTTTCTTCTTTCAAAAATGGACGTTCTTCAATTCTGCCGATAATCATTGAAAGAAGTTCCCGGTCATTAAACACTCCCGCAAAACATACCTTGTCTGTTCCCTGGAGTTTCAAAAATGTATCTATCATTTTTCTCGCGGCATTTGGTCTCACTTCAAAAATTCCGTCCAGAGGCAGAGTGTTAACCAGATGAAAAAACTGGTTCAGCAGAATGATTGCCTGGTCCCTGTGTATTTCCTGAATGATCTGAATATCTGTATTGATCTTGTTCATTTGTACATACGAAAAAAAGAGCGTCACTGGAAGCTAACATTTTTTACTCTGTTTGATGGAAACTCAGGAAATCTGCGAACCTGAGCAAAACCAAGCCTGAGCTGAATTCCTTAATGAGACATAATAACGTTCAGAATTCTCCAAAAGTTATGATTCTGCTCAATGAATACAAATTTCTATAATTTTCACTGCTGAATTCGCCGAAATTTAAAACTAGAACAGGCGGTACACATGTCCAAAAAAAGAACAGCATTTTTTGCATTACTATTCATTGCGGTCTCTGCTTATGCAGTTTCTCCTGATGAGGAAAATATGAACATCCTAATCCAGGAAAATAAGGCTCATTTCCAATTTATCAATGTCGCAATCAGCAATATGAGAAGTCCTAAACTTGAAAATGCGGCAGATAAAAATGCCCCACCCGCAAAAGAAGATGATGATTCCCCTGACCGGAAAATGGATAATCCGTACTACAATGATTTCCTGACAGCAAATCTGAAAGACTTTGAGGGAACTGTTATGCATTTCAAAGGTGATTACAAAAATGCTCAGGCTCCTCTAAAAGAAGCACAGATCAAACTTAAGGAAATTTATGAAAGTGCTCTTGAAAGACATACTGAATTTACGAGAGTCCTTCTGATTTATGCCACTCATAAAGTTCTGAAAACAAACGATATCAGTGCAAAATATCTTCTTAAGCTTGCCTATAAAGAACTGAAGCTTGCAGAAAACTATTATACTATGGGTTGGAACAACGCACCGTATCAGTACAGAAACAAGATCGCCCTTTATGAAAGCGGAATCAGAGCATCCAGAAAAGCCAGACGATTCGGAATTCTTGCACTGATAGAAAATAAGATTCCAAATGATCAGAAAAAGATTTATAAGAAGGAAAAATTCAATGAATTCAAGGATTCTGAATATGACGGATCGGTAAATGATTACGAGTATCTGAAAAAGACTCTTAGAAACAACATTGAAAACAAATGGGTGGAAGGAAAAATTTCTGCAAATTACAAGTTTGAAAGACCTGATACAGCAACCAATTTTACTTATATCCCGAATAAGCATCAGCCGATTGATCTTATGGAAATGCTGGACGATGTTTATGGAATCATCACTTACAATCGAGTTTCCGTCAAAGAAGAAACTGATAAATTTGTAAGAAAAGAAATCACTAAGGATGAGCTGGAGCCTTCAGTTCCGGGCAAAAAAGAAGATCCAAAACCTGCTCCATCAACAGCACCAAACAATAATTCAGGTGCTCCAGCCAAAACACCGACATCAACACCCGCACCTGTAAAAAATTAAAACCGAGAGTAAAACTTGAAAATTCATTCAATAAACACTGCATTCTGCACTGCAGTGTTTTTCTTCTGTTCCTATTCCTCCATACATTCAACATCCTCCTGCATTCAAGGAGACTGCCAAAACGGCAAAGGAACACTGAAATTTGACAGCGGGAGTTCCTACACAGGCGGTTTTGTAAACGGACAGCCTGAAGGAGAGGGTGAGTATATTGAAATTGATCCAAAGACCAAGTCAAAAACCGTATATACTGGTGAAATGAAAAATGGTCAGCCTAACGGAATAGGCAAGACTGTTTTTCCTGACGGTGCAGTTTTTGAAGGAATGTATACGGACAATATTCCCAACGGAAAAGGAAGATTCTTTCTGGCAAACGGTGACAAGTATGCAGGCGATTTCAAAGACGGGAAGTATTACGGCAAGGGAATCTACATTTTTGCGGACGGAAGAAGATACGAAGGCGGCTTTAAAGATGACTTCTTCAGCGGGAAAGGAACAATGTATTATCCTGACGGTCAGGTTTACATTGGGCAATGGAAAAAAAACAAAAGAAACGGAAAGGGAATTATGCTGAAAAAAATGTATTCTGGTACATGGAAGGATGATGTCAAACAGTAAGTCTGCTGTAACAGAATCTGCCATTTAACACGATAACGCATAAACCTTGTATACTGGAAGAAACCCGCGAATTCGCTTGACCTTCCTGTCGAATACAGCATAGGTGAAATAAATGAAGCCATCCATTAGAGTAATGGGAATGATACGGTCGTTGCCCGTTTCATATTTATTGAAATCAGTTCTTATTGCTGTTTCCTATTACATTTTAGGAAGAATAGGATTATCCCTCCCCTATGCAGGTTCCCATATCAGTCTGATCTGGGCTCCCTCAGGAATTGCAATTGCATCATTCCTTCTGCTGGGTACAAACGTATGGCCGGCTGTTTTCATTTCTGCTTTTTTAGTCAATTTATCTGCTGATCCTTCTGTTCTCCTTGCCGCCGGAATTGCTGCAGGCAACACATCCGGCCCTTTGCTTGGAGCATACCTGCTGAAAAAAAATGGATTTAATCATGATTTTATATCAAGAAAAAATCTTTTTTTATATATTTTATTTTCAGCGCTGGCAATGTCCGTCAGTGCATCCAATGGAACAATGCATCTGAGTTTTTCAGGAATTCTTTCAAGTGAAAAATTAATGGAAGCATGGATTTACTGGTGGACTGGCGATCTGACTGGAGCACTCATTGCAGGAATTCCGATTATCGCATTTAAAAAAAAATACTATTTGGAAGTTTTAAAAGGCTGGAAATTTCCCGAATTCATAATGATTGTGTCTGCCGCCACAGCATTCTCACTCGAAATATTTCTGTTCTCAGGAAACAGTCAGGCACTTTTCCCTCTGATTTTTATGCCCCTGATACTTCTCAACTGGCTGGCTGTCCGTTTCGAAATTTCTGTTTCATCCATAGGCACACTTATTATCTCAGGGATAGCAGCATTTGGAACCGCATCGGGAGAAGGTCCGTTCATCATTCCGGAAAATATTCACCGAGGTCTTGCACTGTTATGGGCATATATGGGAACACTGGCCGTTAACACTCTGCTCATAAACACATTCATCACAGAAATCGCAGAAAAAGATTTTAAAATCAAGGAAACAGAAAAGCGTTTTTTTACGACAGCAAATTCAGCACCGGTAATGATCTGGATTTCAGAATTGGATAAAAAATGTTCATGGTTTAATGATACTTGGCTGAAATTTTCCGGAAGAACAATGGAAGAAGAGATTGGAGACGGATGGGCAGAGCAGGTACACCCGGATGATTTTCAAAGCTGTCTTGATACCTATACAAGTCATTTCGACAGAAAAGAATCTTTCAGTATGGTCTACAGACTGAAAAGATATGACGGTCAATGGAGATACATTCTGGACAACGGTGTTCCCAGAACAGACGAGATAGGAAACTTTGCCGGTTTCATCGGATCATGCATTGATATTACTGAAAGACTGGAAATGGAAAATGCACTGAGGGACAGTGAGGAAAAATTCAGGACATTGGTCAGTTCCTCAGATGATGTAATCTTCACACTTGACACAGAGGAGAGGCACACAGGCATATTCGGAAAATGGATGGAAAAGCAGAGCATTTCAGAATCTTTCTTTTTAGGAAAAACAGTCATTGATATATTTGGAGAGGAAGCTGGAAAAATCCATACTGAAGCAAATAAAAAGACTCTCTCAGGCGAAGGAGCAACAACAGTCTACTACTGGAACGTAAAAGGTCCTGATAAAACTCATTATTATCAGACATCCCTATCTCCTATCCATAACAAAAACGGCTCTGTTGCAGGTCTTGTAGGAATTGGAAGGGAAATCACGGAACTGAAAGAATGGGAAGAAAAAATGCAGGAAATCAACAGAAAACTGGAAAATGCAGTCCAAAAATCTATGGATCTTGCATCTCAGGCAGAATCTGCAAACCAGGCCAAAAGTGAGTTTCTGGCTATGATGAGTCATGAAATCAGGACACCGATGAATGGGGTGATCGGGATGACAGGACTTCTTCTGGATACGGCACTGAACGAAGAACAGAAACAGTATGCTGAAATAGTGAAATCAAGTGCAGAGTCACTTCTCAATCTGATCAATGATATATTAGATTTTTCTAAAATAGAAGCGAAGAAACTGGAGCTGGAATCTCTGGACTTTGATCTGTTCCTTTCCGTGGAAGATACCGCAGAAATGATATCCATACGGGCAGAAGAGAAAGGAGTCGAACTTGCCTGCCTGATTGATCCGGATGTTCCGGAATATGTGAATGGTGATCCAGGCAGACTCAGGCAGATACTGATCAATCTGGGAGGCAATGCAGTTAAATTTACAGAAAAGGGTGAGATACTTATCCGAATTGAAAAAGTTTCGGAAACAGAGAATGAAGTCTGCCTCAAATTTTCATTAAAAGACACAGGCATCGGCATTTCGGAAGACAAGCTGAATCTGCTTTTTGATCCCTTCATACAGGCAGACACATCCACTACAAGAAAATACGGAGGTACGGGTCTTGGTCTTTCCATCTCCAAAAAACTGGCCGAACTGATGAGCGGTACAATCGGTGCAGAAAGCAGACTCGGAGAAGGTTCCATATTCTGGTTCACAGCCATTTTCAAAAAAACATCGAACTCAAAAAATGTCATCCCGGATGCTGCTCTGGAACTGAAAAACTTAAGAATACTGATTACAGACGATCATCCAGTCAACAGACTTGTGGTATCCTCAATGCTTCAGAAATACCGATGCAGACTGGAAGAAGCGGACGGCGCGGAATCTGCCTGGATGAAACTCAACGAAAGAGCAGAAGAAGGCAGTCCGTTTGATATCATCCTGATGGATATGCATATGCCGAATGTAGACGGACTGGAACTAGGAAAAAAGATAAGAGAAAGCGGAAAATTCAGATCATTGAGCATGATTATGCTGACTTCTCTAGGAAGAAGAGGTGAGAGTGCAAGACTTCAGAATTATGGATTTGCAGGTTATCTTACAAAACCTGTAAGAGAATCAAACCTGATTGACTGCATATCACTTGCATCCGGAATCAGAAAAAAATCTGAAACAGAACCGGAAAAAGAACATAGAATCATTACAAAATATACCATAAAGGAAATCAGAAAAGAAAGGACTAGAATTCTTCTTGCGGAAGACAACAGGGTCAATCAGCTTCTGGTGATTAAACTTTTGAGTAAAATGGGCTATCGTGCGGATGCGGTTGCAAACGGCGCAGAGGCAGTCAATGCATTAAAAAACATCCCCTATGATCTTGTGCTGATGGACTGTCAGATGCCCGAAATGGACGGATTTGAAGCAACTAGAATGATCAGAAAAGATGAGACTGGAGTTTTGAATCCTTTGGTTCCAATTCTTGCAATCACTGCATTTGCTGTTCAGGGAGATCGGGAAAAATGCATAGAAAGCGGTATGGATGATTATCTGTCAAAACCGATACAGCCGAAAGAACTCAAGGAAAAACTGGACTACTGGCTGAAAGCACATTCGGAACTTTCAGATTTCGAAATTGTGTAAAGAGGCTGCATAAAAGAAGAATATTTCACACAGCACTCTTGTCTAAATCAGATTCCCTTTGCTTTTGCCAGATGAAGAATAGATTGAACAATCTGATCCTGGGTAAGATACTGGCAGTTAAAACTTACATCATAAATATTTGAATCCAAAGTTTCACCTGCAAAATAGTTTTTTAAGAAAACTCTTTCGCTGTCTACAGTTTTGATTCTTCCGATTGCTTCATTGTCTGAAGTAATCTTTTCGAGAGTTTTTACTCTGCCTATTCTCCAGGACACAGAGGCATGAAGATGCACATGGAGAGATTTCTGGATGTCTCTGGAAAGAACCACTCCCCCTCTTCCCAAAATAACCACATTTCCATGAAGAGCTACAGTACGAAGAATTCTGGCAATTGTCTTTTTTATCTTTACGTCTGTAGGGAGATGAATGTCCGAAAAAGACATAAAAAGTTCTTCAAAAATTCCCTTGGGTTTGTCTTTAGCAATCTGCTCCAGCAGTTTTGCAGGAACATCCAGTTCCTCTGCTGCCTGATTGATGATCTGCTTATCCACTACAGACCATTCAGCGTGTTTTTCTGCAGAAAGAGCCCGAGCAACCTCATTTGATATCGGAATTCCAGGACAGCCATACTCCCTTGAAATTGTAATCACACTTGGCAATGCAGAACTCAGCTCATTTGCGGCATTTACCTTTTCTTTAATATAATCTAGTATTGGACTTCTTGGCATAAAACACCTTGCAACAGTTGATAATTCAAGAGAAATTACAGCAGCATTTGGCTCAACTACTTTTTAATGCACCGAAAATCAATAACAGATTTTGGAAAGATAAAGCTGCCAGTCAAGATAGTAAACATGTTTGATTCCGAAATCAAATGTCTCGAAAAGCCAGAGATCCATATCAATTTCCCCCTGAGACACAAAATCAAAAGCCTCTTCCACATCTTTTTCAATCAGTCTGTAAATTCCCATATGATTGATATGAAACGGATCCAGCTGCCGCTCAAACATTCCGTAAACTGCACCGATAACAGCAGACCTGATTCCGCGATTCAGCAGATCATTTTCTTTCTGATTCATATCTTTCAAAATCCGTTCTGCAGACTCCAGTGCCTCTTCTTTGGAATAGGAAGAAAGCATTTTTTCATGTTCTTCTCTCCTATACTCGGTCATTTCCTTTTTCTGAAAAGATGCGACCAGATCTGATGATTTCAATTTTGACATTTACCAGCTCAGATAGTACTCGCGGATTCCGGAAACGGAAAGCACTGCCCTGCCCTTCTCGCATCCGAAATCCCAGCAGGCAGTGAAACCGAGTTCTTCCTCAAAAAATATATTTCGAGAAAGATACAGACCGCTGATTTTTCTGATTTTAAATCCTGGCAGTTCTTTCAGCGAGAGTTTCTGTATCCAGAATTTTTTTCTTCCGTCTTTTTCCTCATAGGAGACAGTCAATGGATGATTAGGAGCTTCATAGACTGAGAGTCTCCCATTCTTCCACAGAATGCTTTCTTTCAGAATGAAGGAATCATCCATCTGAGAAAGTGTTTCAGGAAAAAATGGCCCATCATCAAAACCGGTCTTCAGATATTTATATACGGAATAAGTTCCGAAACCGAGAAACAGAAAAAGTACAATTCCGATAGGAAGGAGCCATCTGGATCTTTTCATCCACATCCATACCAGCATTGCCAGAAAAAATACAGTCAGTACAAGCGTAACGATTTCGGAAAAACCGGCAGAAACAGCCATCTATTTTTTTCCTTTCAGAAAATAATACGATTCTTCTTCCGGCCCTGAGATATTGTGTCTTCTGACGAGAACATATCTTTCTTTCAAAAGAAGATAAACTTCATGAGTCACCTGAATTTCATCCGTTACACTTTCTTTCTGAGCGGTCTGCCCTCTGTCAAACACGGCCTCAGACTTGAATATCCTTAAAAGAGAATTTACAGGTTCATATTTATAGTCTGTAAATTTTCCTGTATGCATCCCCATTCTTGAACCGTAAGGCAGATTTCTTTCTGCGCAGATCTGATGAAAAAAATCTCTTGCCCATACTGCAAAATCCGCCAGAGGTTCGATGAATCTTGGATCAGTATTTTCAGGATTTTCATAAATCAGAAAAGAATAAATCCCCTTGGCCTCGTCAGTAGCCAGTACATGAAGTTTCGACCGTTCCGATTCTATCTTCTTGATGAACACTGTAATGATTTTTTTTAAATCTCGAAGACTTTGTGTTGCATAATAATGAGAAAATATTCCAGTAAGATCCACGTAAAGAACAGCCGCATTCAATATATGATACTCTTTCGGAAGTTTGTCTGAAATCAGATCGCTGGAATATCTTTTCCAGTAATCAATCAGCTCTGCCATTTCTCTTTCCATAGAATAATGATCGTGAAATGTCCCGCTGATGAATATCCCTACAATGATGAATATGAACAGAAAAAGACCGGAATAATGCATCTCGGATCTGGACAGAACAACCGCACCGTAAACAAAAAGAATCGGAATTGTGGAAAGGATGGAATAAAAAAGTTTCATTCCAGACAGACCGAGACAGGAAAGCAGAATCAGTCCAACCTGAAGCGTGAATACATCAAAATTGAAAGGGATGTTCTCTGAACCCACAAAGTCAGCCATCATACAGTATGTAATGGAAAGCAGCGCGCCGACAATGACTGTCCCCGTGCTTCTCTGAATCTCTGATCCGGCAAAAACGTAGCCTATTGTAAATATGGACATAAGGATCTTGAACAGAAGAAGTATTTTCACACCTGGAATATGCGAAAGGCGGAAGAACTCGGATACTATAATCGCAGTCAGTATAATCCCGTTTGCAATATAAAACTTTCGGAGAGTATCGAGTCTCCTTTCATGATGTTCTCTGTAAAATCCAGAAATGATCATTTGATGGACTGTCCTCCATGGAGTTTGTCCCAAGTGTCTCTGTATTTTTCAGGTATACCGTTGTCAAAATATCTCTCGATATCCACATTATCCTTGCCCTGACGAATCACAGTAAAAAGAGAATGAGTGTAATCGATAGGCTCAGCCAGTGTTTCTCCTTCCGGAGGCGGAGAACAGAAGGGAAGGCGAAGATAAAGATAAATTGCCTTATTTTCTCTGTCGTATCTGGTTTCTCTTCCCAGTTCCACCGATTCCACATTTCCGTAATTGCAGAGTCCTTTGCTGTCCTTGTCTCTGTGAGGAACAGAGAGAACCTTATCCTCAAAAAGAAAATAAAGGAGATTTCCCCTGTTCGGGCAGCAGCAGTTGCACACATCATAGGATGTATAAATCGAATCGGGAAAAGGATTTCCATGGCTGACAAGATCTTCTTTGTACAGACCCTGAATGGAATATGCCTGCCTCGTTTTCTTATTCACAAACACAACTCTTGAATTGTTTTCCACACTGCAGTCATCCAAAGGTTTTCCGTGCTGAATATTATAGACTGTATAATAAGTCTTCTCTATTTTTTCTACTTTTGCACCTTCAAGAATACTCTCATCAAAAGAGAACGGCTCTACACTGTTCGGTTTCTCCAGGTATCTGAGAAACCACTCTTCATTACGAATATAGTCTCTGTCTTCCAGATATGATTTTTCTGTGGAAGTGACAGTGAATCCGGAGAATATCCAACCTGTCTTTCCTTTGTATTCGGTTCTGAACCAGTATCCTCTGGAATTGTATGCACTCAGCAGCTCACCTGTCTTTTCAAGTATCTCACCGATTGTTCCAAAAGGGAGAAGAATGAGTGACTGTCCTCGAAATTCCGGTTTGGAACGAAGCCAAATTCCCTGCTTTGCCATTACTGCAAAATAATATGTTCTGGGAGTCGCAGTCAGACTTGCAAGCCTTACATATCCCTTTGAATTTTCCGTCTCAACAAATGCCCATTCTACCCTGTTGAATTTTCCATCCTTGTCCTGAAACACCGTGTCCAGTATTGTCACTTTTCCTTTATGCGGAATGATTCCAGTCTGTTTAGGCTCGGGGCCAAGGGTCTCATAAACCTCAAGTCCTTCCAGATTATCCACATAAAAAATTCTGCCTGGGGCAGAAGTATTCAGTTTGGCGTCCGTATATCCTTCTTTTCCGTCAAAATATATTTTCTTCCATTTGCCCGGACTTTCTTCCGTCTGAATTTCTGTCCCGTATTTGATCCGCAGAAGAACGGCAGAACCCAGATCAGGAGATGAATACATAAACAGTCCTTGGAGATCATGGACGAAAGTTTTCGTCTTTTGAGGCAGGCAGTTGAAGAGAAAAATGATTAAGACTGAAAATAAAATCCCTTGCATTGCAAGCAGATTTTCTGCCGTAAGAAAATACTGAAAGAACTTTTTTTTATTCGTAATCAAATAGTACTTTTCTTTTTATCAGAACCGATAAACTTGGGCAAATCTAATTATATTGAGTGGAGAACACAATGAACATAAAAAAAGCTGTAGACAAAGCTTATGAAAACAAGTCCTTTAAAGAATTAGCAGATGCACCAGTTGCAGCATTGGAAGGAATTTCTGATGCAGGCGCAGAAGATCTTCTGAAAAGATACAAAGTTAAGACAATCAGAGATCTCGCAAATCTGAATGTTTTTAACTGGGCAAAAGCAATTGCTACTCTGGCGGACACAGAAGAATAATCTTCTTTTAAAAGTAACTACCGAGCTTCGCTTTGTAGTTACTTTCAGTTCACATTACAATGAGAAAAATTTCATAGCCAGTTCATAACAGCAGAAGAAAGTAAATGCACAGAATTTAAAGTAAAATCAATGAAATGCAAAAAAGCAGTTCACAATTTTCAGTGTAAACGTAAAACAAGATACAAACTCTAAATCTATCATCCCCAATACGATCAATAATTCCATATTACAATTCACATGATTATTGTCATAGATTCTACAGAATAGAAAAACTCTTTTTACATTGACATACAATTTTGAGCTAATGGCATTCTGTCATAGGTGAAAGTCTCTAGACTTTACCAAACGGAGGCGGAATGGACAGAAGAAACGTCGGCACTGGTGACAGAAATCTCAGAATTGTCAATGCATTTCTACTGATCATTCTTTCGATTGCAGGGTTCTTTCCGGATTTAATTGCACTTGGATTGACTTCTGCTTCTGTTTATCTTCTTCTCACGGGAATTACAGGAATCTGCCCTATTTATGTGATGTTAGGAGTAAGAACAGACGGACGAAAGTGAAATTTCCCAATTACTTCGTGCAGTTTTCTACCGCAAAAGTGAATTATATTCGACAAAATTCCATTTTCCGATGTATCGTTGCAGAGTATCCTGGAAGGATAAGATATGACATATAGAAAAAAATTTCCTGACTCCCGGAACAGGAAAGGGAAATAAGGATCAGTAAGAATGTGGAAGAACCGCACAAAAATTACCCTCCGAACTTCGATCCTCATTTTTTTTACTCTGCTTTTTTATGCAAGTTCATCGGATTCAGCTCCGTTCGACAGAGTTGCAGACATACCGGCTCCGAAAGGATTTCAGAGAACGAAACTTCCGAAAGAGTCCTTTGCTGAATTTCTGAGAAATCAGAAACTGAACAGAAATGACGATACTGTCTATCTGTACGACGGGAGAATGAAAAAAAATCAGACAGTTCAGTATGCAGTTCTGCTGACTGACATAGGGACAAAAGATCTTCAGCAGTGTGCGGATGCAGTCATACGTCTGCGGGCAGAATATCTTTACGAAAAACAAAGATATTCAGAGATCCATTTTAATTTTACAAACGGAGAAACAGTACATTTTAAAAAGTATGCAGACGGATTCAGGCTTTCCGGTTTTCACAAAGAAATGTCTGTATGGAAAAATTCAGGAAAAAATGATTATTCATATCCCAGTTTCAGAAAATATCTGGATTTAGTATTCACATACGCGGGCACATCCTCTCTGTCCAGAGAACTGAAAAGAGTGAAAATTGAAGATATTCAGATCGGGGATGTGTTCATTCAGGCCAGACAGCCTTTCGGACATACAGTCATTGTAATGGACACTGCCTCGAATGCGGAGGGAAAAAAAGTATTTCTTCTCGCCCAAAGTTATATGCCCGCCCAGAGCATTCACATACTGAAAAACCCATCATCAGATTCACCCTGGTATCATATTCAGAAAAACATTATCACTCCTGAATGGGATTTCAGCTCTTCCGATCTGAAACGTTTTCCCTGAACCTGGATTTTATTCGTTATTCGAAATGAATCATTGGAATATTTTCAATATAACATCTGTGTCCATCCGATTTTATCTGCGGTTAAACCCTTTTTACGCAATAGATGAATACAATTTCATTACAAACCAGAATATTATACCCGGATTTATAATAGCGCAGCGTCGCAAGCCTAAAAGCCGCTATCCCCGCTTTTACACACATTCTATGATAGACCAATTGATTTTCAGTCAACCCTGTATTGATCCTATTATGATCGAATTAGAAATTTGGTTAATAGTAATTAAAGTGAAGGGGTTTTAAAAACAGCGAGAAGTGAAGTGATCGTATTTCGCATTCCGACTGCAGAAGGATTTCAGCAGTCGGGGCAGTGAGACGGGGAAATCCCGTCAGTCTCCGTTATAAGGACATTCTTTTATTTATTTACATATCCGCCAGTTGAACCGCGAGAAAGATCTTCAAAGCTTTTTGCTTCGTCTTCCAGTATGTCAGCTTTTTTCATCAGATCAGCTGAACGTACATCCTGAGTTACAAATTTTCCACCACCGGATACTTTTGCCATTGCTCTCATCTTATCTGCTTCTTTTCTTTTTTCAGCAGCAATTGCATTAAAATATTTTCCAACAACAGCTTTCTGTTCCCCAGTTACAGCTGCTTCAGAAAGTGCTCTTTCCAGAATTTTCACTTCTGAATCACTGCTGATTGCCAAGAGAGAAGATCCAGCTGCCATCATTGCGACAAGTATCATTGTATTGAGTTTCATACCATTTGCCTCCTGTATGATATATATAGTATAGCAAGGAGTATGCCAAATTCAAAACGCTTAAAAAAGCTGAATTTCAATAGAATCAGGGGGAGAATTCATCCAATTACACAAAAAAGATGGATTAAAATAAATCTTTAGATTAAAAATAATCAAAAGAATTCGAATATCAGTTCAAAAAAATAACATTTAGAATAAATACGGAAAAATTCCACTTTACGATACCCAAATCCGTCCAAGCTTTCAACAAAAAGCACGAATTTTTGCATATCCAAAATTTTATTTTTTGAAAGAATCTAAGTTTCCTGTATAACTCAATGCGGGAGGCAATGCAGAGAGTGCTTTTTTGACTCAGCACTCCCTGTGCCTTATGTGACAGACATTCCTTACGCAGAATTGCATATTTTCAAGAGAAGCTACTGCTGCTGCAGAGGACGATTTTACCCCGCAAAAACACCATTCCCATAAGCCACTGAACTCGAGAATTGAGAGCTAAAGTAAGGTTCTGGCTGTTCAAGTCGAGCCATTGGATGTAATCGCAATGCTTATTATCGCATTTGTACTTACAATTGAATTACTTGCAGTGATTGTATAATTTGCGGCAGACTGCAGCGTTTCGGGAGTTCCACTGATCGCACAGATCGCTGCACCTATACTGAAGTCCTGCAGGCAGTGCCGGACTCGCAGTGTACTCAGTCAATGTTCCTGTCAGGGTAGTTGTAACAGCAGTAATTGCTGAACACTGCAGAAAACTGAATGGTCTCTGCATAACTCAATCCGGAAGAAAGCGATTCTTTGCACAAAACAGAAAAATGTACTGAATGAAAAATCGTATGAAAATTTTTCAGATTCATCAGCACAAAAATTTAGACAAAAAATTCAGGTAAAAAATCTAAGCTAAATAAAGTAGGCTCGGAGGTAGTATTAGCATGAACTGGAACTTTATAAAGGATTCGATCTTGAAAGACGATTTTATCATCGACTGCCGTCTTCAGGCATCCTACGAAGAAGAGACTGCCTCTGGTGCTCATTTCTTTACGTTTATCAAGAAGGCATACGGAACAGA
>JBPOJG010000301.1:0-15995 GCA_052033835.1 Spirochaetota bacterium
GGAGAACAGCTCGCAGGGATTATTCATGGTTCAAATGTATTTAAGCAGGTTCAAATTGAAAAAGAAAAGGCTCTGACGGCTAAGCTCGAAACTGAGAACCAAAAAAGGGAAACAGAAAATTTGAATACGCTTGTAAAAAGTTTAAATGAAGAGCTGGAATTAAAAGTCATTATGGAGAAGGTTTTAAAATATGTCAGAAGCAATTTTAGGCTGCAGCACTATGAATTATCATTGGTAAACGGGGATAAAAGGAAGGTGAAATTATCAGATATGAGCTTTCCGGAAAATGTAACTGATGCAGACCGTAATACTATGTTAAATTTAGAAACACCTATAGATGGTAAAAAAGGAATTCATGCCTTTACGATCAGGAGGAAGAAACCGTTTTTTTCCAATAAAATTCAATCTCAAAGTAATTTAAACCGATTGACGCAGGAAGAAAAATTTGTGATTCAGACGTGCAATGTCAATTCATGTCTGATGATTCCGCTTATTCTGCAGAACGAGCCGATAGGATTATTGAATATTTACGACCAATCTCAAGTAACACTGAGCAAAGAAGATATTACAAAACTCTCCATCTTAGGAGAGCAGCTGGCTGGAATTATACACGGATCGAACTTATTCAAACAGGTGCAGGAAGAAAAGGAAAAAGCGATAGCCGCAAAGGCCGAGACTGAATTGGCGCGAATGGAGATTCAGGCATTGAACGAATTCTCTAAAATTATAAACGCATCGAACGGTTTAAGTGAAATTCTAGATTTAGCGTTAAAAACAATGAATTCTATGTTTTCGATAGATTTTTTATGGCTGCAGTTGGTAGATAAAAAAAATAGAGAAATTTATAATTATGATTACCGTTTTACAGATAATATCTCACATCCGAAGGAAAAATTAGATTTTATTTTCAGTATGAAAACTTCTCTGGATGAAACTGATTCTTCTGTTGTAAATACATATAATGCGAAAAAAATAATTTACCTTCCTGATGTAAACCAATTCAGCAGTTTAGATTTAAGTTTTTCAGATAAAGCAATTCTTGCATTGGGTGATATTTCTTTTTTACTTCAGGTTCCGCTTATTGTGAACGAAGAAGTAATTGGAATTTTGCATTTGAATAAATTTAAGCAGAAGCTCAGCTTTAAAAAAAGAGATTTAGAAAAGATTTCCAGGTTTGCAGAACAGCTGTCTATTGCAGTAAATAATTCCTATCTCTACGAAGAAGCAGAATCTGAGCGAAATAAATCTGAAAAGCTGCTTTTGAATATTCTCCCGAAAGACGTAGCTAACGAACTGAAAGAGAAAGGTTTTGCAGAACCTGTATTATTCGAAAATGTGAGTGTGATGTTTACAGACTTCAAAGGATTCACAACTATTGCTGAGACGTTAACGCCGCAGGAGCTTATCAAAGACCTGGATGCCTGCTTTGTGCAGTTCGATAAAATCACCGAAAGATTTAATTTAGAAAAACTGAAAACGATAGGCGACAGTTATATGTGTGCCGGTGGAATTCCCAGAAGAAATACGACTCATGCGATTGACTGCTGCCTTGCAGCGCTTGAAATTCAGTCCTTTATGAACTTGATGAAAAAACTGAAGGAAGAGAAGGGCTTCCCCTACTGGGAGCTTCGACTGGGAATTCATTCCGGACCGCTTGTGGCCGGAGTGATAGGAGAACGTAAGTTTGCTTATGATGTATGGGGAGATACAGTAAACACTGCAAGCCGAATGGAGTCAAGCGGCACTCCGGGAAAAATCAATATCAGCGGACCGGCATATGAGCTTGTAAAACAATTCTTCGACTGTGAATACAGAGGAAGGGTCAAGGCAAAAAACAAAGGTGAAGTAGAAATGTACTATGTAAATGGACTGCGTTCTGAATATTCGAAAGACGGCGATACAAGAACTCCAAACGGAAAATTTTGGGAAAATTATGGAAATGCAGGAATGTGATGGGACACTGAGTTTATATTTGAGTTGTTGAAAAATTATGGAACCTCTAAAAAATATTCAAAAATTTTACAGGCGCCTCCCACCGGCGCTGGCAGCCACGCGAGGTGGGCGGCAGTAAAAAAGACTCAGACAGATTTTCCGATTTCAGTGGCTTCAGGCACTTCCACCAATTTCCCTGTCTTTACATCATAATAGTATCCATAAATAGGAATATCTTTTGGAACTAAAGGATGATTTCGTATTCTTCTTACATCTTCTATCACGCTTTCTTCCAAATTTTTGAAAGTTAAAAATGGAATAAATTTTGCCTCATCGGATCCGCATTCCTCCTTGGCATTCTTCCATCCATTTGAATCTATTACTGCAGTCTTCAAACTTTTTTTCAGAAGATTACGAATAATATCATCAGTAAACAATTGCATACCGCAGTCACTGTGATGCACAACGAAAAACTCCTCTGTTCCAAGCAGTTTATGGGATATCACAAGAGAACGGATTGCATCATCACTTGCTCTTCTGAAACAGCAGCTGTCCCTGATTTATTTTCGACTTCAATCCGATTAAATACATCATAATGGTTTTATAAACGAAATCTCCATCCATTCCTGCAGGTAACTGCTCATATCTGAAATTGCAGTCTCAGCCTGCTCTCTGGTAAAGATATGACCTGCGTGTCCTGCTTGGTTTCTGACATTCCTGATTTTTTGATAGAAGTCATTTGGAGGATCTTTGACGCCATTATTCTGATTCTTAAGATTGTTTATTGAATAACCCAGATAGGATTCCGAAAAGATAAATCTGGAAAGATCATTCTCCTCCATTTTATACAGAATCTTCTTTTCAACGACTGCTGGATTATTGTATTCCAGCATTTTCCCGATCAGATCATTTTGGTACTGCCCAAGATTTACTCCTGCCGTTTCCAGTTTACTGCTTCGGAATTTACGAAAACAATTGAGAGTAACAGCACAATAGTCAGAATGGATGGAAAGGGAAGATGTCTTGACAACACATTCATCGAAAGACTCTGGCAC
The DNA here is from genome assembly GCA_052033835.1 of Spirochaetota bacterium. Classification (GTDB taxonomy): domain Bacteria; phylum Spirochaetota; class Leptospiria; order Leptospirales; family Leptospiraceae; genus DAORDI01. Next base: position 2,988 of record JBPOJG010000301.1, read on the forward strand.
ACTCTGGAGTATGAAGATACTTATAAAAAATCTTATGAAACTCTGTATGAGCTGAATCCCGGGTTGAACAGTTATTTCAGCTTCTACAACAGACGAATTCATCAGGCACTGAGTTATTCCTTTCCAGAAGATTACTGGCTGAAAAGCTCTACTGAAAACAAAGTTTCTGTAATTATTGCAGGTGGACAAAAGTAGGAAAAAGAAAAGGAGACACTTGAGATGTCTCCCTTGTTTCAGTAAGAAAGCTTACGAAAATTCAATAAGTTTTCCATCACCTACTTTTTCTTGAAAAATGTATTAAACAATCGAGTATACCCCATCCAAAATTCCGGTTTCATCTGCACTGGAGCACTTGACGCATCTAAGAGCTGAATTCGGATTCATTTTCGCTGGTTTCATCCAGATTCTCCTTGGTTGTTTTTGGGTTGGTGTGATTTTTAAAAGTTGCAATAATATAATTTTTTAAAGGATAGGCTTCTTTCCATTCTTTTTGATTTTTATGTTTCTTGTAATAATAAATAGATATTAAATCGGATGGTTTTTTATTCAAAAACTCAATAGCCGCTTTATATAAATCTTTCAAAAAGTCTCCACACCGAATCAAATCTTTTGAGCTTTGAAGCTCAATTTTTGGAGCATTCTTTTCATTATAATATTTTTCTAAGTAAAATATGTGATGTAAATCTGATAGAATTCTTTCGTTAAGGAAAATGAGAGCTAGCTTATTGGAAATGGATATTTCTTCCGAAATTTTCGCATCAAAAAGGATTATACCCAATGAATTTTTAGTTACTTCTGAATTGTCAAATCCTTTAATGGTTATATTGTGAATTTTAGAGTGAGTTAAATTAGCCTCTCTAAAACTTAAGTCTTTAAAAGTGCAATTAGAAAAATTAACTTCTGTAAGATTCGCATTGGAGAAATCAACGAATTCAAAAATTGAGTCAGAAAAGTCAATATCATTATCTTGAATGAGGGTTTTCTGGAAATTTATGTGATTAAAATGAATAGGTTTCTCTTTAGTTCCTAATAGTTTTAAATTTCGGAACAAACCTCTAGCCCAAATAGGACAACAATATCTTTTTAAAATATCAACCTTACTCCAATTCTGCATCATTTTTGCAACTGAGAGCGAGGTTTTTTCATCATAGAACTCTACATCGATTTTTTCAGAAAGTATTTTGCCAATATACAAGGCTACCCATTTATCCATATCCATAGATGTATTAGGCTGTATTTGCGAAAAACTCATAATTCGCTCATCATAATGGAACTCTTTATTAATCATATAAGAATGGACTCTGTTGATAATTTCTTTACAATTCAAAATAATGAGTTCTAATTGCTCTTTCTTCATTGGCCAATTTTCTTTACAAATCTGCTCGATTCTTTTTTTCCCAAGTTCTTCTTTTTTTATATATTCATTTTTCCAATTCGCTAAAAATTCAGAGTAAAATATTTTTGAGTCTTCTTTGAGAGAGATAGAAACAATAAGGGGAAAAAGTGTTTTTCTTGCCCTAATTCCCTGATCCGATTCTTCTATGGATAAAACTAGTTCCTGAAGGATTCTATCTAGAAATTCGATTTCCTCTTCTTTAATTTCTCCTAAAACACTTAAATAATGAAAGTATTTCGAATATTTTCGCCCTTCTTCATCAAATGAATAGCAAATAAAAAGAGAAAGATAGTATTCTGCCAAAAGATACTCATTCAATGATTTATGAGGAGCAGACACGATCTTTTCTTCATTATAAGAAAAATTATCAAATTTTAAATTCTTTGTTTCCTGATCGAAACTTTTGATTACTGAATTTAATTCATCTTTTCCTTCTATAAATTTGGAAGGAAATATTGACTCTATATTAATACGCTTCTGGTTCGAATTTTCTCCATACTTCCAAAGGGCAGTAAGAACATGAAGATAGTATCTATTTAGATATTCTTCCTTTATGTTAAATTCAATTCCCTGCATCTCTCTATATTTTTTTTTGTAGGAGAGTTGATTGATAAATTCAAAGTACAGCTCTATAGAAGATTTATCTTGAACTTCAATACCCTGTTGTATTAGTTTTCGAATGAGATAAGCGTAGATTGGTTTTCGCAGTTCTTCTTTATTTATATTCCCTTTATTTAATAATTCTTCATACAGTGATTTTTTATTTTTCTCTGATTTTGATCCATAACCAATAAATTTATCAAATTGATTTTCCTTTTCATAAAAACCGTAAAGAGAGATATTCTGATGTAAATTTTCCGAAATACTTTGATGATGGATTTGCTTTGAATAATTACGAATACAATTATTTACCGATTCTATTTGTCTCGAGGTTATAATTACTTTAAAATCAATCGGGCTAAATTCAGATATACATTTTCTAATGTTATCAAACAATGATTGAATTATTATTTCACTAATATGTTTGCATTCATCCAGAGAATCTAGTATAAATATAAACTTTTTCTTTTTGAATTCTCCATTAGATTCTAAAATAGAATGATACTTGCTCTCTAATATATATTTCATACCTACAGAGAAGTTTTTTAAATTAAAGTAAATGGGAAACTCTTCTGATTCCCCTTTCAGGTATCTTTCTGATAACTGTTTGGAATACTCCTTCGTAAAAGAAGATTTTCCCATACCATATTCCGCAATGATAAACAGGTAACTAAAGAATTTTTCCTCTTCTGTCCTATTTTCAATCTCAATACTTTGAAAATATTCATCAATGAGCTCAGTTATTTTCTTCGGAGAGGAATCAATGTAAAAATCCTTAGGTGCATCAATATAACTCCAATACGCATAAGTTTCCTGATACTCTAATTCTCCATCATCTTCCGAAAGACCTAATTTATACTTTGTGAGACCTTCTAAATATTCTCTCTCACTTTTAGGAATAAATCTATTATGAAGAATTCCATTCAATTCTGAGTTTTCTTGGAATATTTTTTGAATCTCAGGATCGATGAAAAGTTTGGCATAGAATCTTTTTGTGGAAGGATTGCCACCAGTAACTACCGCTTCTTTAGAAAGAAATCCTACAATTTTATCTTCTACTATAACTGGCCCGCCAGAAAATCCTCTATAACTTGGTTCATGAATTTCGGAACTAAATTCTCGAATCTTTTTATTTCCATAATATAAAATGTGAAGACAATCCCCATATGCGGATGAATGGTTATCATTATTAATATTTAAATAGCCAAAAGCAGTCATCTTTTGAGGATTTTTAACTTCTAATCCGAATAAATCTGGAGTTGATAATGTAAATTCTTTATCAATTAGTTTTAAAATAGCAATATCCTCATCTTTATTGCTAAATTTTTCCTCTAATCTACAATGAGAATTTCCAAGAGAAAAATTAAATAATTTTATTTCTTTATCTTTAATATTTTCTATTACATGGTAAGCTGTTAGTATATAATTCTTGCTAATAAAAAAACCAGTTCCCGCAGGAGCCTCCTTAATATGTACAAGAACTGTTTGAATAACATCTGTGGAATAATAATACACGCTAATTGATTCCTTTCATAAGATCGATATGATAAATGGTATCATCTAAATTAAAGTAAAAATCGATTATATTAGCCTTTTTTATAAAATCCATTGGAACTTTATTAAATTGTAAGTTTTGGTAATTACAGGAAATCTTTTTTCCCTTTCCGGTATTCTTTTTGATAATTTTTGCAATCGCTTCCATATCCGGGTGGTTATGCCCTCCATTTGTCGAAATTAAATATTCCTCAGAATTAATCAAATTCAAAAGACCATTTGGATTTTTCAAAGACCCTGTATTTCCGTTGCTTCCGTGATGGGAGAGTTTTACCAGACGAAATTTCCTTTTTGAATCAGGAAGTTTGGATAACTGGGATTCTATCAAATCATTGTGAGCATCTCCCAAAAATAAGGCTCTGATTCCGTGGAATTCTAAAGTAAAAGCAATGGAACTACCATTGGGTGTTTGAGTATCTACTTTATTTACTTCTGATAACTTGTCTATATCGAAACCTGTAGATGAAATTTTTTGAATTTCTACAGACTCAGAAAAATAATCTAAAGATTGTAAATATTTTTCATATTCATCTTCAAAATCAGCTTGATTTTCATCGATACCTTTCTTTTTTAAATGTTCCAACCAATCCTTTTTTAAAGCTCCTAATTTATCGAGATTGGGCGAAAGTAATTTTAATTTCAATGGACCAATAAATATTTCTGTATTATCATTTAAATGATCTATTGAGACAGGTTCTCCTTGAAATCTTCTATTCCAAATTATTTCATAGTGAAACTTACAAATTAATTCTTGTAATGTATATCCCTGATATCCAGCAATCTCATGAGTTCCGGATTCTCTATGGTTAAAGATTTCTACCCCTTGCAAAATCTTTTTACTTTTTTCTTCTCTCTCTGCATCACTTAATTTTTTATCAGACTCTGCAATCTTGAGATGCCTGAGGGCATTGAACCAAATTTCTTTTATTGGAATAACTTTGGGTTGGCTATAATCACCGTTTTCTTCCAGAAGTTTTATAATTCCGTTTATATGATCATTGTCGATATGGGTAACGACCAATAGATCAATTGATTCATTCTTTTCCTTCATTTCTTGCAGATATGATTTTAAAGAATTACTATAAGTATCAATGAATCCCCCATCAATCAGGATATTGGCTTTCTTCTGTCCATCGCTACACCGAACCATAAAACAATCCCCACTACCAGCAGGAAAAGCATCCACATAAAAGTAAGTTACATTTTCCATATCTCTAGAATTTCCTTTGTAAGTTTTTGTGCCCTATGTATGAGTCTTTCATCCCTAATGGTGTTTCCTTGAAAATAGGGAAGTACAATATCCTCTTTTGTTATGGAAAGATCAGAGTAGCCTTTGATTCCTTTTTTTCTTCCCTCCCCATTCATTTTCTTTTCAAAATCAAAATTTCGATGGGATGAATTGAGAGGATTCAGATCATACCTCAAATTGAGTCTTCTCCAGTGAAGCTCTATCCAAAATAAAACAGTCCAGAGTCACATATTCCTGATTGTCGCCTAAGATGCATTCTTCTCCTTTGGGGAAATGCTTATCCTTTATCAGCAGAACCTGATAAAATTTATTCTCAGTGACTATTCCTGGAATGCTTTCAAGAGGTTTTACTTTTTTAAAACCTAAAGAATAATAAGAATCCCTGAGAGAGGATTCAATCTTATTCTTAATTATTTTACCAGGGAGTTTTTTCCCCTGCCAATTTTTCCAGAAGAGCTCTATAAAGTTTTTCTCGGTCATTGAATCCTCTTTTTTAAATTCTGCATATCCATTCAGTTTGTCACTTGTTTTTTCATTAAAAGCCTATGCCATAAACACAGTTACAATATTCAGTACATACCGACACACTCAAAATCTCCGCGCCTCCGCGTGATGCTTATTTTCTTTGGTTTTACAAAACCTTCAGGCATTTCTCGGGTCAGCAAAAATGGAAACCTTCTTTGAGCAGTCAAGAAACCCAGTTTCCAATTAAGTGCTCTTACTGCCGTCTCAAATGAGGTCGATTGAGAAATAGAAAAATCAGCACATTTAAAAATCCACCCCTGAACGAAATACAGACTCACTTCCCCCGCCTTCCCCTTTCACAAAATACAAAGTTTTTCGGTTGAGTACAGGCATTTACAAAAAAATCTGTGATTAAAGCCGGTGTGACCGGTGAAAACTGTATAAGGAACGATTATGGCAAACTTGAAGCACCCTAAAGACGCACTGTTCGGAGGGGAGAAACCATTTCCTATTATTCCAGCCTGTGAGCATTTCGCCGGCTCCGAAAAACTGATTACAAAAGCAATGGAACTTCAGAATAAAATGGGCGGTCTCTTTGACATTACTATGGACTGTGAAGATGGAGCGCAGACTGGTAAAGAAAAAGAACATGCTGAAATGATCGTCCGTATCCAGAACTCTGAATTGAACGTTCATAAAATGAGCGGGGTCAGAATCCATGACTATACAAACGCACATTGGAAAGATGATGTGGATGTCATTGTCCCAGGTGCAGGCGAAAAAATCGCTTATATCACAATTCCTAAGCCGACTAAAGCATCTCAGGTAGAAGAGATGATCACTTATATCCAGAGTGCCTGTGCAAAGGCGGGAATCAAAAGAGAAATTCCGATTCACGTTCTAGTGGAAACTCACGGAGCTCTCGCTGAGGTGGAAAAAATCGCAAAACTTCCATGGCTCCAGGTTCTCGACTTCGGTCTGATGGACTTCATCTCCGGACACCATGGCGCGGTTCCAGCTTCCTGTATGAGAAGCCCTGGACAGTTTGAACACGAAATTCTGAGAAGAGCAAAATCGACTATGGTTGCTGCAGCTCTTGCAAATGGAGTGATTCCTGCTCACAACGTAACTCTCGATCTGAAAAATCAGTATCAGACATACGCTGACGCTTCCCGTGCAAGAAACGGTTTCGGGTTCCTGAGAATGTGGTCGATTTATCCAACTCAGATTCAGGCAATCCTCGATGCAATGGCTCCTGACTATTCAGAAGTTCTGGACGCATCCGAGATTCTGGTAAAAGCGCAGGATGCAGACTGGGGTCCAATCCAGCACGCAGGAGAACTCCACGACAGAGCAACTTACCGCTATTTCTGGGAACTTGTGCAAAAAGCAAAAATCACCGGCCAGAAACTGTCCGACGAAGTTCTGAAGAGATTCTTCAGCTAAGGGGAAAATATGACTCAAATTCCAGAAATCGTCCCGGTAGGAACTCTTCCGCCGGTCGGAGTGGTTCCAAAGAAAATGCACGCACAGGTGATTCGCCAGAGCAGATTCGGCGAACCTACAAATGCATTCCAGACAGAGCAGATTGATGTGCCTGAACTCGCTCCAGACGAAGTACTTGTGGCTGTAATGGCCGCAGGCGTGAACTACAACAACGTATGGGCCGCCCTTGGGTATCCGGTCGATGTGATCGGTGCCAGAATGAAAAAAGGCGAAAAAGAAGATTTTCATATCGGTGGATCGGATGCCTCCGGGATCGTCTACAAGGTCGGTTCCAATGTAAAAAACGTAAAAGTCGGTGACGAGGTCGTCATTCACTGCGGAATCTGGGATCAGAACGATCCTTGGGTCAAGGCAGGAAACGATCCTATGTTTGCTCCTTCTCAGCTGATCTGGGGTTATGAAACTAACTGGGGTTCTTTTGCACAGTTCTGCAAGGTTCAGGATCATCAGTGCCTTCCTAAGCCGAAGCACCTCTCCTGGGAAGAAGCCGCAGCGTATATGCTTGTAGGAGCTACTGCTTACCGTATGCTCCACAACTGGGCTCCGAATACAGTGAAGAAGGACGATGTCGTTCTGATCTGGGGCGGTGCAGGCGGACTGGGTGCAATGGCAATTCAGATCGTAAAAGCAGCCGGTGGAGTTCCTATCGCAATGGTGAGCTCTGACGACAAAATCGACTATTGTATGAAACTCGGCGCGAAAGGTGTGATCAACAGAAACAAGTTCAAACACTGGGGAGCGCTGACTTCCGAAATCAACAAGCCGGAAAAATTCGCTGAATGGACTAAAACTGCCCGCGAGTTCGGAAAGGCAATTTGGGACATCGCTGGAAAAGGAAACAACCCTAAGATCGTTTTCGAACATCCGGGTGAATCCACTCTTCCTACATCTATGTTCGTCTGCGAAACAGGCGGGATGGTGGTGATCTGTGCAGGAACTACCGGATTCAATGCAACAGTGGATCTGCGCTACCTCTGGATGAGACAGAAACGTCTGCAAGGTTCGCATTTTGCAAATGATGAGAATTCAAAAGGCTTCAACGATCTCGTGATCGCAGGCAAAGTAGATCCTTGTCTTTCCAGAACTTTCAAGTTCGAAGAAACAGCTCTCTCCCACCAGCTGATGAGAGAAAACAAACACCCTCACGGAAATATGTCCATTCTTGTAGGAGCTCCTAAAGAAGGACTCGGCAAGAGCTGAGGTTTTTGAGTAAGAACCGCCTTTCGGAAACGGGAGGCGGGGGTTTTTCTTCTTATATTTTCATTAAGATTTATAACAAAAACGATATCGAATTCTTTGAAGCAGTCAGTGCCCCCCTCCCCCCTTCCATTTTTTCTTGACAGATATGGGATGCTGCTGTAATTACATAGATAACCGAATATTTATATGAAAAAATGGAAATCAGTCTTTATTCTATTCATTCTAAGCAGCTGTATGAATGTGCCGAAAAACAGTATGGATTCCGCCCATCCTGCAGGTTTTGTGTATCAGCTTCTTCCTGTGATTTTTCCGGGATTGAGACCGACGTCTTCAAAGGCAATGAAGGTGTATTATATCTCTGAGACAGGTTCTTCCGGAACGGTTTCAGGCAGAAGCATCAATCTGACTGTTCCGTATTCAGCGGATCTTTCGAGTCTGACTGCGGATTTTTATCATAATGGAGGAAAAGCGTTTATCGGAAACACAGAACAGATCTCCAGAACTACTAAAAACAGTTACAGTTCAAGTCTGGTCTATACAGTACAGGCCAGAAACGGAACTTCACAGGATTATACAGTCAGAACATCCAAGGGAACACTGGCTTCCAACAGTCTCTTGAGTTTTTCCCTGGCTTTGAAACCGGAGCTTGCTTCATATACAGGAATCATCACAGGAAACCTTGTCAATGTGTATCTTCCTTTTGGAACAGACATTACAGGACTCACCGCAATATTTTCTCATGATGGAAAAAAAGTGCAGGTCGCAGGAGCAGATCAGACCTCAGGAAAAACTGTTCAGAATTTTTCAAACCCAATTCAGTATTCTGTGATTTCAGAGACAGGAACAAAGCAGGACTACACAGTCAGTGTTTCCGTAAGTGCAAGTGATTCCAAAGAGATCAAGGCATTCTGGCTGGATTCCATTCAGGCGACTTTTAATGATACAAATATTCTGGTGAATATCCCGGAAGGGAAGAGTATGAATGATCTGATGACTGATTTCATTTATATCGGGGATGAAGTTCTGATCGGAGGAAAACCCGTAAAGACAGGAGAATACTCAGGAGACTATACAGACTCTGTCGATGTTACAGTAAAGGCAAAGGACGGGAGTTCAAAAAAATATACTGTATTTACATATCAGAAAACGGAGTACAGTGTGGGAGGCTTTGTCACAGGACTTGCGGGCGGCAAGTCTCTGAGCATCAGGGTAAACGGGACAGGGAATCTGAAAATCAATGCCAATGGCACATTCTATTTCAGCACCGGGTTCAGTTCCGGAAGTACATACTCAGTTTCAGTCATCACTCAACCCTCTCTGCAGTTCTGCACCGTCTCGAACGGTTCAGGGACTGTATCCGGAAAAGTGTCTAATATCATGATAGAATGCACCAGCACTCCGGGATCTGCTCCCCCGAATTTCACTGATCTGGGCAGCCAGACCGTACGGGACAACAATACAGGACTTATCTGGATGAAATGCAGTATGAGCAATGTTTCCGGAGTTCCTTTGTCCGGAAGCACCTGCACGGGAGGGACTCTCGGCTCTTATAAATATTGCAGAGAGCAGGATAATGACTGTTCTAATGGAACAACTACCGGCAGTTATGGTATTTTGGTGACAGCAGGGTTCTCCGGATCATACCCTGGTTCTCACGGAACCGTCTATGATACAGTTACAGCTGGAGCGGATCATTATACTGCATATAAGGCATGTTCTGATGCGAACACAGTCCCTTCCGGCGGATTTACAGGCAGGACAGATTGGAGGGTTCCTTCCATAGATGAGCTGATGAGCATTGTGGATTTCAGTGTTTCCTCTGCTCCTTTCATTAATTCGGTTTTTCCTTCCACAGCCGGAGGATACTGGGTATCCAGAGGTCTATTAGGCTCACATGCCTGGGCGATGGACTTCAATTCAGGGTATTTGAATTCCATTCCGAAAAACAGTGCAGTACCTGTGCGTTGTGTAAGCGGGCCATAAAAATGAAAAGCTTTATCTTTGGACTTATTCTTCTTTTCTTATACTGTTCACCGCGTTCTCGGAGTTCCATGGATTCCAGCGGAATAATGGGAGCAGTATATCAATTAATTCCAGTATTTTTTCCGGGACCAAAACCCTCTTCATCTAAGACAATGAAATATTTCTTTATTTCTGAAACAGGTTCCTCCGGAAACATTCTCGGAAGAAATATTTATCTGACGGTTCCGTATTCCACTGATACATCATCACTGACAGCTGATTTTTTTCATACAGGGGCGAGGGCAATGATCGGAAATTTTGAACAGATATCAAAATCTACGAGGAACAATTTTGGATCTGATCTGCTGTATTCTATCTTGGCAGAAAACGGATCATCGCAGGATTACACTGTAAAAACATCCAAAGGAACTCCAACTTCAAACACTATGCTGAGTTTCTCCCTTTCCAAAAATCCTGAGACAGGCTCCTATGCAGGGATGATTTCCGGAAATGTCATTACAGTATATGTTCCTTACGGAACGGATATAACCGGACTCACAGCAATATTTTCTCATGATGGAAAAAAAATGCAGGTCAATGGAACGGATCAGGTTTCCGGGAAGACTGTGCAGAATTTTTCCGGCCCTGTGACCTATTCAGTCTATTCTGAATCGGGAGCAAAACAGGACTTTACGGTCAATGTTTCTGCAGGTGAAAACAGTTCCAAAGATCTTACTGCCGTCTGGCTGGATTCCATCCCGGGGCTGATTCAGGGGACTGATATGTTTGCGAATATTCCCCCTGAAAAGAATATCACATCACTTGTCACAAATTTTATTCACACAGGAACAGAACTTCGATATGAGGGAAAGGCGGCGGTCAGCGGAGAAATCGCTCCCGACTATTCCGGCACAGTGAGCTTTACGGTGATTGCGGCGGACGGAAGTACAAAAAAATATACAGTATTTGCAAAAGTCACAGACAGACTCAGCATCGGAGGTTATGTCAGCGGACTGGGAAGCGGCAAGTCATTGACAATTCAGAACAACGGAGGAGATGCTTTGACCCTCAATGCAAACGGAGGTTTCATCTTCAGTCAGACTCTTGCCTATGGAAGCACATACAGTGTATCCGTTCTTAATTATCCCTCAGGTCAGTTCTGCACCGTCTCAGGTGGTTCAGGCACAGCGAAGATGAGCATCACAGATGTCATTATTGACTGCGGATATCCGACAACCTCGGTCACTCCAAATCTGATCGATCAGGGAAACCAGACAATACTGGACAGCAGTTCCGGACTGATCTGGATGAAATGCAGTATGAGCAATGTTCCCGGAGTGCCTGTGAGCGGATCAGGCTGTACAGTGGGAACTTTTGGTCAGTATATTTACTGCAGGGAGAACGACAATGACTGCAATGGCGGTACCAACTCCGGTTCTTACGGCACACTGGTCACAGCAGGTTATTCCGGTTCTTATCCAGGATCCTACGGAACAGTTTATGATACAGTCACAGCGGGAGCAGATCATTATACTGCATATAAGGCTTGCGGTGACGCCAATACAAATCCTGCAGGAGGTTTTGCCGGAAGAACAGACTGGAGAGTCCCTGTTTTTGCAGAGCTTAGGACAATTGTGAATCTGAATTTCATTAATCCTTCCGTCAATGCAGCATTTTTTCCTGCAACACAGTCGGCTGCTTACTGGTCGGCCACAGCGGCAGCAGCCAATTCTTCACAGGTTCTTTATGTAGGTTTTAACTGGGGAGACAGCAATGTTACATCCAAAGCAGCAAAAAACTATCTCCGCTGTGTTGCCGGGCCATAATACTCAAAACTGAGAACTGACAGAAAAATGAAATCCCCATCCGCTTTCAGCTCTTCCGAAAGCAGTCAATGACTCACGAACAGGAAAAAGATCCACCTTGAGTCTGTCCGCATTTCCTGCAGGAAGAGACTTCACATCCCTCACAGTATGAAAGATCTGAATAAGATATATCCCAAGTGCAGCAGCTCCGAAAGCATTTCTAGTCGCAATGCGTTTCTCATAATCATGATATGCAATATTCTGCTGCATTAAGGAATATCCGAAATAAGCAATGCTTTTCTGTTCTGAAAAATAGGGATTATAAATATATGCATACTTAACATTTTCAGAAACGGTTCCAGTGTATTTACTGTAGGACGACTGAGCTCTGCTGTGAAAAAAAGCAGCTGCAGCGAGTGCTGAGCCAAAGAGACTTCCGTAAACGATTCCAGTTCTCTCTTTTCCGATTGTATATTCTCCGTATCCAGGCAGATAGAGGCTTCGAAGAACAGCGGTCCGTCCCTTTTCCTTGATCACAAGCACGCGTTCTTCTTCTTCAATTTCAGCAAGAAGATACTTTGTGCTTTCCACTTCCAAATTTGCGATGTTTGTAGACGGAGGAGGTTCATTCAAATTCGGAGAAACATAACCAGGATTGTCGCGTTTCACTTTTTTCAGAATGGATTTCAGTGTAGTTTCATCAGTCACATCCTGAATCAGTATTTTGGATATTGTATCCTTCCTCAGCTTTTTCTTTCCTTCCTGAGAATTGAAATACACATATTGCCCATCCTGAGAATATACAATTCCGTAAACGACTTTCATATCTCTCATAAAAATCGTATGAGAAAAAACAGAAGAGGCAGAGAGAAAAAAAACTGCTGAAAGAATTTTGACATATATTTTATTCATATTGTATTATCCAATTTTTTTAAAATGCTGAACTTCTGAAAGAAAGAATCAGTATCTTGTTTTCGTCTGTAAACTGTGAGGCTCGGCTTCTGCTTAAGTCATCTGCCATATCGACTCCATTCCATTTTGCTCAATAGAAAAAAACGTCAATCAAAATATTTCTGATGATTACGGAGTTTCGGAATAGACAGAAATACCGCCGTCAGCAGATCTGTTTTCGGCCTGAATGGAACTGCTGTTCTGCTAACCAAAGCTACTTGTAGTGTGGTTCGACTTAGCTCACCAACCGCGAAGTCGAACTACGGTCCGGAGACACAACGAACATAGTTGTCAGTCGTCTTAGGGTTGTTGGCCACGCC
>JBPOJG010000039.1:0-6544 GCA_052033835.1 Spirochaetota bacterium
TGCGTTATCATGGACCTGCTGCATCAGCTGCATATCTTGCAGAAGGAAATCTGGACGGCCCTGAGTTTACCGGTTTTGAAGAAGCAATGCAGGACCCGGACACATCATTCCGTCTATTCGGCAAGCCCGAAGTCAAAGGAAAAAGAAGAATGGGTGTTGCACTCGCACTTGCAGACAGCATAGAAAAAGCCAGAGAAAAAGCCAGGACAGCTGTTTCTAAAATCACTCTTTTATGAAAGAAGAATTCATCAGCTCACTGCAGAATTATTCGGTTTCGGCAGAGTCAGCTGAAGCTGTTTTCAGAAAACTGCGCGACCTGTATTCTGAACCTGCAAGGAAATATCATACACTCAGGCATATCAGAGACATTCAGTCCGGGATCATTGAATACAGGTCACTATTTTCTAATTATGATGCATTTATTTTTGCATGTTGGTATCATGATGCAGTCTATGATTCAAAATCAAAGACAAATGAGGAAGACAGTGCAGAGCTTGCTGTGCAGGAGCTTTCCAGTCTTGGCATTCCGGCGGAGACAGTTTTGCTCTGCAGGGATGCAGTTCTTTCCACAAAAAAGCATATTCCCGTACCTGAGACAGAGGAAATGAGACTTTTTCTGGATCTGGATCTGAAAATTCTGGGTGCTGATGAGGCGCGGTATGAGGAATACAAAAAAGAAGTCCGTTTTGAGTATTCCTGGGTTCCTGAAGAGACTTACAGAAAGGAAAGAGAAAATGTAATGAAATATTTCTTAAAAAGAGATAGAATATATTTTACAGATATGATGCATCAGAAACTCGATGCTCAGGCAAGAAAAAATCTGAAACAGGAAATTGAAGAACTTGAAAAATAACAGAAAACTGCAGAATATGCTCGTCACTGGAGGAGCCGGTTTTATCGGTGCCAACTTTATTCAGTATGCTGCAAAAAAAGGACATAAGGGAAAAATCATCAATCTGGATGCACTGACTTATGCGGCTGATCCTGCTCATCTGAACGGAATTGAATCTAAACTCAATTATACATTTGTTCATGGAAACATACTCGACAGAAATCTTCTGAAAAGGATATTTTCTGAATATGATATTGACACTGTTGTTCATTTCGCAGCGGAGAGTCATGTAGACAATTCCATTGAAAGTCCTGATATTTTCATTAAAACAAATGTAAACGGCACATTCGAGCTTCTTTCTGCTGCGAGAGAATACTGGAAGGACAGGAAGGATGTTCTGTTCCATCACATCTCAACAGATGAGGTATATGGGTCGCTCGGACAGACTGGATATTTCACTGAGACTACTCCTTATGATCCCTCCTCGCCCTACTCTGCAAGCAAGGCCGGTTCGGATCATCTTGTGATGGCCTGGCACAGAACCTACGGACTGGAAGTGACGATGTCCAACTGTTCCAATAATTATGGACCCTTTCAGAACAGAGAAAAACTCATTCCACTGATGATTACAAATGCACTCACAGGAAAAAGACTTCCGGTATACGGTGACGGAAAGAATGTGAGAGACTGGCTTTATGTGGAAGATCACTGTGATGCAGTCTGGACAATTCTCGAAAAAGGCGAAAACGGAAGAACCTATAATGTAGGCGGAAACAATGAATGGGAAAATATCCGCATTGTAAAACATATCTGCCAAGTGCTCGGAGAACTGACTGACAAGCCTGTTTCTCATTATGAATCATTGATTGAATATGTAAAGGACAGACCCGGTCATGACAGACGTTATGCAATTGATGCGACTAGAATCCGTCAGGAACTCGGCTGGACACCGAAAGAAACATTTGAAACCGGCATTGTCAAAACGGTGAAATATTATATTTCGAAATAATGAATGTTTTTTGTACGGATTTGACTCGGCTCACCACTAGTCGAGATCATTTCCTTATCCACAAATAGTGTCGCCTCGGCTATCTCGACGACCGAAGGAAGGAGAGATCTTAATGCATTTTGAGCAGAAAGCATTCCTTCCAAAAATAAAATCCATTGCTGCAAATGCTTTAAGATTTCTCCAGCAAGCGTGGAAACTGCTGTTCGAAATGACTGTGAAAATTATGGTTTGACAAAGCTTCGCTTTTCATTAACAGGATTTTACACAATTCCAGGAGATGATGACAGGAGATTAAAATAATGAAAAAATGTATAATTCTTCAAATTCTCTGGATTCTTGCGATCCTCTTCTTTACCTCCTGCACATCTTCCCTGAAGGTAAATGAGATCAAATCGGGTGCAGGACTGGAATTTGCCGTTGAAAAGGATGTGAATTTCTTTTTTGAATGCAGAATGAAAAACAGGATCAAAAAGATTCAGGGATACAATTGGGAGATTCTGTATAACGATGAGGATTTCGTATATTTCGGATATCCGGAAAGTATGTTTTCGAGTGAGATGAAAGTGCAGAATCTGTATAAGGTCAGAAAAGACGATCTGCAGAAGAGTTTTCCTTCTTATGAAACGGTCGAAGGTCATCATATTCAGAGAGCTGTTTCGGAAGCACTTCATAAAGACGAGAAAATAGAGAGCAGAATTCTTCTTCAGAACCTTGACTGGAAGTCTTCTCTGCAGAAAGGTTTTATCGGTGTGGATGCTGTCTGGAAGTACAAGGCTGATTCAAATCCGGAAATCACGAAAAAGTATCAGATACAATTGGATGTAAAATCATTAAAAGTTATTTTAAAGAAAGAACAGAGTCCGAATAAATAACTATATGAGCATCTCTGAACTGGTGATGTACTGAAGCTCAATTTTCCCAGCCAGCTTAAAATGGATTTGCCGAAAGAACCGAAGCGGATGAAAAAACTTGAATAAAGATAAATAAATTGATTATATTTCAGTATATTATTCAGACATAATATACTGAGACTTAGAATTATTAATGGGATTTGCGAGTACGCATTAGAGTTTTTGGAAACTAATTTTTCAACAACTTCATTATAAAAAACGTTGGCAGGCTTTTATGAATTTAGATACAGTATCAATTAATGGAATTAAGTTGTATAGCAACTTGTTCTTTAGGAGGAAACACCTATGAAAATAAGTAAAATAATTCTAATATTGGTAATGTTATCAACGAATGCTTTATTGGCAGAATCAACAGTGACTCTCTACAAATCAAAAGACTTCACAGGTACTAAAAAGGAAATCACTGAGACTTGGACAGCTGCAAAAAACGTGGGCTGGAATGATTCGATCAACTCCATAAAAGTTCCTCCGGGATGGAAGATCATTATTTACGAAGCCAGCCGAATAAAGGGCAGAAGTCTTACATTGACAAAAGACTGGGTTGCTGATGCATCATGGACCAATAAAATCAGCAATATAGATGTAATAGAAAAACCTAAAGATATGATCAACAAGGTAGTGCCCGGAGCCAATAAGGATGAAACTGCCGGTCCGAAGCTGATTACTGCTCCCGCGTTCAAAGATAGAATTATTGAACATCACAATAAATACCGCAAGCAGCATGGTGTTCCGGCACTGATATGGGATGATGAAATTGCAAAAGTTGCAGAAAAATGGGCAATGCATCTAGGCAGAGTCGGTACAATAGGGCATAACCCAGGCAGGAGCGGACTTGGTGAGAACGTATATGCTATCGGCAAAGGGCCAGTCGGTGGAGAGAAACCATTCTGGGGATGGTATGCTGAATATGGGCAGCTCAGCTGCCAAAGGACTCCTGGAATGCATTGCGGGCATTTCACGCAGGTAGTTTGGAAGAGTTCGACAAAATTCGGATGCGGTCAGGCTTTGTCGGAATGGGGTAAGTCTTTCATAGTCTGCAATTATTCTCCTGCAGGAAACGTTCAAGGGCATTTTGATGCCAACGTTCCAGTTCCTGTCTGCGCACAAGCAGCACATAAAACCTGGCTCAGCGCTCTAGGTGCTTGTGCAAAAAAGAAAGCTTGCGAGGATAAAGCAAATGCAGAGTGGACAGAAGCAGTAAAATGTCTGCATAAATTTTAGACTGATCAACAGAATCAATTTTTGACAGCTGATTGACTGTGATGAAAATTCAGATTATTAGCCAGATTTCTAATAGCCCGAAGGGCGGAGCCTAGCGAGATTAGAAATCTGGGTATTATATAATGCATTGACTAATAAAAATGTGAAGAAAAAATCGAACTATGAATTTTTATCTTCTCGAACCGCGGTTTGAAATTTACTCATTTTCCCATATGGCGGCAATTGCAGTCATTGTTCTCGGAGCTCTTTTCATTTATCTCTTTCGAGAAAAACTTGTAAACGATAAAAGAGCAGATATCCTTTTTCGAAGTCTTCTCACTGCGATCCTGATCGGCGGGGAAATCCTTCTACAATACTGGTATGTCTCTACAAGTCAGTGGAAAAAAGAATACAGTCTTCCTCTGCAGCTCTGTGACTTCAGTATATTTGCCAGTGCACTTCTTCTTGTGACTGGAAACCGAAAAGTTTTTGAAATAGTATATTTTACCGGGATTGGAGGAGGACTGATTGCCGTTCTGTCACCGGAACTATGGCTTGGTTTTCCCCATTTTCGATTCTACCATTTTTTTGCAGTCCATGCCGCCCTTCTCTGGACTGGGATATATTTTATTGCAGTTAAAAATTACATCCCTTCTCTCAAGTCTCTTATCCGGTATTTTGTTTTCCTAAATCTGTTCGGAGCGTTTGTCTTCTGTATGAATATTGTCCTAGATGCAAATTATATGTTTATTTCTAAACCGACTTACAATGACACAGTCCTGAATCATCTTGGACCTTATCCCTGGTCACTCCTTTCCATGGAAGGTCTTGCACTCCTGATGGGTCTTATCCTCTGTCTCCCGTTTCTTTTCAGAAAAGATATGCATACTTGACAAGTTGAAAAGCTCGGATAGGCTGATAATATGAAGACAATGCAATTCGGTGAATTCAAGAGTCATTTTTCTGAAATTCTCAAAGAGATCAGAAAGGGTGAAGAAATTGCTATTTCATCTGGAAAGAAGAAAGAGAAACTGGCCGTTCTTGTGCCATATGAAAAATATATGAGAAAGACGCGTCGTCAGCTGGACCTTATGGAAAAGAAGGGAAATTTCAACATAGGAACTGATTTTAAGTTTCCGAGAATGCCTTTTTTGATTTATGAAGTATTTGCCTGACACACACATTTTCGATCCGTTTGACCATTTTCTGTTCCGACAGGCCATAAGAAAAGATATAATCATTATATCAAAAGATAAAAAACTTCCACTACTCAGCGGAAATTATATTCTTAGAGAGTTATAGAAAAATTCATTAAAAGCGGGGACTCCGCGGTTTCCAAGTGTGCGGCAGCTTTCAGAGCTTGCGTGGACTGCAAGCGCCAAACTTCGAAATCGGCTGTAAGCTCGGAAGTCGCTGCGGTTACGCTGAATAGTTACAAAAAATGTTAGTATAAAATTCCCCAATATTTACAATGACAGATAAATTGAGTCTCATTCTTAACAGGGAATGAAAACATTGTACAGCAGACGGCAGTGCACAGAAGAATTCTCTGATCGAACCCAATATGAGACCAGCAGATAATGTGATATTATTTGCAAATAAAAATATATTTTATAATTATAAGGATTGCAGAATGAGTGAAGTTAAGATTTCGGAAGATTTAAAGTACCTATTGGACTGTCTGCAGGAAGTTTTTACGGAACTTCAGGAAAACAGACTTGTGGAATTTGTTCAGTTCCTTCAGGGAAAATCAGAACCTCCCAAGGCCCTGGAACTGGACAAGACTGTCCAGCTTCTTTCATTGTATTTTCAGCTCCTGAATATGGTGGAAGAAAACTCCGCGGTTCAGTTCAGAAGAAGGGCAGAAACAGAAAAAGGTTTTACAGCAATCTCCGGCCTCTGGGGAGAAAAACTCCAGGATCTGATCGACAAGGGTTTTAATGCAGAACAGATTGCAGGCATCCTTCCGGAAATCCATATTGAACCGGTTCTGACTGCGCATCCCACTGAAGCAAAACGTGCGACTGTTCTGGAACAGCATCGGGAACTTTATCTTCTTCTCGTAAAAAAAGAAAACAAAATCTGGACCCCCTTTGAACGTGACTCCATCAAGGAAGAAATCAAAACTGCACTTGAAAGACTTTGGAGGACAGGTGAAATTTATCTGGAAAGACCTGATGTATCTTCTGAAAGAAGAAACATATCGCATTATTTAAGAAATGTTTTTCCGAATGTTCTGCCCTCTGCGGATCTGCGTCTCCGAGGAGCCTGGAAGGAACTTGGTTTTTCTTCTGATTATCTGGATTCTTATAAAAAATTCCCGAAGATCAGTTTTGGAAACTGGGTAGGCGGAGACAGAGACGGCCATCCTTTTGTAACACCGGAAATTACTGAAGAGACTCTGGAAGAGTTCAGAAAGTATTCACTGGAACTCGCCGAAAAGGAAATACTGAAACTTGCAGGACATTTAAGCCTTTCTGACAGAATCCAGAAACCTTCTGAAAAGTTTCTTCAAAAAATTCAGGAATATGCTGCTTTACTGGGAAGTGAAGGAAAGGAATGCCTGGAAAGAAACCCCGGCGAACCTTGGCG
>JBPOJG010000078.1:0-23819 GCA_052033835.1 Spirochaetota bacterium
GTTTATCTGGGTCTGTTCAGAAAATTGCAGTAATGTATAATTTATTCATTGAAAAAAAATGAGCACTGCACTGAATATCGGTTTGTGAAAAAAAACTTTTTCCTGTTCTGCTTTCTCCTTTCTGCCGCCCTGCATTCAGTGCCTGTATCTCTCATAGGGGAGTGGGAACTGAAAGAGGGGAAAAATCTGAATGAAACAGGTTCGGAAGGATGGATTAAAAGTTCATCCTTTCCTTTGAATTTTGTTCAGCTTCATTCTTCTTCAGGATGCTCTGTCTGCTCTGTCACATTCAGGAAAAAAATACATATGAGCAAGGAAGACATACAGACTAGAGAAAGTCTTGCAGTCATTTTTCCCTTCATTTCAAATGTTTTTGAAGTTTACTGGAACGGGGAGCTTCTGTCTTCCTCTGGAGAAATAAAAAATGGAAAAATTTCAGTCAACGGAGCATCATTAAATTATATTGTAAAAATTCCGGATCAGAATCTCAAAGAGACCAATATTCTGGAAGTGACTGCACACGGCGTTAAAAATGATGAGATTGCACTTTACGGTGCTGAGGATTTTACTTTAGACATTCTTTCCAGGCAGACAGAGAAAAGAACGGAAAGAGTTACGCTGATGCTTGCATTTCTCTATCTCTTCATAGGTTTTTATCATTTTCTTCTTTATGCAAAACGGACAAAAGAGAAATATAATCTGTATTTTGCATTGTTTGCGACAGCGATTTCATTCTATACTTTTGCCAGAACGAATATGATGCAGGATTTGAGGCTCGATCCAAATTATATTATAAAGTTTGAATATCCCTCTCTTTTCGTTCTGGCCGCTTCCTCAGTTCTTTTTACGGAAGACTTTATTTTAGGCAGACTGACTCTATTTGGAAAAATATACTTGGGATTCTCTATGTTTCTCTCGGCTGCAACACTTCTCATCTGGGATCGGATTATATTTTCCTATATTCTTAAGTTTTGGCAGATGTCAGTGATTATCATTTTTCCTTATATGATATTCAGAATGATTCAAGGCATACTCAGGAAGAATATGGATGCTGTCAGAATTTTCTTCGGATTTATCACTATTCTTGGATTTTCAACCGCTGATCTGATCGGAGCGATGAAGCTGATTTCCGGTTTTACAAATCCCGGATTGATGAAATTCGGATTTCTGATCTATGTATCCGGGATTGCACTTGTACTGGCCAACAGGTTCATCAGAGTCCATCAGGAAGCGGAGGATCTGAATCTTCATCTGGATGAAAAAGTGAAGGAGAAGACAGCGGAACTCGAGAAAAGAACTGTCGAACTTCAGAAGACTCTCGATGAGGTCAGAGCCTTGAAAATGCAGCAGGACGGAGACTATTTTCTGACTTCTCTTCTGCTTCAGCCGCTGATGATCAATTTCATTAAAGAAGGCCCAGTTTATATAGATTTTATCATTAAGCAGAAAAAGACTTTTGAATTCAAGAAGAAAAATTATGAGATCGGCGGAGATATCTGTCTGGCGGATAAGATAGTCCTTCGAAAAAGAAACTACTCTGTTTTTGTAAACGGAGATGCAATGGGCAAATCCATTCAGGGAGCGGGCGGAGCTCTGGTTTTAGGCGTCGTTTTCAGAGCAGTTCTTTCCCGTACAAAAAGAAGGGACAATGCATATCTTCTTCCTGAAATCTGGCTGAAGGATTGTTTCCAGGAACTTCATAATGTATTTGTTTCGTTCGACGGATCTATGCTCATTTCAGTTGTACTGGGACTCGTGGATGATGATACTGGACTGATGTGCTATATAAATGCAGAACACCCTTACAGTGTTCTTTTCAGAGACGGAAAGGCAGAGTTTATGGATTCACAGCTCCTTCTCAGAAAAATCGGGACTACTGAAATGGATGGTCGCCTGAAAGTGCAGACCTTTCGACTCCTGCCCCATGATTCCATCATTATCGGTTCTGACGGACGGGATGATATTCTTCTAGGGATTGATGAGAACGGACAGAGAATCATCAATGAGGATGAGGGGAAATTTCTTCGCCATGTGGAGAAGGGCGGGGGAGATTTGAAAAGAATTTTTGAAGCGGTAAAATCCTCAGGTGAGCTGACAGATGATCTCACTCTTCTGAAAGTCGAATACAGACCTGAAGAAAAAACAGATGATGAAGAAAAAAAAGTAGATTTCTATCTTTTGGACAACGCTGAAAAATTGTTCAAGGAGGACAGGTGGCTCGATTATCTTCAAATCTCCGAAAAAATTCTGCAAATAGATCCGATTCACAGAATTACGCTTTTTCGAACCGGTTATGCCAGTTTTTTCTGCAGGGACTTCAAAGGTGCCGTTCATTTTTTGGAATCGTATGTATCCTATTATCCCGAAGATGAAGAAGGTTTTGTATTTTTAGGGGCGGCGTATAAACATTCGGGAAAATACAGAGAATCCGCGGACATAGGAGAGATTATCAGACTTCGAAATCCTAAACATCTGAAAAATCTTTTGAATCTTGCCGACTCGTACAGACTGCTTGGGAATTTTGAACGGTCAATGAAAATGATTTCTGAAGCCAGAATTCTGCATCCTGACAATAAAACTGCACTTGAAATAGAGACAGCTCTGCAGGAACATCGAAAATAAGGTTATCGTATTGACAAAAAGCTGGCAGAAAAAAAGATGTCATAAGAGCCTATGTCCTCAAATAATCTGAACAATGAAATCGACATCCAGAAAGTAATCCAGCTTGCACGTGCTAAAAAGTATGAAGTGACTTCAGCAGGATTTGCAGTGCTGGATAAGATTGATAAGATCAACTTTCCAAAAAAAATGAAAGGCAGAAAACCTGCAGTTTTGGCGATTCATGCACTTTCCGATAAAATGGTGAAGTACGATTATTTTACTCCAGAGCAGAGGAAAAAGCTTTTACAGGAAGCTGGGCTTTCTGATACTCCTTACAAAAGCTTTAAAGGACTGTTCTCTAATACTTCTCCAGCGTATGCATCTGATGAAAGTGAAGAAGAGTTCATCGCAGAAGAGACTTCAAGCAAAGCTCCAATTTTTATGGAAGACGACGATTTTGAAGAGGCTTCTGACGATTTTGAAGAAGAAGAGGAAGAAGAGGATGAGAGTTTTGAAGAGGATGAAGAAGACTGAAATATGTCTTTAATCTTTCGTCCCACAAGGGACGGAAGTCCGAATCTGTTTGATACTCATTTAAATCTTTTTGTACATTCTGCCTATGACCCTCTCAAGGAATCATCTAGGTTAATCCTTTCTAATTTTTCAGAGCACAAGATTCCTGCCGTATACGGTTTTGGTGCAGGGTATCTCATAAAAAACCTAATCGAAAATTTCCAATTCAACTCTGATCGGATATACTGTATCAGAAGCGGTTTGAATGAAGAGCAGATTCCTGAAATACAGCAAGTGCTTCAAAATCTGCAGAAAAGCGCTCTTCTAAAAGGAAAAACTGTTCATTTCTGTGACAGTTCTGAGATTCAAGGGGATAATTATAATATATACACACTTCCTTACTTCATCAAAAGGAAATCTCAGACCGAAAAAATATCTTTAAAGAATGCTGTTCTCGCGAAAAATGAAGGCAGAGTCAATGAGGCTACTAAATCCTTTTTTTCAAGAGTATGGTTTCGGAATTATCTGATCAATGTAAGCAGATATATAGACGACATTTCTTCTTTTTTTCTGACTGAAAACTCATTCTATTTAGGAGGACGTTCTGTGCTTTTTATTGGAGCTTCTCCTTCTCTAGAAAAACAGGTGAATATGATTCTTGAAAAGAGAGATCATTTCTTCATTATCTGTTCAGATACAGCATCCAGGTTTGTTTGCAGACAGAAAATTGTACCTGATCTTATCCTCAGTCTGGACTCGGGGAGAGGCACATTATATCATATTGTAGATTCCTTTCCGGAAACAGTTCCTGTCCTGACCTGGTTCGGGGCAAACAGAGAGATTTTCAATCTTAAAAATACTAAGTTTATATACCTTTCCAGTTTTCCACTGGATCAGATTCTTTCGAGTCTTTCTCTTGGACATCTTGAGTGCCTGAAAAATCCAGGCTTGAATATTTCCGGAATGGCAAAATCGGTTTCTGCATATTTAAAATCAGCCTCCTTTGTTACAGCGGGTACTGGATTCAGATCTGAAGACGGGAAATCTCACTGCACCGGTACAGGTTATGAAAGATTTTATCAGGATAAAATCATGAGAAAAACTTCGATTCATTCTTTGCAGACAAGAATATACTCTGATAAAATATCCTCCAAAAATCTGATTGCGGAAAATTTTCTCAACTCTTCAGATCTTATAAAGACTCAGACAATTGAAGAATTCAAATCTGACTCACTGAATTACGAGGTCAATATGGAGAAAATTGAACGGCTTTCCGGGAAGGATATCTGCAGGAAACTGATTTCAGTTTTACAGAAGGGATTGTACAGTCAGGAAATTGAAAAAAATTCAGGCCTTACTGTTGATATACAGAATAAAATTTTTAAGCAGATTCTTTACTGATTAGCAGGGACTGTTATTACACAGCCCCTTATTTTTTTCAAATCACTTTTTGTTAGGCTTTTTCGGGGCAGGAGCCGGCCCACCAAAAGCTTTCATTTTTTTGTAGCCTTCTTCATCCAGATAGATCTGAACTAAGTGCCATTTTTCTTCTGATTTGCTGAAAACCATATTGGAAAGACGGAAGTTTTCTTCAGTTACAACGTCATTTTTTGGATGAAGTTTTTCCTTTGTCTTCACAAAGTCTGCTTCAGTTTCCTTAGGATTTTCTTTGTTCGTTCCAGTAGGATTTGCTTTGAGAGCAGTGAAAACATCCTTAAAATTCTTATCCTTGATTTTAAGTTCAGGATTGTCATCGAGAGGTCCTTTTACTCCTAAAGGAAACTTGACTGACTTTTCTTTAATTAAATCTGCAGGAGTTTCTTTCAGGAAATTTTCTCTGAATCCAGTCCAGAATTCACCAAATCCAAAATCTTCATTTACAAGCTTGTTGGCAAAATCAGTTTTTGATTTTTGAGCGAATTTCGCATCGTCCCCAAGCTCATATGAAATTTCAGATCCTTTATCAGAATTTTCTGCCGTAGATGCAGCTCCATCAACAACAGTCAGACTCAGTTTTCCGTCTTTTTCTGAAATTTCCTTGATGCTTGCATACGTTTTATTGCCTGCCCCTGCAGTTTCCACGAGTCTTCCTACTGTAATACAGTCAGATGGCTGAAGGTTTTCATTCAAGGAAACCAGAACTTCTTCCATATTCTGTGCTTTGCTGTGAGAAGACTTCAGAAGGAGAACTGTATTCTTTCCTGAAGCAAGCTTTGCTACTGCAGAAAAATTATACTCATTTTTTGAATCGCCGGGAACATTCAGGCATTTTTGCAGTCCGCTTTTCGCCAGATTTACATCCGCCTCTTCCAGTTTGAGAAACTTTGATTCATCTCTCGCAGATTTGATTTCTTCTGCCGTTTTTGATTCACTTACCTTGTCCAGAAGAGATTTCATCTTCATTTTGGCGCAGGATGCAGTGAAAGCCAGTGAAAAAATTAATACAAGAATTTTCATAAATAAAATTCCTTACAAGTGTTTGCATCCAGTTTCAATCGTCCGCTGCCCTTGTCATTCAAAATTTTATATCTGCTATATGCGATGGATAAAACATACTGTTCATTCTGAGTGCTCACTTAAGTTTTGATCTTATGAACTGGAGAACCATTATCATTGTTTTGATTTTTTCAGCGGGTTTCCTTTGGGCGGAAAAGGAATCTGATTCCATTTGCAGAGGAGGTTTTTTTGAAGCGGCAATTCCTTCCGGATTCACTCCTGTACCATCTTTAGGCCGTGAAAAAAAAGAAGGCCCGGACAGCGTTGTTTTTATGTCTTCAGACGGAAAGGTTTCATTTTATATATTTGCGCCGCAGTACTATTATGAGCCGACCGATATTCTTCCTGTGCCGGATGAGACTCTCATCGATGAAAAAAAGGAAAACAAAAGAGGAACTGTTCACAGATGGTTTACTTTCAAGTCATCTTCCGGTGTTACCAGATCCTATCATGAAATCAGGGATTTTGACAGAAACAGGATTCTGATTACCGGATTCAAGTTTTCCAACCATAAAAAATATGAAAAGTATAAGAAAAAATACTTTTCATTTAAAAAATCAATCAGACACTTTGATGAATGATCTTTCCTGTCATCTGATTTTTTTGTTCAGGAACTTATAATATTCCAGTTCAACTGTATTGATCAGGAATGTGTAATACTTGAGCAGGGCTTTGTCCAGTTTTACTTTTTCTGCTTCAGCCCTATAGTGTTCCGACAGCTGTGATCGCAGAAGAGGTGATTTGAAATCAGCCTTACTTACTATGACCTGAGCGGGCATTCCGAGCGGAACAATTTCCGGAGGAATTGCAATGATGATCGATGAATTGAGCACAGCATGTTCAATACTCGACGCCACTTTACCTATATCCTGTTCTTTTGCCAGTATCGGTACTGAAGCTTTAATATCTGCAAATGTCTCAGATATTTTTTCCTTCAGAGACTCCTGATTGTAAATTTTATCAGAAATTTTATTGTAAGTAGATGGATAAATATGTTTGACGGCGGCTTTTGCAATCTGGCTTGTTTTTTCGTCAGTCGTTTCTTCTGATTCTGCAATGACTGATTTGAATGACTTGTCGCCTCTGCCTGTGACTGCACCTGAAGGAGGTCTTTTTTTAATCATTACGGCTGCAAGATATCCGAAAAGAAGACTGACCGGCATTCCAAAAAGCATATATACAATATCGCTTTCTGCAGAATAGAAGTAGGCTGAAATGATGAGGCAGACAAGGAATACTCCGCCGCCTGCCGGAAAATTGAACTTTGTTTTAAAAAATTCGGACTTATTTCTCTCTCTTTCCTGTTCTTCGTTCTTGAAAGCTTCTTTGTTCAGGCTTTCTACCAAGTCTTTTCTCAAGTTTACATTCAGTCTGGGATTGTTTGTCTGAACCATTTCCTGATTCATCAGTTTTGCAATGTCAAACTCTTTGGAAAGATTCGGCAGCGCCTTGATGGAGGAACTGTATTTATGCAGAACTCCTGCCATGTACCCCTGGTCCACTACAAATATTATCTTGTTTCCTTCATCATCCTGAGTCTCTCTAGTAGGGTAGTTTTCCTTGACTTCCTTCAGGATCGTTGCACGAACTTCCTTGATTTTTTCAGGGTCTTTAATTCCGGATCTTTCGATCTCGGCTTCTACATCAAGCACCATCAGTTTCATATTATTTTTAGTATAATCTGAAATATAGTTTATCAGAGAACCTCCAAGGTTCTTCTGGATAGTATTGTATTTTCTGCCAATCAGATTGTCCATATTGAATATCATTTTTTCGAGAATCTGAATGGATTCTTCAGAGGTAGTTTTGAAGTTTTTTCCTGTCTCTGAACTCAATTTGGACATTGGAAATTCTTTCAGAAGAGAGATTAGCATTTTTGTTTTTTCTCTGCTCTGTTTTCTTCCCGGTTCTGATTTTTCCAAATATTCTGAAGTATATCGTCCCAGTTTTGTCTTGAATTCGGAAGCTCCAGCTTCCTCAGCCATCTTTGGCAGATATTTCAGTACAAATTTTTCCAAGCCGTCTGCCTGTGCCCTGTAATGGATGACCATTTCCGGCTGGCGGACATAAGATCCGTCCTCTTTGAGCTGAATCTCATCTAGAATCATATGATATTTCGGTGTAATCTGATCCAGTGATTTTGAAGCATTTCCGTAATCTATAAAATCTTCCGTGAAATCATTCAGAGGAATATAACCGTAAGGTTTGAATGCTGATTTTATCAGAAGGGCTATTTCATTTTCTATTGAAAACCTATTCGGAAAAAGCCAGTCTTGGCCATTTTTGTTTTTCTGAAAAAGACTGTTTCCTGGATCATTTTCATCAATTTCTTTTGATTTCTTGGCTCTGTTGGAAAGAATCAGATCCACCATACTCTGAGAATATTCAAAACAGGCTTCTCTGTAATGTCTGACATCAAGTTCATGAATGGACTGAGGTGCAATGACCGCGATTTTTGCAGTGATTTTATTTGACGATTTCAGAAGGAACGGATAAAGGTAAATGTACCTTTCTTTTCCCTGATTTCCCTTTGCATCAATGTCTAGAAGGGTTCTGAGAGCGGTGTCTACAGCTTCAGGAGCACGCCCCTGTTCACTTAGATTTGTATATTTTACCAAAGATTCCTGAAGTTTATCCAAAGTCAGAAATTCTGACGGATGAGGTTTTTTGGAACCGTGTTTATCAAGAGTTTTATGTCGTTCGCGAAGCTCGTCGAGTATGCACTTGGCAGTGGCGGAAAACATTGTCAGAGACTGAGGTGTTTTCAGTATGACTGATTTATTTGAACCTGCTTTTTTTTCCTGAGAATTTGAATTAGATGTACCGGCCATATTGTGTTTTTCAGTTGTCCTCTGCTCAAGGACAACTTTTATCAATATATTTTAAGGAAAAGGAAAAAATTTTACTTAGAAATATTTTCCAATTTATAATGTATTCTTGAGGCCATATCAGTGTTGCCCTGATTGACATAGTGTTCTTCGAGCTTCTGAAGAAGAATAATATTTCCTGGATTTTTTCTTACTTGAGACAGAAGCTGAAGTTCTTCCTCATCATCTACATAATCAGTCTCCAGATCTGCCAGCCGCTTTTCCAGAAAATTTTCACTTGAATTAAAATCTCTGTAAAAACTGAAACTGAGCATAATGCAGACAGCAGCCATTGACGCAATTCCGATGGAATATCGGAATGAACGTTTTCCGGCGGCATAAAGAATTTTTTCCATTAAGGTTTCATTATAGGATTCAGACTCGGTCATAGAAAGCTGGGCTTTAAGTCTTTCATTGAAATTTTCTGAAAGATGAATGTTATCCAGCTCTTTCTTTCTATATTCGGAAATGCTTTGTATGAGCCTGTTTTCCAGAATTCTCTGATCATGTTCTGATTCAGTTTCTGTATCCCAGGAAAAAAAACCTAACCATTTTGTATTTCTCTCATTCAAAGTTTATTTCTCCTTTTCATCATTCAAAATCAGATGCTTCAGCAGTTCTTTTGCCTTGAAGATTCTGCTTTTCACTGTGCCGACATTGCATTTTAAAAGATCAGCAATCTCAGAGTATGACAGCTCTTCATAGTACCGCAGATCTATCACCTGCCTGTACATCGGCTCCAGCATATTTATCTTCTTTATTAGATAGGCTGATTCGTCAGATAGTTCTAATTTTTTTTCATAGCTGAGTCTTTCATCGAAAAAAGTCTGATCATTATCATTGAGCGGTTTTTCATTTGATTTCTTTTTTTTTAGAATCAGGTCCTTGGACTTGTTTACTACGATTCGGTAAAGCCAAGTATAGACCCCTGAGTCTGCTCTGAATTTTGCAATCGACTTGTATCCGGAAATCAGCGCATCCTGAACGATATCTTCTGCATCGTCATCGTCTCCGACCATTGATTTCGCCTTGCGAAAAAGCCTTTCCTGAAAAG
The DNA here is from genome assembly GCA_052033835.1 of Spirochaetota bacterium. GTDB lineage: Bacteria > Spirochaetota > Leptospiria > Leptospirales > Leptospiraceae > DAORDI01. The sequence goes on from JBPOJG010000078.1 coordinate 9,532, forward strand.
GAGAAACGAGCTCCATGAAAGCTGCCTTGTCACCGGAACGGATTTTCTGGAGAAGAAATTTTTCCCTTTCCCTGAGAGTAGGTTTGGGCGAAATCTTGGACAGAATTTGATTCTTTGGTATTAGGTTGAGCACATTCACACCTGCTGTATCCAGTATGTCAATGAATCCGACTTTGTCAAGTCCCATTGAAAGAAGTGCAATGGAACTTTTTTTAATGAGGCTCTGCAACCGCTTTTATGCTGTTGAGCAGAGGCTAAAAAAATGAACAAACCTCAAATGATCAGTCTATCCGGATGCAGAATGCTTCAGTATATAAGATGATTTTGCTCCAGGAGGAACGTTCTCCAGTATCTCAAAGTCAAGATCTTTTCTTTCGGAAAGGATTTCCTTCATTGAACCGGTCACTAAGATCTGTCCGGACTTTGCGGTATCCTCACCAAGTTTGCTTGCTGCATTTACTTCTGCTCCAAAAACATCATCATCACCGATTTTCAGTATCATTCCGTGTCCTAACCCGATACAGAGAAGAATTTTCTCCTCATCCGGCCGGTCTGCATTGTATTCCTCTGCAGCCTTCTGCATTCTGACTGCACAGTCGATTGCCTTTTCCGGTTTTCTGAAAATGATCATCATACTGTCTCCTTCTTTTTTCAGAAGGATTCCGTCATAGTTGTCTATCTCGGGTACAAGCAGTCTGTGTGATTCGTAAATGATCTGAAGGAAATGAATGATGCCGAATTTTTCCACATTTCTGGAAAATCCTGAAAGATCCGTAAACATTACACTCCAGGTTTCTCCGAAGAGATCCCAGACTCTTGCATCAATCTCTTTTTTCGTTTCATGAGAAGATTTGACTCTTTCCTGGATGAGTTTTTCCAGTCTGTCTTCGGAAGCTTTAGTTACAATCTGCTGAAATATTGGCATTTTTCGTTCTCATTGGAAAGAATTTTTCTCAGCCCAAAAAAAGCAACTGAATCAATCCGGTTTCATCAATCTGATTGATTTCGGGTGATTCTTTCAGATTGCAGGTAATTCCGGAAAGGCCAGTCTCCATGACAAATCCGATGGAACGAATTTTGGACTTTCATTCGTCCACCGAACTTCCAAGACAGTGTTTTGAATCGGAGACCTTGGCAGTCATTGGAGCTGCGATCGAGGCTCTGTAGAAGCTCATTTTTTAAGCTTTTGCACAACCCCAAATGCCTACATATGAAAAGAGCAATTCCAGCGGAAACGAATCATACGATATTATTGAGAATGCGGTTTTGAATATCATAAGTCAGTGAGTTGATTTTTTAAAAAAGACTGACGATATTTATTTTAGTATCTTTTTTCTGGCTGTATGACTGGATTGGGTCAGGAACGACTGGCAAGGGCAATATGGATTTAAGACTGAATGTAATTTCTTTAATTGGTGTTTATGTACTGTGCTTTCTGGCATGGCTGACCTCAGAAAATAAAAAACTCGTGCCTTGGGAAACCATTAAATGGGGACTTCTTTCCCAGTTTGTCATTGGAGTGCTTATTTTTGTAGTTCCCGGAACAAAGGATGCTGTCGCTACTCTAAATGATGCTCTGAATTTTCTGATGGATGCTTCCGAGGCAGGGGCAAGATTTCTTTTTGGTTCCATTTTTGTTCCATATACTCCCGGCGGACAATGGGTTCCCGTGAATCCTACTGATCTGATCAATGCAAATACCAATCAGTTTGATCCTAAACTTATTCTTGATGACAGATATGATGGTGCATTCAATATGAAAAGGATTCATCTGGGTTTTATTTTTGCATTCCGTTCTCTGCCGCAGGTGATATTCTTTTCGGCCATAATCAGTCTTTTGTACAGAATGAATGCAATTCAGCCTGTGGTCGGCTTTTTTGCCAGGATTTTCCATAAAACAATGAAAGTGAGCGGTGCAGAATCTCTTGCAGGATCTGCTAACATTTTCGTAGGAATCGAGTCCATTATTGCTATTAAACCGTTTCTTCTTACAATGACCAGAAGTGAACTCTGCGCCATTCTGACGAGCTGTTTCGGTTCTATTTCATCTACTGTCCTTGGGTTGTATGCAGGACTTCTCAGGCCAACGTTTCCGGCAATTACAGGACACCTGGTTTCAGCGTCCATTCTCACTATTCCTGCCTGTTTCGTAATATCAAAGATTATCATACCGGAAACGGAAGTGCCTGATACAATGGGAGGAATTCCGGAAGAAAAGGAAGATCCGAATGTCCAGAAGCCGAGTTATATGGATTCACTGATTCTCGGTGCACTTGACGGAGTCAAGATGGCAGTGGGAATTGCTGCTGTCATTATTGCCATCATCGGATGTGTGGAACTTCTGAATATGACTTTCAAACATCTGGCATCATTCAACTTGATTGAAGTGGCAGATGCCGATCCCATTTGGATTGTTGTCTGGAAGTATCTGAAGATTGGGATAGGAAAAATTTTTGTATATATCAGTCTGGATAATATTTTTGGTACTGCTTTTCTCATTCCTACTTTTTTTACTGGAGTTTCATTGGATCCGAACGAGATCTGGATTGCTTCCAAACTGATTGGACAAAGATTTCTTCAGACATCAGTTCCTCCCTACTTGGCATTAGGTCAGCTGTCCAAGGCAGGAGCAATCACTGACAGAACAATGCTGATTGTAAGCTATGTTCTCTGCGGTTTTGCTCATATGGCTTCGATGGGAATCTTTGTAGGCGGAATGACAAATATGATTCCTTCGAGGAGTCATGAAATCAGTTCAATTGCATGGAAGGCAGTATGGGCGGCAACTCTTGCCACTCTGATGACAGGATGCATTGCCGGACTTTTTGATTTCGGAAATCCTTCTGTTCTCGGAAAATAAACTGTAAAAAGTTCTTTTCAATGGAAGGCCTATCTTTGAGTCTTTCCCTATAGTCTGACGTGTTCAGACGGAAGGGAAAAAATGGCAGATCTATTCCAGAGCATTGCAGTAATTGAGGATCCTGAGTTCAATTATCTGAAAGGTATTATTTACGAGAGAACGGGAATTGCACTTGCACCTCATAAAAAAATTATGCTTCAGTCCAGGCTGAACAGTCGGCTCAGAGTACTTGGTATGACCACTTATAAAGATTATGTGCAGAAGCTGAAGTCTGAGAAAACTTTTTTTAATGCAGAAATTGACGAAATCATAAATAAGGTCACTACGAACAAGACTGACTTTTTCAGAGAGAATCATCATTTTGAATTTTTGAAAAATACAGTGTTTCCTGTACTTGAAGAGAAAAGTAAAAAGACTTATAAAAAAAGTATCCGTATCTGGTCTTCGGCCTGCTCTACCGGCGAAGAGCCGTACAGCATAGCAATGACAGTCCTTGATTATTTCAGTACAAGACCAGGCTGGGACATCAAAATTGTTGCCTCGGATATTGATACAAATGTTCTGAAGACAGCAGAGAAGGGGATGTACAAGGACGACAGACTTGCACCCGTAGAAAAGAGTACTGTTATGAAGTATTTTACATCCAGCAAGGAAAACGACGGAACGTATTATACAGTCAGACAGCCTCTGCGAGATCTGATTCAGTTCAAAAAAATCAATCTGCTCGAAACGGGGTATCCGTTTACGGAGAAGTTTGACATCATCTTCTGCAGAAATGTAATCATCTACTTTGACAAAGAAACTCAGAAAAAAATATTCGCAGGATTTGAAAGAGTGATTCACGAAGACGGATTTCTGATTATTGGACATTCGGAAACTCTGTTTGGGATTTCTGAAAATTTTAAATTTTTAGGTCACACGATTTATCAGAAAAGGACAGTTAAATGAAATCGGTGTCCGTAATCTTCGGAGGGGTTTCTACAGAGCACAATATATCTCTTCGCACGGCCAAGTTCATCTATGAGACTCTAGACAGGACAAAGTTTAAAGTCAGGCCTGTTTATATCAGCAGGGAAGGTGAATGGCTGATTCCGGAAGAATACGAGTCGGCTTTTCCTGAGGTAGGCTATGATGATGAATTTGAAAATATGTTTCGGAAATCTGTACGTTTAAAGGAACATATTTTTCCTTTGAAAAAATCATTCGGTTCCGACATTGCATTTCTTGGGCTTCACGGAGGACAGGGTGAAGACGGGACAGTTCAGGCCGTTCTGCACTCTGAGGGCATACGTCATACTGGTTCCGGGACTGCTGCTTCAGCACTCGCAATGCACAAAGACAAGTCAAACAGAGTTTTCAGGGATGCAGGATTTTCTGTTGCACCTTTTTCTTTGATAAAAAAGAAAGACTGGGAAAGTGACGTCAGCCGCGTTCTGGACTCGATCGACTTTCCGTATCCTGTATTTGCAAAGCCGAATGCGGGCGGAAGCAGTGTAAACACTTCAAAAATCTTAAACAGAGAAGAGCTTGGTCATTTTCTGAAACGGGTATTCACAGAAGAAAAGGAAATCATCGTTCAAAAATGTATTTCGGGGATTGAAGTCTCCTGTGCGGTTCTGGAAATAAACAACGAACTGCATTCTTTTTATCCTACGGAAATTGTGCCTAAGTCTGAGTTCTTTGATTTTAAGGCCAAATATACCAAGGGCGGCAGTGAGGAAATCACACCTGCCAGAATATCTAAAGAGATTACTGAACTTGTCAGACAGTCAGCAGCATATGCACATTTTGTGCTCGGGTGCTCGGGCTATTCTAGGACAGATTTTATTATAGAAAAAGGGATACCATATATTCTTGAAACAAATACGCTTCCCGGAATGACGGAAACCAGTCTCCTGCCTCAGCAGGCTGCGTATGACGGGTATTCAATGAAGCAGATACTTACCTGGATACTTGAGGTGCTTGTATGAGCAAAGAGGGTATGGAGCTTGTCACTCAGCACTTGGTTATGGCTGCATCACTGAATGCTCATGGCAATCTGTTCGGCGGAATAATGCTGGCATGGCTTGATGAGGCAGCTGCAATATTTGGAATGAGAAAAATCGGATATACAAATATTGTGACTGTCAATATGGATGACGTGGATTTCAAGACACCAGGCCGAAACGGGGATATGATTCAGATTTACGCATGTATCGAAAAGCAGGGACGATCGTCATTTACAGTGAGAACGACAGCGATGTCACTTCAGAGAGACACTCTTGAGGAAAGAGAAGTGATCAGCTGCAGGGTTACTTTTGTCTGTCTGAATCAGGAAGGAAAACCTTTTCCTTTTTTTGAACGGAGAACTGTATGAGTCTTTCCTTTCCTGTCAGTCCTGAAAAAAATGCAAGTCTGAAGGAAAAGATGGAAAGGCTCGGAATAAAGGAATCTGATTTGGAAGAAAGTTTTACCAGGTCAAGCGGAAACGGAGGGCAGAATGTCAACAAGGTCGCCACTGCTGTATTTCTCAGACACAATCCTTCCGGAATAGAAGTAAAATGCTCTGTTCACAGAACTCAGGGCCTCAACCGATACAAGGCAAGAGATATTCTCTGCAAAAAACTGGAAGAAAAAATTTCAGGAAAAGAATCTGAATCAGCAAGGCATAAAAATAAAATAAAGAAAAATAAGATCAAAAGAGAAAAAAGACACAAGGAAAAAATTTCAGAATTAAGAGTCAGGGAACTTGAGTCGTCTGCTGAGTAGCGGATGCAAGACTCTTCAGCTGATCAGAAAGACTGTGAATGTCGGAAAGTTCTTTTTCCATTTTTTTAAGTTCATCCGCAAAGCTGTGTATTTTTCCTGTTACATTTTTTAATGATCCTCTGACTTCTTCTGTTTTTTCAAAATTTGCATTTACCAGACTCGAAAGAGAGACTGTCCCCGATCTGAATTCAGAAACTGATTCTACATAGGAATCATTCATTTCCTTCATATAATCATTCAAAAGAGCAATACTTCTGATCATTTCCATTGCAGTGTTCAGATGTGCAGTCTGTGAATTGACATTCATATTTACTTCTGCCTTTGACAGCTCTGATGCTTTCATCACCTTTCTGCTTTCCTTTACTATCCCTGAAATCTCTCTTGCGTTTGAACTGCTGAAATCTGCAAGTTTGCCGACTTCATTTGCCACTACAGCAAAACCTTTTCCGGAGGTTCCTGCTCTGGCTGCTTCAATGGATGCATTCAGAGCCAGGAGGTTGGTTTTTTCGGAAATTTCAGTGATAATACCGTTGATTTCTGTCAGCTTATTGAAGAACGAATGAAGTTTTTCTGCAGAGAGTCTGTCTTCTTTCAGAGAATCCTGTATCTCATTGCTGCTGGTCTGAATGATTTCCATATTCTTCATAAGCTGTCTGTTTTTTTCAATTGCAGTTTCTCTTTTTGACTGTGCAGTATCTGTGAGAGTTGCGAGTCTGTCCGATCTTTCCGACTGAATTCCTGCCAAAGTCTTTATTTTTTCCTGTGAAATTGTGAATTCATCAATAAAATGATTTATTCTGGCTGTCTCTTCTGTCTGGTGCTGAAGATCATTAAAAAATAATGATATTCTTCTGCTCCAGTCATCTAAGGTTCTGCTGAGCTGAGCGGATGTCCTCAGAATATCAGCACTCTGATGTTCGAGCTGCCTGTTTGTCTTATCTGTCTGTTTCAGGGATTCGTTTGTTTTCTGAATCGTGTCCTGAAGAATCTTCATCAGAACAGCAATTGTATAGGCAAAACTAAAAAGAAAAAGCGATTTCACTGTCTCTACACTCAGTGAACTGTAGCCGGTTTCATTAAAAAGTTTCGGATCTTCAGAATATTCCAGGCCGGAAGAGTAGGCTGCAATGTTCAGAAATACATTTCCGAGAGCGGAATAAAATCCGCAGAACAGAACAAAACGCTTATTCATAAGAAATGCGGAATAAAAGATCGTAAAAAAATATAATGAATAAAGAGCCGGGTTTTTTATAATTCCGGATGCATAAAGTCTTCCGAAAGTTGAATCATATATATTCAATAAGCTTATTATTGTAATGTCAAGAATGAGGACAGAATAAGGGAGAAACTTTGGAACGTTTTCCTGCTTTATTTGAAAATGAAAATATGCAGCACTCAGTCCGAACACTGAAACACCGAGACAGTGAGAAATGATCTGAGCTGAAATAAAAACTTTATGAATTACAGCCAGGCTGATAACATAAAATATAAACAGTCCGAAACGAATCAGATTCATTGAATTTAATGATCTGATTTTTGTATCTTCACTGAATTTTTCGGACATACATCCTCCTGTAATTGCAGACTCTGTCTGCAGTCTGGCTGTAATTTTACTGAAATTACAGAGAGGTCAAGTTTTTTTTATCCGGAGAATCTAAGAGTGCTTATTTTCAGAAAAATGATTAATCTTTGAGTTTTGCTTCCAGAATTTTCCGGATCAGGTTGATGCTTTTCTGCTGTACTGTGATTCCTGTGAACAGACGAAACTGTTCTGCCGCCTGGAAAATCAGCATATCCAGACCTGAAACAGTCTTGGCACCTGCTTTTTCTGCATGGATGACCATTGGAGTGCGGATAGGGTTGTATACAATGTCAAAAACGGTATGATTCTTCTGATAAAATCCCGAATCAAGAAGCTCTGCATCGGTTCTTCCTTTCATACCGACAGGAGTTGTGTTTACAATGAGCGCGAATCTTTTCTTTTCATTTTCCAGCTGAGTAAAGGGAATGTAGTCTCCTGAGGCAGGACGGATCTGGTTCAGATGTCCAATGATTTCTCTGGCTTTTTCTTCATTTCTGGATGAGATAATGATATTCCCGGGATATCCGTTTTTCAGAAGGGCATACGAGATGCCTCTTGCACTTCCACCGCTTCCGAGAATCAGCACATCTTTTTTCGATTCCAGAATCTTCTTATTTCCTTTTCGGAGCGCTGCCAAGGCTCCTATAGAGTCGGTATTGTAAGAATGAATGACACCTTCTTCATTCGGGACCAATGTATTCGATGCCTGAATTGCCTTGCTTGCTTCGTCACATTCTTCTGAGATTTCAAATGCCCATTCTTTGTGAGGAATTGTAACCGAAAGTCCTGAAATTTTCAGGAAAGCTTTTTCACGGAAAAAAGCAGTCTTTTCAGGAAACTCTTTTTCGAATACAAGATATACTGCATTTACTTCGTATTCTGAAAACCAAGTATTGTGAATTGTCGGTGAAAGAGAATGAGAGAGAGGGAATCCCAGAATTCCGAAAATTCTGGTATCCCTGTTTATATTTGTCAGGTTTGAGCTGTTCATCAGAGCAGTTCTTTTACCATACCTGCAATTCTTTCCACACCCTTGTCTATTGCTGCCTGAGAAAGTGCATAGGAAAGACGGATTGCATTGTCATCGCCGAATGCAATTCCAGGAACTGCAGCAACGTCATATTTTTCCAAAAGCACATCACAGAAAATTTTACTTTTTGGCTCTTTTTCCTTTCCGGCACAGATTGCCTTGAATTTCGGGAGATCATAAATTTCATTAATATAAGGGAATACATAGAATGCTCCCTGAGGCATATTGCATTTGAAATGAGGGATATTTCTTACGCTTGCTACAATCTTCTTCCTTCTGTCGTCAAATGCCTTGACCATTTCTGCAACACAGGACTGATCTCCTCTGAGAGCCTCTTCAGCGGCTGCCTGAGCGATGGAAGTCGGATTGGAAGTGGACTGTCCCTGCATTGTGTCCATATTTTTTATGATTTCAGGATGACCTGCTCCGTAACCGATTCTCCAGCCTGTCATTGAATATGCCTTTGAAACTCCGTTTGCAATGAAAGTTCTTTCTTTGAGTTCATTGGAAATCATTGCAGGATTGCAGAACTCAAGCCCGTCATAGATGACTTTTTCATAGATATCGTCGGACAGAATCAGCACCTTTTTCTGGAGGAGGACATTACATAATGCTTCTGTATCCTTTCTTGTATACGCAGCTCCAGTGGGGTTGGAAGGGGAATTGAAGATGAATACTTTGGTTTTCTCATTCAGAGCTTTTTTCAGCTGATCCGGGGTGATCTGAAAATTGGACTCAGGAGTAGTATGTACAATGACCGGAACTCCCTCTGCAAGTCTTACAATGTCTGCATAACTGACCCAGTAGGGAGCAGGAATGATGACCTCATCACCAGGGTTGAGAACAGCCATAAAGAAATTGTATATGACCTGTTTTCCTCCGACCCCTGCAATGATATTTTTTCTTTCATAGACAAGACCGTTGTCTTTCTTGAATTTTTCTATGATTGCATCTCTAAGACCGACAGTTCCTGACGTGGGTGTATACTTAGTCAATCCTTTTTCCATTGCTTTTATTGCTGCATTCTTTATATGCTGCGGAGTATCAAAATCAGGCTCTCCTGCACCGAAGCCCACTATATCCTTACCTTCTGCTTTCAGTGCATTTGCCCTTGCAGTGATTGCAAGAGTCGGGGAAGGTTCTACTACATCAAGTCTTTTGGCCGAGAAATACATCAGTGTTTACCGATCCTTTTTCCTAAGTCTTTTTATTAAGTTATTTTGCTGCACTCAGTGCCCGAAGTTCATCTGCTGCTTCCTTGAACTGGTCGTAAGTATAGATTTCATATTCGTACCCCTGTTCAGTCAGGAAGAGCTGTCTGTTCTGTCCGAATCTTTCTTCACTTGTATCCCTCGATATCAGTGAATAGAATACAGCAGTGTTGTCCTCTTTCTTCGGTCTGAGAATACGCCCGAGTCTCTGTGCCTCTTCCTGTCTTGAACCGAATGTTCCGGAAACCTGGATCGCAATATTTGCGTCCGGAAGGTCAATGGAAAAGTTTGCGACCTTGCTCACTACAAGAGATTTGATCTGTCCCGAACGGAATGCCTGGTACAGTTCCTGTCTTTCTCCGAGAGGAGTTTTTCCTGTAATCAGAGGAATTTTAAAATGTCCTGCAATTGTTTCGAGCTGATCAATGTACTGTCCGATGATCAGTATGTTTGAACCCTTGTGTTTTTCGAGAACAAGTTCAATCGCTTTGAGTTTTTCAGGATTTTCAGATGCAAGACGGAACTTTTCTCTGTCGTCTGATATGGAGTATCTCAGGCGAAGATCATCTTCCATTCCCACTCTGATTTCCACGCATTTTGCTTCTGCGATCCAGGATTTGCTTTCGAGTTCCTTCCAAGGCACATCATATTTTTTAGGACCAATCAGACTGAATACATCTTCTTCAAGTCCGTCTTCTCTTACGAGTGTTGCTGTCAGTCCAAGTCTTCTCTTTGCCTGAAGTTCAGATGTCATTCTGAATACGGGAGCAGGGAGGAGGTGCACCTCATCATATACAATGAGTCCCCAGTTGTTTGCACTGAAAATATGAAAATGTGTAAATTCTGATCCTTTCTTCTTTCTGTGAGTCAGGATATTATATGTTGCTATTGTAATTGGTTTTATTTCTTTTGTCTCACCGGAATATTCGCCTATGTCTGATTCAGGGATGTCCGTCTTGTCCAGGATTTCATTTTTCCACTGTCTGATGGATAAAGTGTTTGTCACAAGAATCAGTGTTTCAGCACCGATCAGCTGCATGACTCCGATTCCTACGATTGTTTTTCCTGCACCGCAGGGAAGAACCACAACTCCTGAACCGCCCTCATTGCTTCCGCCTGCATGGAAGGATTCAATAGAAGATCTCTGATAGTCTCTCATTCCGAATTTCCGTCCGCTCAGAGTTTCAGGTCTCAGATTGAATCCGTATTTGTTTCCTTCGTCGTATCCGGCCAGATCTTCCACTGGGAATCCGATCTTGATGAGAGCCTGTTTGATATGACCTCTGTATTCTTTTTTGACAGAAATCTTATCAGTGCTCAGTCTTTCCTGAATGAAAGGCTGAATGCTTCTGTGGCTTCCGATCTCCTGGATGAACCCTTTTTCATTCGAGATGATGACAAGTTCGCCTGTCTCTTCCATAACAAGTTTTACCTTGCCGTATCTGCTGATCTGTTCTCTGATTTCATTGATTACGTTTTTAGGAACAGAGTAACGCGCAAATTTTTCCAGACTTCCGATAATTTCATCTGCACTGAGTTTGCTCGATGCAGCATTCCAGAGAGAAAGAGGGGAGATTCTGTATGTGTGCAGATATTCTGGACTTTTCTCCAGTTCAGCAAATCTGGAAATATGAGACCTGCAGTCTTCAAATTCAGGGTTGTCCACTTCCACAAGAAGAGTTTTGTCGCTTTGAACAATCAGAGGTTTACTCATATATTCTCCTTTAGAGCAAATCCAGCCTGAAAAACAGGGCTTGCCTGTCAAGCATAAAAAGGGCTTGTGGAAAAAAGAGTGGATCTTTTTGAAAAATCGGGTTCCAAGGAAAGCTGTGCCCATCCCTGCAGTGTGATGTGAACCTGAACTGTCTTTGCAGATGGAAAAAATTATTGACTGAAGTTTCTCGGAATTTCAGTAATGTAAAGCTGGCAGTTTCTGTGAAGAGACTGAAAACAGAATTAAGGAGTCGGTATTTTGTTAAGCAGAATAAATATAATTATAATGTATATATTTTCATTTCTTGTATCCGGATGCACTGCATTTGGAAAAGATCCTGACTGGAGTTCAGTGGAAACATCTAAGCTTTCAGTCAATTATGATTCACAAAGACAGCAGTTTGTGAACAGAAAACCTGATGTTCTCGAGAAGATGAGAGAGAATACAGGAATGAGTGCTTTGTATCAGTTTTTTTTCGGAGGCGGAAAGAACAGGGTTCCGAAGGTAAAACTTCCTTCTGAAAAACCGGATGTAAAGGAATTTATAAAAAAGGAAGAAGGAATCAAGTTCATCTGGTTCGGACATTCGAGTTTCCTTGTGAATATTCAGGGAAAACTCATCCTGTTTGATCCCGTTTTTTCCGGATCGGCATCTCCTTTTTCATTTGCAGTGAAACGGTTCCAGGAAGCTGCCCTTCCTCTTGAAGAATTTCCTGAACTGGATTATATAGTCATTTCTCATGATCATTATGACCATCTGGATATGGATACAATTCGTTTTTTTCAGAAGAAGAAAACAGCATTCATTGTCCCTCTCGGAGTAGGGTCCCATCTGAGATACTGGGGAGTGGAAAAGGAAAGAATTACGGAACTGGACTGGTGGGTTTCTCACAGCGATGCGGGGCTTGAATTTATCTGTACACCCGCACAGCATTTTTCGGGCCGAAAAGGAATCAATGGAAACAGAACACTCTGGGGTTCCTGGATAGTGAAGTCAGAAAAAGAGAACTTCTATTTCAGCGGAGATTCCGGATACGATGTGCATTTCAAGAATATCGGAGACAAATACGGACCGTTCGATCTGACTTTTATTGAAAACGGTCAGTACAATGAGATGTGGAGAGCAGTACACGTTCTGCCGGAGGAGACAGCACAGGCATTTCTGGATCTCAAAGGGAAAAAGCTCGTTCCTGTTCACTGGGGAATGTTTGATCTATCCCTTCACGACTGGTATGAACCCGCAGAAAAACTGGAAGAACAGGCCAAGCTTAAGAATATCACTCTTCTCACTCCCAAGTTCGGAGAAATTGTCAGAGTGAAGGAAGATAAATTTTATGAAAGATGGTGGAAGAACTTTATGAAATGAACTGTTTTCTGATATGAGATACATTATATACATTTTTAGATTACAAACTCCCCTTGGGCACTTCGTGTGCAGGTGAGCTGAAGACGCAGTGAGCCTGGATTCGGCAGGCTCGCTGAGGGTGCCGGCGGCCCTGTTTGGGCAGGGTAATTTGCAGGAATACTTTCAGAATTCTCGACGGGTTCCGTTGTGTCTCTGCTCAGAAGGCGGTAAAGAATCTCCGATTGAAATGTTCTTTTTTTGTGTGCAGTTTTGAGACTGTGAGACAAGGCAGGACTTTTTTTACTCAATTTTTTCTTGTCTTTTAATAAGCAGGAGACAGAATGGGGTTGCGCAAAAGCTTAAAAGAATGACGTTCAAACCAAAGTGATGCTCTGAGTGTGTCGAAGGGATGCGGGGTTCGCGGAGCACTGATTTTGCAGAAGAAGACAGGGGAAGGAAATGGTATATAATTTAATTTTATTTTTTCTTATTTTTTTTTCAGCTTGCCTGTAATCTAAAAAATCTCCGTTTGATTCCAGTTCCAAAAGCGGCTCTGCTGCAAGTTATTTTTTCGTAAACGGTCAGCTGCAGACTGTGCAGGCAGTCAGTTCTTCTTCAGAAGTTCCTTCAGCAGTTTCCTACGGTTCAGAAAGCACATTCAAGCTGATCCCGGGAAACTCTGTGAACTTTACTCCTACAGTCAATGGAAAGGTGGATTCCTGGAGCATCAGCCCGACTCTGCCTGCCGGACTGATTTTTGATTCTGCCACCGGCTCCATTACTGGAACTCCTTCCGTGTCGTATTTTTCAGGCGGATTTCCTCTGACTTCATTTACGGTCACTGCTTCAAACTCTGCAGGTAAAATTGATTTTAAACTGGATATACAGATACTCGGAAGCGGTGAGAATGTCTGGACTGTCCTGCATGGAGTGGCCGGCTTTGATACTTCAGCGGGATACGGAAGTCTTTTTTTTAATTCTGTTTCCAACAGTTTATATGCCGCAGGGCAGACGATGGGAAGTCTTGACGGGGAAGTGAATCCAAATCCTGGGTCATTGTCCGGTTTTGTCACAAAATATGATTTGGACGGAAACAGAAAATGGACAAGGCTGAATGTTGCGACTTCCGGCAATTTCGGACAGAATGGTCTGTCTGTAGACAGTTCCGAGAATATTTTTATTGCAGGGACAGTTTATGGTCCGGGGGCTTTCGACGGAATATCTGCACCTAATAATTACAGTGCTGCAATTTCCAAGTATGACAGTGCCGGAAACAGATCCTGGAGCAGCCTGCGTTATTTGAGTTCTTCCGAATCGTTTGCAAATGGCATTTATGCCGACTCTGCCGGAACGGTGTATCTGCTCGGAAATGCAAAGGGAAATCTCGATTCCGTTTCCAATCCCGCCGGGACAGATGCTGCAATTTCCATTATGAAATACAATACGGCAGGCACCTGGCTTTCTACTAACCTGATTGGAACTTCAAGTCCGAGCACCGGGAGACATCTGGCAGTTACCAGTGCAGTGACCGATTCCTCCGGAAATCTCTGGGCTGCCGGATATTCGCAGGCTGGAGATAAATGTGCCAATCCTGATCCGAAAGTGACTCCTGCAATATTTAAATTCAATTCAAGTACTGCCTATCAGACTTGCTACAGTCTGATCACAAGCGCAGGCGGAACGGCAGGAGATTCGATTATCTGGGGAATTGTGAGAGATTCAAGTGATAATATGTACGTCACAGGTTATACAAACAGAAACCTAGACGGATTGACCAAGATCTCCTCTGCAGGAGACGG
>JBPOJG010000359.1:0-1549 GCA_052033835.1 Spirochaetota bacterium
CAATACGCAGAACAGCGTACTTTTTTGTCAGACTGTCTCTTTTTTCTTTACATAGAATATACAGGGGTATACTGGGCTCAGTATTACTTTGGAGAATATGATGAAGAAAAAATTTTTAACCCTGTTCTTAATTCCGATAATGCTTCTGATCGGCACTGCAAACTGTTTCGGAAAGTTTACTTTCATTAGAAAAATGCATTCTTTTAATGACGGGATCAACATTGGAGGCCCAATGGTTTCAAAGGTCATAAAAACACTGATTATGTATGTAGCTTTCTTTTTTGCCTACAGTTGGATGTTTGTAATTGATGTCCTCATTTTGAACCTTATCGAGTTCTGGACAGATTCAAATCCTCTTGGACTGAACGAATTTGACAAGAACGGAAATTATGTGAAGGAACTTGCAGAGGGTAATACGAAGATTCAGATGATTTACTCCGGTTTTGGAGAAAAACTCACAATGAATATTCAAGACGGAAAAAATTCAGCTTCGTTTGTTTCTCTCAGAAATCAGCCTGGAGAACTCTTTGAAGAAAAGGGCGGAAAACTGATTCCTGTAAATGTAGAGTCTCAGAAAATCGGAAACAAGGCTGTTCTCCGAATGGTCAAGGACGGAAAACTGGAATCAGCGAAAGTAGTGGATTACGAAAAAATTTCTGAGATGGAATCCAAACTTTCTGTTTACTAAAAAATTAGTTTATGTGCGCGTTTCTGCATCTAGCAGAAGGCGCACATTTTTCATAAACTTCTACTATAAATTCATCAGCTGCATTCGGATTTTTATCATTATAGTACTTAAAATTTTCTTTTAGCTGTTTCTTTGCATTATCTGTGAACTGGTATTTTTCTGCCAATATCTGTCTCCAATTCATTCACTATGTCAGCCTAGGAATGACCTAGGTCTGGATTTTCTTTTATTGCTTTCAATTCTCTGTCAAAATAGGACTTCTCTTCTTCAGTCAAATCCTCTTCCATCGGTTCTTCTTCCAGAACTAGTACAATTCGATAACGGCCCGGTGGAATATCGTCTGACAGTTTCAAAATCAGACAGTTGTCTTCCCGAACAGCAGCAGTGGTTTCTATTGTCTTCATATATACCAAAAAAGCAACTACTCAGCGTAACCGCAGCAGCTTCCAATTTTGCGTCGTAGTTACTTTTAACCCACGTTTCACGCCTACCGGCGGTTTTGCAAACGTGGACGTCGCTAAGGGACTGCGTCCCTCGCTAAAATGGAAGCTGCTAAAGATCCCTGCTTTTCCCTCACTCTTTATTTTACTGAGTTAATCGAACAGAGGTGAGGCTTGCAGAGGCTTTGCGAGGGTGAAAGCGGGGGAATAAGCAGATGTTCTCTCTGGAACGATTCGGTAATGCCGAGGGAAGGGATATTTGACTGAGATTGAATGAAGTCCATAACTGACTAGATATGGACCTCGCTCCAGGTGTGCTTGTTTATCAGACGATCTGATTCAAATTGAGTCTTATATCTGAAAATTCTTTCGGTGAAACTGTACCGGTGGAAAACCTTACCACGGACTGGTAGACTGAATT
>JBPOJG010000123.1:0-3813 GCA_052033835.1 Spirochaetota bacterium
TCAGTTGAATAACAATGCTCTTTCTTTTCTGCCCTTCATTCATTTCCGAAGAATTCGCAGAAGCTTTTTTTTCTTTGTCTGACGATTTAGTTTTAGATTTGTGGAGAGTCTTTTTATTTTTACCGGATTAGGAACTCAGAAATGCAATTGGAATCAGAATGAACAGGATAATTTTTTTCATAAGGTGATTGTTTATATAGTATGGATTTGTAAAGATTTTTTTGGTTTACCACGGGTTTAAACCCGTGGTAAACAGAAGGATGAAAAAAAGTTTGCCGACGAATCACGCGGATCTACGCGAATTAAGTATACCCCCCGAATACTAAAACATACAATATGCAATTAACTATAAACTAAAACAGACAAAATCACTGCAGAAAGAAAAGGGAACGGACTTTAAACGAGAGTCCATTCCCTTAATATGGGGGAGTAATTTAAAGGGAGGGAGAGAGAGGTTTTGGGGGTTTCGGATGGGGTTAGGAAATAGAATTTAATGATGAATTGCAGTGTTTCATTCAGATCGTCGCTCCCCTCTTTTTCTCCGCGGCTTTCCCGTGAGATAAAAACATCCGCGAAGATTAGCGCAATTCGCGGGCAAAAAATTCCAGAAGCGATAAAAAAAGATCAAATGTATATTGAATTTTATAAAAAAATAGGTCAGATTATAATAGAAAGTATGTATAATATACCAGGTTCCGCAGTCGAGTTTTTTGGGAAATGGAAATGAGGGGCTCTAAGGAAGACTGCCTGCTGTAAAGGAATTATTTTTTTACGAAAGAGAGAAGATGCGGATACTCAAAATAAAAGGGTGGACTAAAAAAATGGAAAGTAACTTGGAGAGTTTCAATAGAAGAAGCATTATAATGATTCTAATTATAATGTCCCAGTTGTATTGTAAAAATTTGGGCTATTCTGACGAAGGTTCAGAAAGTCTTCTGCAGAATCTGGGTCTGTCCTTTGCAAGAAGCACCCGTGTAACAATGGAGGGAACTGCTGTAAAGGGAATCGTAAAACAGGGCACCGTCACTGTAAATCCTGTCAGTACGGACGGAACCTGCAATACTTCAGTTGTACTGGCAGGCGGGACTACTGATGACAGCGGAAATTATTCCCTGAGCTTCAGCAGAACCGGCGGGCTTGTATGCATCACAGTGTCGGCCGGCACCGGCGGCAGTACAAAGATGTTTGATGAGAAATCCAATGCCGACATAACACTCTCTCCAAGTTCCAATTTTAAACTTTCTAAAGTTTTATCTGAAACCAAGATCACCGGAAGCAAACGGCAGGGAGTGCTGGTTTCTCCTTTTACCAAGTTTGCAGCTGCACGTTTTCAGAATCTGGCAAAAGCAGCAGACAGCAAGACAGACAGGAATGCACTTTACAAGAAGGCAGGCAAAGAAGTAGTGATTCGGTTTGGACTGAACAGAGGACTCTCATCAGGCAGCAAGTCTGTAATGAAAGCTGAAAAAGATATCCGGGCAGTCATTAACGATGCAGATTATCCCGAACTAGATGATATTTCGATTGAACTGCAGAATCCGGCAAGTGATGTATCAGCAAAATTCATTTCCATTATGGCGGGGTTCTCTTATTTGGCAAACAGGCACAGGAAGGGCAGTACCGTAACTTACGAAGATATCGATTCGATCGTCAGTGCATTTGCAGCTGATTTTGAAGACGGACTTTTTGACGGAAAAAAAACGGACGGGAGTTCCATTACAATTGGATCAGGTGCATCTCAGGTTACCTTTTCCGGCACTCCTCTGACAACAATACTTCTTCCTGCAATTACCAGTCATCTTCAGGAAGGAGGGAAACTCACTGTGGGCAGTCCGAATACAGCTTCTGTCACCATCACTGCTGCGGAAGCATCGAGTCAAATTCAGTTTGTGGACAATACTCCGATTAGTTCCGGCAGTACTGCAGCAGCACCTCCGACAATCTCTTTTTCACCGGCAAGCGGGCCGATTGGAACACTCCTTAAAATCACAAGCCTTGGCCCAGATTTGTCGAATCTGAGCTCAGTCACCGTTTCCGGTGTACCTGCCATCATACTTTCCAAATCTGCAGGCACAGCAACTGCTTTTGTAATGCCGGGCACGACGACCGGTGCTGTGGCCGCAGCTGATGGAAGCACTGCAATGAATGCAAGTTCAAGTTTCACCGTTGTATCTTCCGGAACTATCGCAAACCAGCAAGGTTCTAAGTTAGTCGGAACGGGGAATACAGGGAACGCCACTCAAGGCTATTCTACTGCACTGAGCGCGGACGGAAACACTGCCATCATTGGAGGATACAGCGACAATGGCAGCCAGGGTGCGGCTTGGATATTCACACGCTCCGGCACAACCTGGACACAGCAGGGTTCCAAACTCGTCGGAATAGGAAATGTTGGTCCCGCCTTTCAGAGCCATGCTGTTGCCATCAGTGCTGATGGGAACACCGCTGTAAGCACCGGATATCAGGATAACACAAACCAAGGCGCAGCCTGGATATTCACACGCTCCGGTACAACCTGGACACAGCAGGGGGCAAAACTCGTCGGGACAGGAAATGTGGGCGCCGCACAGCAAGGAAAATCGGCAGCCATCAGTGCTGATGGAAACACTGTTATCCTTGGCGGTCCTGCTGATAACACAAACCTTGGTGCAGTATGGGTATTCACCCGATCCGGCACAACCTGGACACAGCAGGGTTCCAAACTCGTCGGAACAGGAAATGCCGGGAATTCACAGCAGGGTTTTTCTGTAGCCATCAGTGCAGATGGCACTACCGCTCTCATTGGAGGTTATATGGATAATGCAGTCCAAGGTGCGACATGGGTATTCACACGCTCCGGCACGACTTGGACCCAGCAAGGTTCCAAGCTTGTCGGAACGGGAGGAGTCGGGAATACTGCACAGGGTTGTGCTGTTGGCATAAGTGCCGATGGAAACACCGCAATCGTCGGCGGCTTTGGTGACAGTACTAACGTAGGTGCCGCCTGGGTATTCACACGCTCCGGCACAACGTGGACTCAGCAAGGTTCCAAGCTTGTCGGGACAGGAAATGTCGGTGCAGCCCAAATAGCCGGCACAATCGGCCTCAATGCCGATGGAAACTCTGCATTTCTTGGGGGCTATAGTGATAACAGCAGCCTGGGTGCAGCCTGGGTGTTCAAACGTTCCGGCACGACCTGGACACAGCAAGGGTCCAAACTCGTCGGGAGCGGAAATGTCGGGAATTCCCAGCAGGGTTATGTCGGCATCAGTGCGGATGGAAGCACCGCGATTAACGGCGGCCAATTAGACGGTTCAAATATGGGTGCAGCCTGGATCTTTGTACAATAACTTTGGGTCAGTCCCTCATCTGCTCTGCTGCTCGGATCAGCTGAGGGACTCAGTTTCTTATATTGTAACTCAGTCAGTTTTTCAAAGGCGCCAGCAGCACACCTTGATGATATCCCAAACCTCGCCGCATATTACAGAAAACACCTCCGCGTCACATTCGGCAGGCTCAGTGCAAGCTCCGCGTGATACTTTTTCACAATCCCACGGTTCAAGATTTCCTTACGGAAAAACATTTGCGGGCACAGATAAGACCCGGCATTCATTAGATTTTCCTAATATATACCGTTTTTTTCATTACTGCGAATTAATCAGAAGAAAAAATTTATTTCTATTGACATTTTGTTATGCTGGAAAAATAGTAACCCATTAGGCTGCTAAAGGGATTTTTTTAGATTTTTTCTCGATAATATATTTTTCAAGCAGTTTGAGAGTTTCAGAATAAGGATCAAGTCCTCTGAGTTCCATTGTTTTAAAGACGGTAAGC
>JBPOJG010000419.1:0-5270 GCA_052033835.1 Spirochaetota bacterium
ACAACAGTATGTCCTGCATTTGCACCGCCCTGATATCTTACAATAATATCAGTATCCTTGCTTAGATAATCAATGACTTTAGCTTTTCCTTCATCGCCCCATTGAGCGCCTACAACTAGTTCTGCCGGCATATTACTGTTCCTCTCTGATTAATTCTTCTATAATGTCTATATTCAGCGAAAATCCGCATGCATTTTTCTCCTCACCTGTGAATTTCTGAAAGAGCCTGTCATAAGCTCCACCCTGCACAAGAGGAAAGGACAGTCTTCCTGCATAACCCTGAAAAACGAATCCTGTATAATAATCCATATCCCTGACTAAAGAAAAATCAGGACAGATCTCTATATTCTTCATACTGTCTGAAAATTTAAGAAGTTCCTCTGTTTCCTTGATGCAGTTTTTCAAAGGAAATCCGTATTTGCCTTCCAGAATCAGAAGTGCCGGAAGAATCTCCCGAAATGAATAACTGAAAAGCAGATGATGCAGTATGTCAAAAATGTCCCTGCTCCCTTTTTTTCCAGAAAGGAAGTTTCTGATTTCTTCAGTATCCTTGGAGTACATGAGCCTAGTGAGAGTCTCTTTTTCTGCGCTGTTCAGCTTGAGTTTTTCAGCAATATAATAAAAAGGAAGAATATTTCCAAGGACAATTGTAATCTTCTTTTTAAATGAGATCAGTTCAAATATTTCGTCCAGGATTTTTATGATCAGTTTAAAAGTCCCTTCATTGGAATGACCTATGATTTCGGCTCCCGCCTGCAGAAACTCTCTTCTTGCACCGTTGTACTGAGACTGATCCTTCCAGATCTTGGAAATGTAATACAGTCTGTAGTTTCCCTTCTTTTCACCGAATCCGGCCATTCCCTTCACTGCCTGCAGAGTCAGATCATTACTGGGAGAAATCTCATTCCCGTAACCGTCTTTGATTTTAAAAAATTTTCCGTGTTCAGCAGGATTGACGTGATTTTGAAATGAGGAAGTAAAATCAAAAGTGGGCATCTGGATTTCCAAAAAACCCTTTTCATTAAAATAGCCGTGCAGAAGATTTAAAAGATTCCGCCGTTTTGCGCTTTCTTCCGGTCCCAGAAAATGAAATCCGTCCGGTATCCATTTCAGCTCAGTGCTGTTCTGCAGATGATTTTTCAGTCTTGTCTTCACCAGTTTCCAGAGATTATTTATGTTTTCAGATTACAATCCTTAATTGTTTCCAAAAAATAGATTCTTTTTCCTTCCTTCCTTTTTTCCGATTCAAAAAATGAAACGGGGATATCATCTCTCTGAAACTTGATTTCCGGCTGTCCGAAATAAGTGCAGTTTCTTAAATTTCTGATGACCTGTCTGGCATACCCGCCATGATCCGATGCGAAACGAAATCTCCCTCCGTCCTTCAGAAGAAGGGACAGTTTTTCAGAAAAAGCAGAATCGAATGTCCTGTGTTTATGATGTCTCGATTTCGGCCAAGGATCAGGAAAATTCAGAAGAATCTCATCAAACTGATTATCAGAAAGAAATTCATTCAAAAACCAGTTGAAATTTACTGTAATGATCTTTATATTTTTGAGACCTTTTTTTTCTGAATTTCGAATTGTTTTCTTAATTCGGTCTATTTTTTTTTCCAGAAGAAGATAAAGCACTGTCGGATTTTTTTCTGCAAGTTCAATAGCGACCTCACCCCACCCTGAACCGAGTTCCAGAAAGTATTTTTTAAAATCAGGAAACAGAAAAGGAATATTGAGCTTTTCCTCTCTGGAAGGTTTCAGAAAAAAAGGAGAAGGAAAAGGAACTCTTGAAGCAATCTTCCAGAGTTTTTCTGTCACTTCATTTTCCAAGACCAAGCACCTTTTGAAATACTTTCCAAGTCGCAAGAGCAGAGTTTTCGGATGAAAATTTCTCCAGATCAATTTCCGGAATTTTTTCGGATTTAAGCTGATTCAGTATTTCATAAGCCCACTCATCTGAATTCGACAGCGAACAGTATGGTATTGAATCTCCTCCAATTTCTCTGAAAGTCGGAATATCTGAAGCAATGCATTTTTTTCGGTGAATCAGTGCCTCTAGAAGCGGAATACCGAAACCTTCATAGACAGACGCAAAAAGAAACAGTTCCGCTCTTGAATAGATATGATGAAGATCTGCATCATCTGCATTATCGATAATGATGATATCATGGAAAGTTTTCTGTTCATATTCAAGATCACTGTAAAATTTTTCAGTTTCCCATCCTTTTCTTCCTACGATCACCCAAGGGATCGGCTTTTCAGCCAGTTTTCTGTATTTTCTGAACACTTCGAGAAGATAAGGATAATTCTTTCTAGGCTCAATTGTGGAAACAGAAAGGATAAATTTTTCAGGAAGAACGTTCAGTCTGTCTGATGCAGGAATCTTCAGAAAATCTTTCAGTTTCAGAGGATCAGCTCCAGGATAACTGATTCCTATCTTTGACTCCGGAAACTTAAATTTTTTGACAAGATCCAGTCTTGTGTTTTCAGAGATGGAAAGAATGAAATCGGCTCTTTTTACTGAACTGCCCTGGAAAAACTTCTGCTGGAGAGCTGCAATCTTTCTCATTGTATCAGGATAAAGATAAAGAACAAGATCGCAGTATGTGAGAACAATAGGAAGATCTTTCGGAAGAAAAAGCGGTGCCACCTGCTGAGAACCCCAGAAAAGATCCAGATTCATCTTTCGAATCTGTCTTGGAAGTTCAAACAGAAAATACAGTCCGCCCTTTTTGGAAAAAAAACCCTCTCCCTTCTGAACAGACACATTCGGAAGATTCAGTATTTCCTGATGAGATTCATGAATCGACAGATGAGAAAAAAGAATGAATTCATAATTATTTTTGTCAGGAAAATATTTTAATATTTCAGAGATCAGTCTGCCGACCCCTGAAACTCTGGTAGAAAGCGGTCTTGCATCAAGACCTATTCTATATGGAGGATTTTTGCCGCTCAATTCAAATCTGTTCTGATGATGGCCTTTTCCTGTGCAGGAACAAGACTTGGATTCAAAGCCCATGACTCTTTTTCACTCAGAGGTTTAAGGCTGTTTTTATCATTTGCTTTCGTTCTGATTTCTGCTTCTGAACTGCCAATATAGTATTTATCCGGCTTTTTATCAAAATCAGTATCGACTTCAACCCTGTTCGCCCAGAAAAACTGGTCAGGATACCCGTCTTTATTGGAATCCACTTCGGATCTTGCTATTGTCTTGCGCATTGTATAATAATTTGTCGTCTCAAAGTAACCGTCTGCATCTCTGTCTACCTGACTCATTGCAATAAAATCATTCGGGAGAAGCCAGCGGATCGTATCGATCTTTCCGTCTTTGTCGGTGTCTTCTTCTTCATGGACCTTTACGGTTTCTTTAGTGGCTCTTTTGGGATCGACCGGTGAAAGTCCGCTCCAGACAAAAAATTCGGATTTGCCGTTCTGGTCAGAATCATGCTCCTGATAAACAATTCTATGATTATCAGAATTGTTTATATAATATCCCATCGCATCCTTCTTGCCGTCATTATTTGTATCGACGGGAACCATCTCCATTTTGGCTCCAAACTTAAGATCGCCTTTTGAGTTTTCCTTGCATCCCAAAATAATGATAAATAGAAATAAAATGGAAACCGTTTTTTTCATTACAGACTCTGCGCCATATTAAATCTTTCTGCAGGGTTTACTATATAGGTCACCTGAACTCCATAACAGTCATCAATAACTATGATTTTGCCTCTTCCTACAATTTTCCCGTTTGCGAGAAGATCCAAGTCTTCACCTACTGCCTTGTCCAATTCTACAATTGCTCCCTCTGAAAGCTGAAGAATATCCTTGATCAGCATATTTGTCCTGCCGAGTTCTACAGTCAGGGACATTGTGACGTCCATCAGAAGATTCAGATTCGATGAATTTCCGCTCATAGGAGTCGGTTTTGCCATTGTTTTTGGAGGCGGCGGAGGTGTGAACCCTCCTGTACCTAAGGCAGCTGCTATGGCATCTGAACTAGGTATGTTCAGGGATGATGAATCTCCGCCCAAGTCTCCAAGACTGGCATTAAATATATCATCTTCTCCACTCCCACCGCCGGAGGACGGGGCATCGCCACCGCTGAATCCGGAACCGAGTAGAGCATCTATTTCTTCCTGTGATAATGAGCCGTCTGCCATTCTGAACCTCAGAAATTAAATTCTTTTCCTAATATTCAATCGACTATTTTTGGGTTATTATATGCAATTAAATTTTAGAGGAATTGGATTTTTTGGAAACGAACGGAACGAAAAATACGCTTGATTTTCTGCAGCTGAAGGAACTCATATTTCGCGAAACAAAAGACAGCAGGGGGGAAAACTCTGTCAGAGGGCTTTCCGTCACTTCCGAAAAAGGTGAGATCAAGATTGAAATTACACCTGCAGTCCTTTCCAAGGAAATGATCTTTGACAGTATTAAAGTCATAAAAACTCAGATTGAGAATTTAAGGGTGCATACTTTCGAAAACAATTATTATTCCTTTCAGGCGCTGAATGAAAATATATTTGAAACAAAAGGAATTCTGGACAATATCCGATTCCGTTTCTTTACTCTGGGTTCCTCGAACAGAATAGAAATCTCAAGAAAAGGCAACTTCAGAGAGGAAGAATCTCTGGCAGTACTCAACCTTCTGAAATTTTTCTCGGATTCCGAAACAAAAACAGTCAATCCAAAAGAAATCCTTTCTAGACTCGGAATAGAAGTCTTTGATCCGCTCGAAGCAGAGATCAAAGGAGAAGCCTGGGACTTCGGACATATGGCGGGTTACGAAATCACCAAAAGAGAAGTTCAGGATTCGATCATCTGGCCGATTCTTCATCCGGAAGCTTTTTCAGAAATTACACTGATGACTAGAAAGTATCCGGGAAAAAACAGGCCGCGTGCAGTCCTTTTTGAGGGAGATCCGGGTGTAGGCAAAACAACGATGGCAAAAATTGTATCCTGCCTCTGCAGAATTCCGATGATCTACGTTCCTATAGAATCCATTCTAAGCAAATACTATGGGGAAAGCTCACAAAATCTGGCATTGGTATTTGATGCCGCTGAACTTTTCCCCGCGAGCCTTCTTTTTCTGGACGAAATTGACTCACTTGCGGGTCGCAGAGAAGACGGAATGTTTGAGGCACCAAGAAAACTTCTATCCGTTCTTCTCAGAACACTAGACGGATTTGAAGGACAAGCGAACACGGTCACGAGCGGTGCCACACACAGAAGAGGGGATCTCGAGTCGGCCCGTGTTTCGAGATGGGTCCT